>JBPCQC010000021.1:0-13794 GCA_050998515.1 Verrucomicrobiales bacterium
AAATGGGGGTCAGTGTGCAAAAAGCGTCATTTCCAGTTTCTGGCCGGGAGGCGGCGCCGTTCATCGAGCTGCATCGATAAAGGAATTGAGCTTTTTGGGCAACCGTCTGCGATGCGCCGCAGATCAATGCGCCCCCGCGCCGCGCTTCAGGCTCGCCTACGGCGAGTCTGTCTCGCTCCGCCGCTCGGCTGCTCATCAAAACCCACGCGTGGGCCCGCCAGCCGGTCATCGCACAGGCCTCGGCCAGGGTGTCGAGAAAGAATTGCCGGTCCGTGTCCGCCAGAAAGATCGCTTCCCGCCGATTGCCGCGTGCCATGACATAATAAAAAGCACCGGGCAATTCAATGCGAATACTTCGTGCCACTGGTGCACGCTGCCAAAAAATCAGGAACTGTCAATGCTCGCACGCCCCGGACAGACCTGAAAGCGATGCCTCTCCCTGCGCCCAGTGCCTCGCACACACCGATCAATACCTTATCGAAGGCCGAACAGCGCAATTCCGCCCAACGCGACGTGCTGTGGGAAAAAGCCTCTTTTTGCTCACAGACCCCCATTGCTCACTCCCAATTCCCACGCTATTCGCCTTTGTCAATAATTTTAGCTTGACCCGATTGAGATTGATTAGCTTGACCCGATTGATGATGATCCAATTCCGCCCAACGCGACGTGCTGTGGGAAAAAGCCTCTTTTTGCTCACAGACCCCCATTGCTCACACCCAATTCCCACGCTATTCGCCTTTGTCAATAATTTTAGCTTGACCCGATTGATGATGATCTGACCCCTTTGTCAATAATTTTAGCTTGACCCGATTGATGATGATCTGACCCGATTGATGATGATCTGGTCGGCTGACGGGACGAGAGACTTGCCAATCTGACAACTTGGTAATACCATGAAACATGAAGACGATTTCCTTAAAATTGCCCGAGCCGCTGGCGAACTGGCTGGCAAATCGGTCAAAAGAACTTGGCCGCTCACAGTCCGACATCGTTCGGCAGGCGCTCGAGGAGAAAAAGCAAGGTCAGCGAACGGGCGTGGCGACGTGTGGGGAGTTGCTGGCCGACTTTGACGGGTTTTTCGAGGGCCCGGCCGAGCTCTCGACCAATCCGAAGTACATGAAGGATTATGGCAAATGACGAAGACGCTCTTGGACAGCGGCCCGCTGGTAGCCTTTTACTCGACACGAGATCGGTTTCATAAATGGGCGTTCGCTCAATTCATGGCACTGCCACCGCCGCTTTTGACGTGTGAGGCCGTCTTGTCCGAGGCTTGTTTCCTGGTCGAACGGAATCGCGGACGACCAAATGTGATTCTGCGGGCCGTAAGAGAAGGCATTGTGCAGGTGGCAATTCAAGTCCAGAACGAAGTTGCTGGTTTGGAGACTCTAATGCGGCGTTATGAAGATTCTCCGATGTCGATCGCCGACGCCTGTCTTGTCCGCTTGAGCGAGATGCATCCTGATTGCCGAGTTCTGACCCTCGACAGCCACTTCACGCGTTATCGCCGGCATGGGCGTCACGTCATTCCTTTGCTTGCGCCTTGGTAGTAACGCGTCAATTTGCGCCAGGCTGGGGCCTCCGAAGCTAACAGTTGGTTGCGCCAAAAATAATCCGCCATGAACAACCTATATCGTTGCCTTTTCATTTTTCAGTTTGCAGCGCTGTCTGCGGCCCCACTGATTGCCGATGACAAACACATCGGCGTCGGCGCCAAACCGCTTCCCGGTGCCGAGGTCCTCATCGATGGCTCCCGCCAGCTTCTTGATGAAAAATGGACCTATTGGGAAGGGCCGCGCTTCGCTTCATCGCTGCCTATCAAATGGAAAATTGTGGATGACCCCGTCGACAGAGGCACGGTGCTGATGACCGACGATCCAGCGGCGGCCGGCGGCAAATACGGCACCGCTGATATCGTCACCAAAAAGCCCTATCGCGATTTCCGGCTGCACATCGAATTCCTGATTATGAAGCCGGGTGGAAACAGCGGGGTTTATTTGCAAAACCGATACGAAATTCAGGTGCTCGACGGCGACAAAACCAAACACGGGATGGGAGCGGTGATCAACGAGACCGAGTCGCCTTACCACGCCTATAACGGAGTCGGAAAATGGAACGCTTACGACATCATCTTCCGCGCTGCCAGATTCAAGGACGGCCAGCGCATCGAGAAGGCGATGCTGACGATGTATTTTAACGGGAAAAAGGTGCACATGAACCAGACCATCAACCAAGTATGGGGTGGGCCAAACTCCGGGCTTGATGGCGGCAACGACGGCGGCAAAGGTATTACCGACACCCCATGCGGACTCAAACTCCAATGCGAAGGCCACGATGTTCGCTACCGCAACGCCTGGATCAAGGAACTCGACCTCGGAACTACCGATACTGACTTCAAAGAGTAGCCAGCCTTAGAACACACAAACACCAGAGACCATCAGATATGAAAGCGTGGATGAGATATCTATTCGTGCCTGCGCTGTCGGCATTCATCGCCGGCATGGCGATAAGCCCTCGACTTTTCGCTGCCGAACCGGCTGTGAGCGGCGTCTTCACGGGCGATGGCAAAGCGGCGAAAATGGCTTTTCTCTCGGCACGCAAAGGAGAACCATTTTCCGACAAGGAGACGATCGTGCTCATCTTCAGCGAGAAAGATCATTCAAAAGATAAGCGCCCGGATTTCAAGGCCGCCTTCTGCGAGTTCGGGAGCGCACTGATCATCACAGTGCTTACGGAGGATGGCAGCATCATCGGCTGCCAAGTGGCACACACCGCTCACAAACAAAAGCCATTCAACTCGATCGGTAAGATCACGATGAGCGATTTCAAGATCGCGGATGGACAGGTGCAAGGAAAGCTGTCGACCGACGGCAAGGTGGAAACTTTCGAGCAAACATGGGCGGTTGACCTCAAGTTCCGCACCAAGGCGCCGTAAGCGCAGGCGATCCCAAGCACCCCCATCTGGGACCAGCATCGTCTTTAGCGCTTTCGGGGATGGATCAAGCCGGCGCGACCCTTCGAGGTCCGAGCGAGCCATTTATCAAATGAGCGCGGGCGGGAGAAAGGCTTTCCGAGCGGAAGCGATCTCGATGGGCAGCAGTCACGGGTTCAATGAATTGGCAGATTTGGAGATACCGCTTGTCCCGATTGGCTATCCGCAGCATCTTTCCGGCCCCGATGAGGCTGCTGACCCTGACTGTTATTGCCGTTGTGCCACTGCTTTGTTCTGCTGACGAAAAGAAGCCGGCCAATCGTCTCGCGAAGGAAAAGTCGCCTTACCTGCTCCAGCACGCTCACAACCCGGTGGATTGGTATCCGTGGGGTGACGAAGCATTCGGCAAGGCAAAAAAAGAGAATAAACCGGTCTTGCTATCGATCGGGTACGCGACCTGTCACTGGTGTCATGTGATGGAACGCGAGAGTTTTGAAGACCCGCAGATCGCGCGCTTTCTCAACGACCACTTTGTCGCGATCAAATTAGATCGAGAAGAGCGGCCGGATATCGACAATATTTACATGAACGCGATGCAGGCGCTGGGGTTGGGAGGAGGATGGCCGCTCAATGCATTTCTGACGCCTGACCGGAAGCCATTTTTCGGGGGAACCTATTTTCCGCCGGTAGCCGGGCGCGGCCAGGCCGGGTTTATCGATGTCCTGAAGCGCGTTGCTGAACTCTGGCAGACGAAGGAATCCGAGATTCGCCAGAATGCGGAGCAACTGACGGTCGAGCTTGGCAAGGTGCTTTCCCCAAAAGAGGCCGCGGCTGGCAAGGACGCCTTGAACGGCGCCCTCGTGGCTGCCGCGACAACAGAATTCATGACTGAATATGATTCAAAAAACGGGGGATTTGGCCAGGCGCCGAAGTTCCCTCAGCCTCAAGTCCTGGCACTTGTGTTGAGGCATGGATTCAACAACGGCGACTCGAAGGCGTTGGATGCCGTGGGGCATACTCTCGAGCGAATGGCGGCCGGCGGGATCTACGACCAAATCGGGGATGGATTTTCGCGTTATTCGACCGACGAAAAATGGCTGGTCCCGCATTTTGAGAAAATGCTCTACGACAACGCCCAACTGGCCAATGTCTATCTCGATGCCTATACGGCCACCGGAAACGCGCGGTTCGCCGAGGTGGCTCGCGGAATTTTTCGCTATGTCCTGCGTGACATGACCAGCGCGGAAGGCGCCTTCTATTCGGCGGAAGACGCTGATAGCGAAGGACACGAGGGGAAATTTTACACCTGGACGAAAGCGGAAATGCAAAAGCTGCTTTCGGCCGAGGAAGCGAAACTCGCTTTGGCCTATTGGGGGGTGACCGAAGAAGGGAACTTCGTCGACCACAGCCACCCCAATCCGCTGACCAAACAGAATATCCTGAGCGTGGTGGATGCCAAGCGCAAGCTGAGCGCCAAGGAATCCGTGTTGATCGAAAGTGCCAGGAAGAAACTTTTCGAGGCGCGCCAAAAACGGGTCCGGCCATTGCGTGACGACAAGGTTCTGGCATCCTGGAATGGCCTCATGTTGTCGGCTTTTGCCCGGGGCGGGATCATTCTGGCAGACGATGCGTTGATCGAGGCGGCGAAAAAAAATGCCGCGTTTCTGCGCAAAAATAGTTGGGATGAATCAACCAAGACTCTTTCGCATCGCTGGCGGGAAGGCGAGAAGGATAGCGCGCAGTTGTTGCGCGGCTACGCCTTTCTCCTTCGCGGCGTGCTGGATCTTTATTTTTGCACGCTCGATCCCGATCATCTCGAGTGGGCGCTGGCGCTGGCCGAGGGAATGATCGCGAAATTTTACGACGAAAAGGCCGGCGGTTTCTTTCAAAGTACGGAGCAGGCCGGTCTTATCTTAAGAACGAAGGACGACTATGACGATGCCGAACCGGCGGGCAATTCAGTCGCCGCGTGGTCGCTTTTGGACCTTTCGGCTGTTGCCGGCCTCAAACCGTTGCGGGAAAAGGCGGAGAAAACATTGCGATTGATGGGAGGCAAACTCATGGAATCTCCGACGGCCTTGCCGCTGATGGTGCAGGTGGTGGCAAATTATGCGCAGGAACCGTATCGCGTAGTCGTGGCCGGCGATGCAAGCTCATCGGAAGCAAGGCAATTGTTGCGCGCCGCCAGCGGCCTCTACCAGCCAAACAAAGTAATTTTAGGAACGAGTGGTCCCGTCGAGGAATTCGCGAAGACGCTCTCGGCGTCTGATGGGAAAGTGACGATTTACGTTTGCAGCGGCACCTTCTGCCATCCTCCGACCAGCGACCCAGCCAAGCTCAAGGAATATTTGAGCGGCAAGTCGAAAAAGCCAACGAAGCCCGCGGTCCAGTAGAGGCTTGCATTAACACCGCGCTTCCCGACAGTGGCAGAAGCCCCTTTGCGTCGCGTCATGGACGACATCGATATCGCCTGTCCCAATTGTTCGGAAATTCTGGTCCTCGATTTGAGGAGCGAGAGCCGGGAAGTGGTGTGCCCGAATTGTGACGCTTTGGTGCAAATGCCCAGGATGCCCGCCTCGAAGGAGGACGCCGCTCGGTTGGTGGCTGAGTCGAGGGCGGCGCGGTCAGCGACTCTTCAAGATTTCGGCGCCATACCCAATCGCCGCGCCCCAACCGAAGCACGAGGTGCTCCGCCACCCCAGACTGAGGAAGGCGGCATAAAAAGATCCATTCCTATTCCCCGGAGCGATGGTGAAAAACCACGCGCGCATGCGGTGGACACGCAACGCGCTTTTGGGGCAAGCCCAGCAGGCGATGGGCCGCAAGCGCTGGCAACAGCCGCCGAGGGATGGGTCTCGGAACGCAGCCCGAGCCATCTTCCGGAGAAGCGGGGTAGTCGCGACAGCGCTCCGCGCGAAGTTCCGCCGCCAGCGGCGTCAATTCCAGCCGCACTTGATCTCCACAAGATGGAACGCGGCGGGTTGCATGGGTTTGCTTGTCCGGGGTGCGGTCGCCCAATTTGGATCAAAAAGAAAGATTCGGGCGCGGCGATCACTTGCGAAAACTGCAGCAGCGAGATCGCAGCGCCAGATCTCGAGTCCGGTGCAGGGGCGCGTCTTCTCTCCCGGCCTCAAACCCAGCCCAGAGCCAGAACGGTGCTGCCTGAGCACCGGCACACGGATCGTCCCGTCGGAGAGCGCATCGAGGCACCGAAAACCGATCTCGAAGCGAGCGGGAAGGCTGACCTGCCGGCCCCGCGTCCGCCGGAAGCCGCGCCGAAAATGAGATTGCCTGTCACACCGGGGATGGCGCCGCCGCCCGCGGCGGCCCCAGTGTCCGCGGCTCAAGTCACGCCGCCAGGGGCGGCGCCTTTGGCAGCTGAAGATGCCGGCTTGCAGCCGGCAAATTTTCGCCTGGGCGAGAACCGCCGCCTTCGTCTTACGCCGAAAGGCGAGGTCGAGGGCGACCCGGAGGTCAACCAGGCTTGGGGTGTGGACCTGGATGCGGCTGAGCTTCGCCGCCGAAAAAATCGACGGCTCATTGTGGCAAGCGTCGCCCTGGCTTTGCCGCTGGTGGGTGTGTTGATCTGGTTCGCGCTGACGCATCATTTTAATCCAGCCCTGGCCACAGAAGATGAACAAATCTCCGATGGCTCCAAGGCCGCCGAAGAAGTGCGCCGCGCCGTGACGGTGACGAAGACGTTCCTTTCAGCGCCGAGCGTCGAAGAGCAGGCAAAATACGTCCGGCACTCTGAAGTTACTGCCGCCCGGATGGCCGAGTGGCATCAGACCCGGCCATTTAAACCCCACACCGCTCTCGGTTTCGACAGCCGAACCGAAGAACAAACGATCGAGGAGGTTCCCTTCGTGATGTTGTTTGTAACCCTCGATGACCACTCCAACAAGGCTGTCGCCCTCGAAAAGACAGGGGGGGACTTCAAAGTGGATTGGGAAAGTTATGTCGCCTGGTCCGCCGTGAACTGGGATGACTTTCTTTCCAAAGAGCCGCCTGAGCCGCACGATATGCGGGTCATCATCCGACACGACACATACTACAATTTTTATTACTCGGATCCCGGGCGCTATTTTTGCTACAAGTTGGTCGACCCGGATAATTCAGCCCATTGTTTTGCGTACACCGGCCTCGAGTCAGAAGCGGGGCAAAAGATCAGCCAAATGATTCGACGGCAACGTCACGCGGGAGCAGAATCCGTGAAGGCCATCCTCAAGCTGCGTTTCGAGCCGGCGGCGCGCGGTCATCTGCAAGCCTGGATCGACGATGTCGTCCAGGACGGCTGGGTGAAAATCCACCCGTGAGCCAGTAAGCGGCGGTGCCGCTCCGGCGCTAGTTGAGTTTCCGGGGAGCGCACGCGCCCTCGCGTGCAGTGGTCGGCGCCCTCGCCGACCAGAATTCGAAATCGAATCGGCGAAGGCGCCGATTCAGACACGCGCTGGCGCGTGTGCTCCCCAATCCATCAGATTTCCGCGTGGCAGCGACACTCTTGTCGCTGGGTGAATCATGTCAGCGAGCCTCACGTCAAAATCTTGATTGCCGGCCGGCCGAGTCAGCCGCCGGCATTCATTTGAGCCGGCGTCAGCCGCCGTCTTAATCGCATGAGCGAAGTGAACATTTCACGGACCGCCCACGGGTGCACCTTGCCGCCTGGGCTCTCGTGCCAGTCGATGGGCACCGCCACGATCCTGCAGCCTGAGCGTGTCAGCAAAGACCCCAGTTCGACATCGAAACAGAAGCGCTTTTCCACGAGGTGCGAGCGAACGCTGCGGTAAGCCGGCGCCGGCACAATTTTATAGCCGCATTGGGTGTCGGGCACCGGGACATCAAACAGTAAACGGACCAACCAGCGAAAGACCAGGCCAGTTATCCGGCGGGAGATGGTGCGCTTGACCGTGCGGCCGGCGCCGGAAACCCTGACTGCGAAAATCGCCTTGTCCATCAGGTTCGGGTCATTCGTCAGTCTGGCCACCCGGATCACCTCCGCCGGGGGCACCGCTCCGTCCGCATCGACGAAGGCAAGCCAATGGTGATGAGTGGCCAGTTCCCAGCCAGCGTAGACGGCTCCGCCCTTTCCCTGGTTCACCGGCAACCGATGCATCGGGGCCAGAAATGGATGCCGCTCGCGCAGCGAACCGAGCCATTCCTCGAGCCGATCCTGTTCCGCAGCCCCCGATCCGTCATCCACAACCAGGATGTCCATCATCAGCCCGCTTCCAGCAACCGCCTCGCATAGTTCTGGCAAAAAGTTAGGCAGCCGCCCGCTTTCATGGTAGGCCGGAATGACGAGAAGGATCGGCTGCGGCATTCAAAGGCACTCTAGCCGCACGCATCCTGACTTCCAGGACGCGTTCCCAACTATTCGCGGCAGCGCATTGCTCGCAAAGACAAATCCCGCGATGCACGGACGCGCAGAAGCGCATCCCTGCCAATTTATCGGGTGGGACGTGAAATTGTATCGCTGAACCACCTTTCTCCGAAGCCAATCGTTGCAGGTTTTGACGGAAACGATTTTAACGGAGCGACCCTGCCAAAAACCCGTAGGGATGCGCTTCTGCGCGTCCGTAACTTTCCGGAAATCAGGGGCGCCTTGGAGTGCGATCGCAGTGCAGGAAAGATTCCCTTTAATGTGCGTTATCAGATATCTTTCCAAGAACGATGAACGCGCGGACCACCACAAATGGTTTTTAGCGGAGGGTTGAAGACCCTCCTCGTCCATAGCATCGGCGTTGACGCTCTGTTTTGTGGGCTATATGGGAGATCGGCTTTTGCTCCTGTGGAGATGGGACCTGCACGGAACACATCACCCTCCTTGAAAGCCAGCGGCTGCGCGCCAAGCTGACCAGGCATGGCAGCCTGTCGAGTCAAAGAGATCGAGGTTTATTTCCTGACCGTTCCGATGCGTGTGCCGCTGAAGTTTGGCGCGCAGACGGTGAGGCATTCCACCTGTGCGAGGGCAAGGGTTGTCATCGAAGATGCAGTGGGGCGGTCGTCGGAAGGGTGGGGTGAAACGCCGCTCAGCGTCGCCTGGGTATGGCCTTCTCAGGAACTTGCCTGGGAGGTGCGTGAAGAGAAATTGCAGGCGCTTTGCCTGTCATTGGCTCGAACGATGGTAGCCGCAGGCCAGTGGCTGCATCCCATGGAGCTGGGGCATCGTTTGACTGCGGAGCTGGACCGGTTTGACTCAGCCATCCCGTTGTTGGCGAAGCTCTGCTGTCTGTCGCCGCTCGATCTAGCGGTTTTTGATGCGTTCGCAAATCTCGCGCAGAAGCCTGTCTTTGAAACGCTCGATGCGGCGCTCGAGCCGTTTCTCGGCCCGGGCTTTGCCGCGCACAGAGTGCCGGAATTCCTGCGCGCGCGACAAAACCCGTTGCCGGTATGGCATCTTGTTGGTGGACTCGACCCGTTGGAGGCCGCAGACCTGGATGGGACAGAGCCCGAGGATGGATACCCCATCCTGCTGCGCGACTGGATCCGCCGCGACGGCTTGCGCTGTTTAAAAGTGAAACTCCGAGGCACGGATGGCCCTTGGGATTTCGCCCGTCTGGTGGCTGTTGGCCGAATCGCCATCGAAGAAGGCTGTGACTGGCTGACTGCCGATTTCAACTGCACGGTAACCGATCCGGCCTACGTCTGCGAAATTCTGGATCGACTGCTGGTCGAGGAACCGCGCCTCTATGGGATGCTTCTCTACATCGAGCAGCCATTTCCTTACGAACTCAGCGAGCATCCGATTGACGTGCGCTCTGTCAGCGCGCGGAAACCATTGTTCCTCGATGAGAGCGCGCACAACTGGGAGCAGGTGCGGCTGGGTCTGGAACTGGGCTGGACGGGCGTGGCCCTAAAGACCTGCAAGACACTCACTGGCGCGCTGTTGAGCCTCTGCTGGGCGAGATCTCACGGGATGACTCTGATGGTGCAGGATTTGACCAACCCGATGCTGGCTCAGATATCCCATGTTCTGCTGGCGGCCCACGCAGGAACACTCATGGGCGTGGAAAGCAACGCCATGCAGTTTTATCCCGAGGGCTCGCGCCCGGAGGAAAAGATTCACCCCGGCATCTATCGGCGCCGCAATGGTGTGCTCGACTTGTCGAGTCTCGGAGACACGGGCTTTGGCTACCGGACTTCAGAAATGGAACGGGTCCTTCCCGAATCCGCGCTCCGGATTTAACCTGTTTTTCACGAATAACGAACAACCAAAACCGGCAGCCGGTTTCGTCACTTCTTCTCGACGGCAGGGGCCGTCAGCGTCAGCTCTTCGAGGCCGCGCAAAACGCGCACTTGCGCCGGATCGCGGGTGGTGAGGTAAAAGTTCGCATCCAGAATGTCGAAGGCCTCAGCGACTGGTCGCTCTCCGATGCGCAGAATGATATCGCCTGCCTTCAATCCTGTGCGTTCTGCACGCGAGCCCGCCTTGACAAATTCCAGACGCGGGGTCGTCGTCCCGACGGCTACGCCGACTTCGAGTTCGCCGCTTTGACAGACGCCGAAACGCTTTATATCGGCGGCCACTTTTAGCGCAGCCTCGATGGGAATGGAGAGCCAGGCACCCTGATCGTCCAGCGTGCTGAGGGCAAGAGCAACGACTCGATGTTGGTCATCCACGATGGCGCTCCCGGGCAACATGCCGGAGGCTGCGGAATGAAAGCGCAGCAGAGTGAGCAAGAGCGGCTGGCCTTCGAGCTGCTTAACCCGTCCGGCAAAACGCGCGCGGCCCGGAGTTTCATCGGGCGTGATGATTTTGAGGGAAGTGCCCAGCGTGACGGAACGCGAATCCGCATGGGCCAGGGTGGCTGGTCTGGTCTCGTCGACGGTCACGACAGCGAGATGAGATCGGGTATCGTAGAAAACAAGCTTGGCGAGCGACTCACCCGCCCCGGTTCTGCACGTGAAGGAGGCTCCCTCGTCCACACCGGGCATCACCGTGATCAGAGCTTCAGTCTGGGCCAGTCTGACAGCGGCACTGACAGTTTCCTTATCCGTGACGCGCTGAACAATGCGCACCATGGCTGATCGCGGATCGCGGTTGGGCTGAGTCGCGGGCTCCTGCTGGCTGCGCGCCAGCGGAATCCAGACAAGCAGCCCAGCGCTAGCGCACCAATATAATGACCTGGCCACTGTTTGGCGCCGCAGAAGGATTCGCATTTTTGTCCGAGACTGGCGCGAGCAAAGGAATTGTTTCAAAACGAAGTGCGCCACTGCCAGGCGTTCGGCGCAGGCCATTGTTATTGCCAGGCGAATCTTGGTCGTGGCTGGCAGCGAGGACCCCAGGGGTTGTGGTCCGGCCCGATGCGGGCTCAGTCTCGATGGGGCGAACACGCACCGTGCGGACCGGCGGCTTCTTGCCGGCATTGTCTGCCAGCGGCGGATCCTGTGAACCCTGTCCTGCGAGGTTGCCCGGGCGCGGCCCACTGAAAAAGAGCCCCGTCAGAGCCAGGGCAGCCACACCGCCGAGGGCTGCGACCCATCGCGGTTGTAGTAAAAATCGTGCCTCATGCCATCGCGCCGCGGCGCGCTCGACCCAGAGCTGCCAGCTTGACAGATGCAAAAGCTCGGCCCGTTGGCGCCGTTGAAATTCGACCAGGAAGTCTTCAAAATAGCCGGCCGGCGGGAGTTCGTAGCGTTTCAGGCGCAGCAACTTTTCCAAATCTGGAGGTTGGTTAGGCATCGCTTGTTATTTCTTCCAGAATTCATCCAAATAGGATTGCAGCTGACGGTGGGCATAAAAGAGCCGCGACCGAATGGTACCGTCCGAAACGCCCATGATGCGGCTGATTTCGGCGTGAGGAAGTCCCTGAATATCATACATCGTAACCACGGCTCTGTGGTCTTCAGACAAGGTCATCATGGCTTCGTTCAATCTTTTCTGAAGCTCCTTGAGGTCCACTTCCTTTACCGGGGTGCGCGGGGAGGTGGCCGCGATAAAATCCTGGTCGTTAGCCACGCCTGCATCGAGGTCGTCGAGGCTCATAGTGTTTTGCCGGCGGTTGCGCTTTTTGAGAAAATTCAGCGCCATGTTGACGGCAATTGAATAAATCCAGGTGTAGAACTGGCTTTTCCCCTGGAAGCGCTTGAGCGAGCGATACGCTTTTGCGAAGACCTCTTGCAACAGGTCATTGGCATCTTCGCGATTCGCCGTCATGTGGTAGAGAAGCGCGTAAAGCCGCGCGCCGTGACGAATGACGAGTTGGTCGAAGGCAGCGGTGTGGCCCCGCTGGGCGCGAGCTACGAGTTCAGCATCCGATGGCGAGGCGGCGTCCGCGGGCATGAAAACGGGTGCGCGTCAGTCGCTTTTAGTGCGGCTTAAATGCACCGAGACGTAATCGCAGTGCGGCAGAACAAACTTCCTAACCTCGACCTCGACCTCGCGCAAGGCGTGGCTTGCCAGCAACCCGGTGGCGATGTCTTCCGCCACCGTCTCGAGCAGCCGCCGTTTTTGGCCCAGAACGAGCTCGCGCACCTGAGTGGCGACGACCTCGTAATCGATAGTCCCCTCGAGTGCGTCGCCTAACCCGGTCAACGGGGCGAGCGGGGTCAGCTTGAGATCAATGCTCAGCGGCTGCGGCCGCGCCCGCTCATCGGCGGGCACACCGATCCAGGCGGCGATGCGCAGGCCTTTGATTTCCAGTTGGTCGGCGGCCATTTCAGAACAAAACGTATGGAGAAGGGCGCTTCTGCAACACTTCTAGGATGAGAGTGTGTGTGGGAATGTTCAAATCCAATTCCAAGGCCTCCTCAAGACCAACCCACTGAAAGGCCTGCGCTTCGTCGTTCAAGGAAATCTCTCCATCAAGCGCCAGGGCCGTGTAGTTCAGCAACAAGAAATGGGCCGAGTGGTGAAATTCGGGCGGGTCCACACAGTCCTGCACCATAACGAACCTGATTTCCTCGATTTCGAGGCCGGTCTCCTCCCGCACTTCGCGTCGCAGGGCGGCCTCACTCGGCTCACCGCGCCTTATTTTGCCGCCGGGAATTCCCCAACGGTGGCTCCACTTGTTGGTCTTCAGCATGAGCACCCGTCCGGCGCGGTTGAAGATAAGCGCACCCACTGTCCCCACCGGCGTTGTGTCCAAAGGATCGTGGCCGACCATCACCGCACGCAAATGCGCAAGGTCGCGCACCATGATATCCGGCTCGACGACCACCAGCGCTCCGGCAGATTGGTAGCCGGTGAGCACCGCAATCGAGCGGATGCCCCCATGCCGGGCCGCCTCGATGTCGTGCGTCATGTCACCAATAAAAACCGTTTCGCGCGCATCGAGCGCATGGGTTTCCAAAATGCGATGGATGACCTGAGTCTTGTCCCGCACTCCAGCGTAGACCTCTTCGAAAAACGTGGCGAAGCCAAATTCCTCGGCCTGGCGTTCGAGATAGGGCGGATGCGCCGAGCTCAGGACGAAACAGCGACGCCGGGTGGCGCGGCAGAAGTTCAGGAAATCCAGCGCGTGGGGCAGGGGAGTCGCCCGCTCGACCGATTGTTCGAACGCACGGTGAAAGATCGGTTCGAGCGTGTCGAGCGCGTTGTCCGGCGTGAGGCGCCGGTAAAAACGCTCGAAGGGCAGCTCGAATTCGCGCATGAATTCTTCACGCGTCATGCCGGGCTTGCCGCAGTGGCGAAGCACCGCGTTGGTCGCGTGGACGACTGGCGGAAGATCGTCCACCAGGGTCCCAGACCAGTCGAAAAGAATGTTGCGGATCGGATGCACAACAATTCGACGGTTGACGCTTTCGTGCCGCGCGCAACCGGAAGACATTGGGCGCGCATCCAGAGAGTGGCCAGAGGAAAGGGGCACGGGCGTTTCGCCCCCTGGAATGGATGGCCCCCCGACCCACCCCCCAAACACGAGCGC
>JBPCQC010000047.1:0-91707 GCA_050998515.1 Verrucomicrobiales bacterium
AGGCTCGCCTACGGCGAGTCTGAAGCGCGGCGCGGGGGCGCATTGATCTGCGACGCATCGCAGACGGTTGCCCAAAAAGCTCAATTCCTTTATCGATGCAGCTCGATGAACGGCGCCGCCTCCCGGACAGAAACTGGAAATGACGCTTTTTGCACACTGACCCCCACACTAACTTAATCTTGACGAGTGTGTCCGTTTCCGTGCGACCAGCCGTGCTCCTCCAGAGTCTTGATGGCTTCTTGTAAGTTAACTTTCAGGATGTTGGACACACCTCACTGGAGTCGCCCTCCCGCGCTCCAGTGGAATTGTTTTCCCTCCAAAAAGTGGTGCACTTTGAACCGCCTAATTCGATCTTTTAGTGGTGCACTTTGACCGTCCGCTGACACCTTTCCAGCCGTCCCGCCGAACCGCCTAGCCACGGCCTGCAAGAACCAATAGACGCTTGCGAAGCTAGTAACAGATGCAACCATGCGCACCTGCGGAAGGGGGCGGACACGGTAGAACATTTGGTAGAACTTTGACCAAATAGCGCACCTGAAACGCGCTAACTGACTCATTATCAATTGTCCCCTTAGTTTAATGGATAGAACGGAGGTTTCCTAAACCTTAAATGCAGGTTCGATTCCTGCAGGGGACGCTGACAATTTCGGATCGCGGATTGCGGATTTTTGATTGATGGGGCGGCAACCAACCGCGAATGGACGCGAATTGGGGAGGAATTTGGAACTCTGCAAGCTGGAAACTTTCGTTCATTGGTGTTTATTGGCCATTGGCGGTTAAAGGCGGATTGACCACTTGAACGCGCGCCCTTGGGTTCGCCTTCGGTGAATCTGTCCGCTCGACTGCGGAGCGGCAGGCGGATGAGGCTCTACCTCTGATAGGACTTTGCGAAATCGTCGGCGGTGGCGATGCGTTTCTTGACTTCTCTTTTTTGGAAGGTGCTGGATTCGGCTTTCTCCGTGAGGAGTCTTTCGTAGAGAGCGGCGTCCATCGGTAGATCGATGGTTTGGCCCAGCCAGGTAGAAAGGAGCGCTGCGTTGGCGATCTCGACGCTGTGAATACCTTCGTGAGCGGGTGAGATCAGTGGCGCACCGTCGAGAATGGCATCGACAAAATTTTGCAGGATTTCGAGGTGACCGCCGCCGGGGCCGGTAACCGGAATTTCCACTTTCCATGTTTCTGGCTGGGCAAACGCGGCTTCGACGGTCTGGCAAAAATCGGTCACTCCGGAAGTGGTCCGCGCCCAGATAATTTTTGCGCTTTCCAGAGTGAGGTGACCGCGTTCGCAGGCCACTTCGAGACGATTGCGTCCGGGCGCCTCACCGGTGCTGGCGATGAGTGTCGCATGCTTGCCGTCCTTCCAACGAAAATAGATGGTCACGTCATCCTCGACTTCGATCTGGTGATAGCGTCCGAATTGGCAGAAGGCGGTGATCTGATCTGGCATGCCGAAGAGCCACTGAAAGATATCGAGGTTGTGGGGGCATTGGTTGAGCAGGACGCCGCCACCTTCGCCTTTCCACGTCGCGCGCCAACCGCCCGAGGCATAATAATATTCAGTGCGGAACCAATTGGTGGTATCCCACAATACGCGGCGGACCGGACCGGTTTCGCCGCCATCGATGAGATTTTTCAACGCCCGATATTGCGGATCGGTGCGGATGTTGAACATGGCCGCAAAAATCCGGCTCTTGTCAGAATGCGCCGCCAACAAACGCTCGGCGTCGGCTTTGTGAACAGAAATCGGTTTCTCGACCAGCACATGGAGGCCTGCCTTGAGCGCATCGATGCCAATCGTGGTGTGCGAATAGTGTGGCGTGCAGACGAGGACGGCGTCCAAAAGCTTCGATTCGAGCATTTCGCCAACATCGGTGAATCGCCTTTCGCCCTGGCGCGGGGGGATCATGTCGAGGGCCTCGGAGCGATCGCAGATGGCGGTTACTTCGATGCGTCTGACTTTGCCATCAAGAATGTTCTGCCGATGTGTGCGGCCCATATTGCCGAGGCCGGCGATGCCCATTCGAACGTTGTCCATAGCGCGGAGATTTCGCGCCGCGCCGTCTTTTGTCAAACCGCACCCGTCCGATGCGCCTTAACCGATCGCGGCCCTGGGGCGTGCGGTCTTCAACGGGAAACGAGGACGCTTTAGCTCGCCGTGACGATGTCGCCGTGGGCGTCCTGCCAGGACAATTTTCCATGCCGATCCAGGCGATGGAGGGCGCGGGGAGTTTTTCCGAATCGGGCGGAAGTTGATGACGAAAGTCCCGGCAGTGGATGAAGTTCGAAGGTATCAGCGGAATAAATGATCCGCGGCGGCAAAATCACGGCAAAACGCCGGGGGGTGATCGAGTTCCCGAGCAGGCTGTCCGCCGACTTATGACAAGCGCCTCCGTTCCATTGCTCCGCGCAGAAATGTCCGGTGGCTGGCGCCTGTTGATCCATCGCAGCCGGGATTAGAAATTAACCGGTCTATAATCAATGGGTAATTTTGAATAATTCGGGAGAAGGCGGCTGGCGATTTGCCATCAAACGCGGGTTTGCTAAGTTGGATTGGTTTGAACCTATGGTACCCAATAGCGGTGGTTGGAGCGTTCGGGTGGCAACTCCAAAGCGCTGAGTTGGCCGCGGACAGATGGCCTATTGTTCGCGGTGACAGCGCGCTGCGGGGGGTTGCGACCTCGCCGGTGGGTCTGCCTTTAAAACTGGCCTGGTCTTACGCGGCGGGAAAGCCGATCCTGGCCACCCCGATCACAGATGGTGATGCTGTTTACTTTGGAGATGGGGAGGGAAGATTTCATGCGGTGTCATTGGCCGGGGGAAAAGGGCGTTGGCAGGTCGCGCTCATGGATGCCAAAAAAGGGAAGCCGAGCGGCGATCCCATCGAAGGATCGGCCTGTCTGGCTTCGGGGCATGTGATTTTTGGCGGATCCGATTCGAGCGTTCGCGCCTTGGGCGTGACGGATGGAAAGGAAAAGTGGCAATTTGATGCCCAGCAGGAAATCAAGGCTGGTGCGACACCTTTCTTACGGCGGACGCCCGAAGGGCGGGAACAGATGTGCGTAGTGATTGCGGGATTTGGAGGAGGCGTATTCTGTCTCGATGCGACAACAGGCCAAAAGATTTGGGAGTATGATGCCGGGGGTCCGATCAACGGCGCGGTTGCGGTGAGCGGAGTCGGTGTCGTTTTGGGCGGGTGTAACGGCACCATAGATGTGCTGGATCCGGCGAGCGGGCAGCGCCGCCACCGAGTCGATATAAAAATCTACATGCCAAACTCGGTGGCGATCCTGGGCGAAATTGGCTACTTCGGTCACTCAGGCAATAAAGTCGAGGCGTGGAACCTGAAAGAACCCAAACAGGTTTGGGAATTTCGCGATCGGGACTTTGCCTACTTTACTTCGCCGGCGGTGACGGAGGAATTCGTATTCATCGGCGGGGAAGACAAACGGTTGCACTGCCTGACGCGGTCCGGCGGGGAGGAAAAATGGAGCTTCCGGGCCCGAGACAAAATCAACAGCTCCCCTGTCGTGGCAGGGGGATTGGTGATAGTGGGCGCAGATGACGGCCGCCTCTACGCAGTCGACGCATTGAATGGACAAGAGCGCTGGAGCTACGAAGTGGGAAGCCCTATCAAGAGCAGTCCGGCGGTCGCGTCAGGACATGTACTGATCGGCACCGAAGACGGTCAGGTCCACTGTTTCACTGGCTCAGAAAAGTAACTCGGTGGTAACTGGGTCCACCGTGGCTTTACAGGAGCGCCACCCTGCCGAACGAATTCATACCTGAGTTAGGCGAAGGTCGACCTGAGCGGCGGTCGGCTTCAAACCGGGCGGGCATTTTCTGCTGGCATTCTTTGTCTTCGCAGCACTTTCAGGACGCGGCGCAAATCTCTTTCCTTCGTCCGCTGAGGCGGAACATTCTCGTAGCAAATTCCGTAGTGATAGAGGGCCACGGGTTCAAGGACTTCGGCGCGACAGCCGCTCTTCGTCAAGGCACTGATCAATTCCCGGAGCGTGTTGCCGGGTTCTGGAGAAAGTCCAAAGCGCCGACAGAGTTTTAGGAACTCCCGAAGGTAGGGAGGCAGGGGAGTTTTGTCCGAAGCAGACGCCAGCAGGCCCGTGGTGTTAGAGCGCGCGGCGAATGTCCGCGCGAGCAACCAGGCCAAAGCCGCCAGAAGTATAATCAAGGCGGCACAAAGCCAAATAAGGCGGTGACGCGGCAGTTTATTGACAGCACTCGCCATCGCCCCAAGCGGAGATCGCTCGGGCGCGTTGGAAGAAAGTGGCAGCGTTTCTCCCAGCCCGGAGGTTTTGCCTTCCTGCTCGGGGCCTTCAGCCGCAGATGTTGGGAGAGAAGATGGGCCGTTCATTGGGCGTTCGGTCTCCTGGCCCTTTTCCCCGCCGATTCCGCGCAGGATCGTGATTTTCTGAGCCGCCCAAGGAAGTGGCCCGGTGAACAGAGCCAGCAGCAGGCCGCATAAGAGCATCCAGAGGATGAGTTGGCGCCAGTTGAATGCCAGGCGGCCCGATCTCGGCCGCGCGGGAGGATGGGTTGAACGCCAGGCCATCCCCCAGGCCGCAAATCCAGCCGCGCACACCACGAAGGCAAGCGCCATGTCCACCGCAGGCGGAAAGGGGGTGAGGCTGCCACGGAGCAACAACCAGGCAACAGCCAGTGACAGGTAAAAGACGAAAGTTAGAACCTGATGCCTCATGAAGGGCGGAGAAAATTCAAGCCGGGTTGCCGCCGTCTCATGTCTCCCACGCTTAGGCAAGTCAGCTCGCAACGGCCCGGCGGGAGAAGGTGCTGCCACAGCCGAACCGGCGTATCGCTCACCACATAAGCCCGGCTCTCAGGAACGAGCTTTTCAATCGCCGAAATGAGTACCGTGAGGTCCGGGGAAGGCGACCATTTCGCGGCCGCAATGGCAGTAAGAGGGCGGGCGAGGTCCTGGGAGTCCGTTAGGACAAACGGCTGCCAGCCATGGAAATCCGCGATTAACTCGAGCGGCACCCCCGACCCCCGGCATCGCAACAGCAGCCCCGCCAGCATTTCCAACGCACTCTCAAAGGCATCCGGCATCCGAGGCTGTCCCGGCGGTTGGTAGGAGTGGAAGAAAAGCGCGTATTTGGCAGGCAGCCGCCGATCAAATTCTCTGACGACGAGACGTTGAGCCCGCGCCGTCGCCCGCCAATGGATCATTTTCAAAGGATCGCCCGATCGGAAATCGCGAATGCCAAGGTACTCCCCGGACCAATCCGGTTGCGGCTGCCAGTTCTCTTCTCCCGCCATCAAGTCTTCTGCGCGAGGATCATCCAGTCCTGCGGGCACGACCGGGCGCGGGTAAACCGTCATCGGGGCGTGAGTTGTTCCGTTGCGCGTCACGCGCCAGAGTCCGCACGGGAAAGTCGAGGTGATCTGCCAACGGAACGTGGGAGAGACGCCACGCTGACGCAGCCTTGCTTCGAACGATTCCCCGGCGGACTGGCCGGCGCGCAATCGCCGAAGGGACATGCCTTTGCCGAAAGGTCCCAAGATTTCGTCTGTTGCTTCGATGTTGAAGCTGTCGGTCGAACGCTTCTCGTTAATTAGATGGACTTCTGCTACGAAGTGGGCGCCGACAAATACCGCCTCGGGAACCTGGCGCTCACAACGCAGCCGAGCCAGATTCCATCTCGCTAACGGCCACGCCAAAAGTAAAACCACGCCCGCGAATAAAGAGATGTGAACCAAACCCGACTCGCCTGTCCATCGCCCCACCGAGGCCAGCACCAAAGCCAGCAGTACAATACCCCAACCCCGGTTGGTCAACGCCACCGAGAGTTCCTGGCGCCTTCGGCGCCTCGACCGCGAAGACGGCAGAGCTGGCATCGCACCACCTGTAGCAAAACCCATTGACCCGCGAAAGTGGAACTCGCTGGGTGAACCCGCCCTAAGAATAATTGAAAAATCCTCCCCGCATCGTTTCCCAACCGTCGGGGCCGCCGGCAAATTCTTGCCCATTTTGTTCATTTTTACTTGAACAAATTGAGGTATGGTTATTAGTCCCTGCATGGATGGTGCCCTCGCGACCCCGTCAGAAACTATCGAGTCTGGTTTGGTGGAAGAGCGGCTTTCGTCGCTTGAAGTTGAGGTCATCGATTTGTTCGTCGGCGCACTCCGCTTGCTGGGTTTGCCTCGGTCGTTGGGGGAAATTTATGGACTGCTATTTATCTCGATGGCACCGTTGACCCTGGATGAGCTGGTGGACCGATTGCAAATGAGCAAAGGTTCAGCCAGCCAGGGTTTAAAAACGCTGCGGCAGATCGGTGCCGTAAAAGTGACGTATGTGGCTGGAGACAGGCGGGATCATTATGTGCCCGAGACGGAACTCAAACGGTTGGCGGTCGGATTCATTAATGGCCAATTGGTGCCTCATCTTGAAACTGGTGAAGCTCGTCTGGTCAGGCTGCGAGAGATGGAAAAACAAGCGAAGGGGAGTTCAGAAGTCAACGGCGCTTACCGGGAGCGAATCGAGAAGCTGGAACAATGGCATCGCCGCGCCCGCACCCTGGCGCCGTTGGTAGGGCGGTTTTTAGATTAAGCGATGACCGCCCCTGCAAGCACATCATCCACTGGTGAAAGGGAATGGCGCTGTCTTCGCGCCCGCCCGAAATGCGAGCACATCGCAGCGCGGCACCTTCGGACACTGGGGGAATTGGAAGTGCTCTGTCCGAGGGTGCGGCAGCGTCGCGCGACATCGAGGGGCAAGGTGTGGTTCGTCGAAGCGCTTTTTCCCGGCTACCTCTTCACGCGATGTGACTGGCCGACCCATCAGCGCCTGGTGCTGGCGACGAGCGGAGTGTTAGGACTCGTTCATTTTGGGGAAAGCGTCCCATCCGTCCCCCCGACTGTGATCGCCGAGCTTCGGGCGACTTTTTCCGAGGAGGAGATGTTTACCGTCGATGACTCGTTGCAGCCGGGGGACGCTGTACAGGTGGCTGACGGCCCGTTCCAAGGCGTCCAGGCGTCCGTGACTCGTCTAATGCCGGGGAGGCAGCGGGTCGCCGTCCTTTTGCATTTTTTAGGCATGACGCGGGAAGTCGAGGTTCCACTGCTTTCCGTGCTCGGGATCCGCGACGCTCGCAGCGCCGCTTTGTCCGCGAATTCATGAGGTGGAACGGTTTTCAATGACGACGCCCGCAAGGGTGTGGATCGGCGCCTCGCTGGTTTGGCCACTGGATTGCGGCCAATGACCAGGGGCGGCAGCTTGGCAAGTTCCGGGCGGTTCGTCCCTTCAGCGCTCTGAAAAATTGACGTCCCAATCAATTCCCAATCCCGGCATCGAGCCAAACTTATGACCTCACCTCTGCAAGCGAAAGTGGATAACAAAGAGATGGTCGTTGGCGTCATCGGTCTTGGTTATGTCGGCCTGCCCCTGTTGCTTAACTTCACCGCCCGCGGATTCCATGTCATCGGATTTGATATCGACGACGCCAAGGTCAACCGCCTGAAAGACGGACAGAGTTACATTGAGCATATTCCCTCTGACCCCATTCGCAAAGCGAGGGAGGCAGGGCTGTTGGATGTCACCACCGACTTTTCGCGTGCTGCGGAAACCGACGCCCTGGTCATTTGCGTTCCCACTCCTTTACACCGACACCATGAACCGGATTTAAGTTATGTCGTAAGCACTATTGAAAGTATCGCTCCTTATGTGCGCGCAGGCCAGCTGGTTAGTTTGGAGAGCACGACATATCCCGGAACCACGGAAGAGGAGGTGAGGCCGCGACTCGAGGCGCAAGGACTTCGCGCCGGCGAGGATGTTTTTATCGTTTTCTCGCCCGAGCGGGAGGACCCTGGGAACCCGCAATTCCATGGGGTGCAAATCCCCAAGGTCGTGGGCGGCTGCACGCCCAACTGTCTTGCTGCAGGCGTTTCCTTGTATGGCGCCATTTACGATAAAGTGGTCCCCGTCAGCTCCACCCAGGTCGCTGAATTCTCCAAGCTGCTTGAAAATATTTACCGTGCCGTCAACATAGGACTGGTAAACGAGATGAAGTTGGTCGCAGATCGCATGGGCATCGATATCTGGGAAGTGATCCAGGCCGCCTCATCAAAGCCGTTCGGATTCACGGCTTTCTATCCTGGACCGGGATTGGGCGGACACTGCATCCCGATAGATCCATTCTATCTTACCTGGAAGGCTCGCGAGTACGGCATTCATACCCGCTTTATCGAGCTGGCGGGGGAAATCAACGAATCGATGCCCACCTATGTCGTCAACAGCGTTTCCGAGGTTCTGAACACCCACGGCAAACCAGTTCGCGGCAGCCGCATCCTGATCATGGGCCTCGCCTACAAAGCAAACGTCGACGATATGCGCGAATCCCCCAGTTTTAAGCTAATGGACCTTCTCGCCGGACGCGGCGCCACGGTCGAGTATTATGATCCGCATATTCCGATCATCACACCGACCCGCGAGCATGCCACCTGGACCGGCAAGAAATCAATTCCCTGGAAGCGGGAAGCTGTCAGTCAGTTTGATGTTATCGTGATTACCACCAATCACCGGAAATATAACCTTGCCGAGTTGGCCGAGTGGGCGCCATTGATCATTGATACCCGAAACGCCATGGCCGGACTTCCGGTCAATGGAAAGCTGGTCAAGGCTTAGGTTCGCAGACATCGCACGATTTCGTTCCGGCCGCACAACAAATCGATGCCCCTCGCCGATTGCGGCCCAACGTCATGCTTTTGCCCTCCCGCCAGCCTAACATCGCCGTCATCGGAGCCGGCGCCTGGGGCAAAAACCTTGTAAAGACGTTGCACCGGCTCGGGGTGCTCCGCTCGGTGATCGAGGCTTCACCTGATTTGCTCGGGCGACTTGGTCAGGAATACGCGGATGTCACGCTACAAGCCGATTACACGCCGGTGCTCCATAACCTCTCCATTGATGCTGTGGTCATCTCCACTCCGGCGTCCACTCATTACGAGCTTGCGGCGGCTTTCCTCTCTGCTGGCAAGGACGTCTTCATTGAAAAGCCGATGACTCTGAAAACGTCCCATGCGCGGGATCTGATAAAACGGGCTCGACAATTCAAACGCGTCTTGATGGTGGGCCACCTTCTGCTTTACAAACCGGCCGTCCAATTCTTAAAGCAACAGCTCGAAGCCAAATCACTGGGGAAACTTTACTCGATCCATCAGGAACGTGCGAAATTCGGCCGCGTTCGCGCGGTTGAGAATGCACTGTGGTCGCTGGGGGTCCATGACATAGCTGTCTTGCTGCACCTGGTTGGGTGCCCGCCCGTCCGCATCGTGGCTTCCGGTCAGTCCACCCTGCGGGCCGGCGTCGAGGACGATGTCTATTTGCATCTCGAATTTCCCCATAACATCCAGGCCCACCTCCATTGTTCGTGGCTGTGGCCGGAGGACCGTCGCCGCCTCATCCTCGTCGGCGAAAGGGGAATGTTGATCTATGACGAGCATGCCGAACGGATTTATTTCTCCAGGAAAACAGTAACGGCCGCGATGGAGACCATTGATGAAGGAACCGATGTCATCTTTGAAGCCGCTCCGTCCCAGCCACTGCTTGCTGAAATGCAGCATTTTCTCTCCTGTGTGCAAACGCGCGAACAACCGCTTTCAGATGGCGAGTCCGGTCTCGAGGTGATCAAGGTTTTGGAGGCTGCCGCGCTCGACCGCTCACATAAGCATGCGGGTGAACTTCCAACCATCGTGAAAAGCACGCTCGTTTGAGCGCGACGCGGGCGTTCATGCCGCCCCATTGATATCCGCGCAAACGTCATCATGAGCCTCACAAAAAGAGCCATCCATAAACTGACGCGCGACCGCTATACGGTCTGTCTCACGCAGGTTCTCTTGCAACGCCCGCGCCAGTTCGATGTCCTGAGCGCCGAATATATTCGACTCAGTGCGCTTGAACTGGTGGCACACGAAATCAACTCTGCCACCAGGCCCGGCGCTGTCGCCGAAGTCGGCGTCTACCGCGGCGAATTCGCCCGATTTATCAATGCGGCATTCCCCGGCCGCAGGTTGTATCTCTTTGATACTTTTGCGGGCTTCGAGGCCGGCCAGGTTCGTCGTGACAACGCCGAAGGCTTCATCGGTCAGGCCGATAATTTCAGTGATACCTCCGTCGAAACGGTTCTGGCCCGGCTTCCGCACCGGGAGAACGCTGTGGTTCGAAAAGGAATTTTTCCTGCCACCGCAAAAGGGCTGGCCGACGAAGGCTTTTGTTTTGCTTCCATCGATTGTGACCTGTACGAGCCAACACTCGATGGATTGAAGTTTTTTTACCCCCGTTTGTGTTCCGGAGGCTACATTTTTGTACACGACTATAACAACGATCTTTATCGCGGGGTGCGTCGGGCGGTGAAGGAATATTCGTCAGAACAACGGATTGCGTATGTTCCGCTGCCGGATTCAGCCGGGACCGCGATTATCTCGAAACCGTAACCATGCCATTTCACGCTCACGAAACGGCGGTTATTGATCCCGGGGCCACGATTGGCGAGGGCACACGGATCTGGCACTTCTCCCACGTGTGTTCGGGAGCGCGAATCGGCGCGAACTGTTCTTTCGGCCAGAACACCATGGTGGCGGGAGGGGGGGTGGTCGGGTCGAATGTCAAGGTGCAAAACAACGTTGCCATTTATGCCGGAACAACGGTCGAGGATGATGTCTTCCTTGGACCCTCGTGTGTTTTGACCAATGTTACCAATCCACGCAGTCAGGTGGCCCGTCAGGCATTGTATGAAATGACTCTCATCCGGCGGGGAGCGACCATTGGCGCCAATGCCACCGTTGTTTGTGGTGTCATGGTGGGAAGGTACGCGTTTGTAGCTGCGGGTGCGGTTGTAGTTAGGGACGTGCCCGATTATGCGCTTGTTGTTGGCGTACCCGCCCGCCAGGACGGATGGATGAGCCGGCACGGTCACAAGCTTGTGTTTCAATCCAATGGCCTGGCCGTTTGTCCCGAATCGGGTTTCACCTATCAGGTGGACAATAACATCGTCTCCTGTCGGGATCTCGCAGAAGATGATCCTTTGCCCGAGAATCTCCGTAAAGGCCGTTTGTCATACGACAATTTCAAGGCCATGACCGGCTCCGCCCTTCCATCCCCGAAATGAAGGTTCCACTTCTTGATGTCAACGCCCAGAATTTGCCGCTCGAGGGAGAGCTGGTCGCAGCTTTTACCCGTGTTTTACGCTCTGGCACCTTCATTCTGGGCCCGGAAGTAGAGGCTTTTGAGCGTCAGATCGCCGAGGTTCTGGGCGTCAGGAACGCGATCGGTGTTTCCTCGGGGACCGATGCAATCCTCCTTGGGCTGATGGCATTGGGAATCGGCGTGGGTGATGAGGTGCTCATTCCTACTTTTACGTTTTTTGCAACCGCCGGTTGCGTCAGCCGCGCAGGCGCCACACCTGTTTTCGTCGACAGTTGCCCCACTTGTTTCAATATTGATGTTACCGACGCGAGGCAGAAGGTCACTGCCCGCACGAAGGCCATTGTTCCCGTTCATCTTTTCGGGCAGTCGGCCGACATGGACGGCGTTATGGCCTTGGCCAGGGAGCATGGATTGCATGTGATCGAGGATGCCGCCCAGGCGCTGGGAGCTGCATATAAAGGACGGTTTTGCGGCAGCATCGGTGACTTTGGCACCTACAGTTTCTTTCCATCGAAAAACCTGGGCGGTTTCGGTGATGGGGGCATGCTTGTGACCGACAATGACGATCTCGCGGAAAAAGCCCGCATCATGCGAGTCCACGGCTCGAGACCAAAATACTTTCATAAGTACGTTGGCGGCAATTTTCGGCTTGATTCGGTGCATGCGGCGTTATTGAGAGTAAAAGCGCAGCACAATGCGAAGTTTACTGAGGCCAGACGGGCCAATGCGGTATATTACGAACAACGACTGCGCCACGTGGCGGGAATCGGCCTCAGACCGGACATGAACGGTGGCTGCGGTTCTTGCGAAGCCCTTTCTGAAACGTCCGAGGTTAGAATTCAGCTGCCGGCCACTCACCCGCCGAACCATCATATTTGGAACCAATTTACGATCCAGGTGCTGGGGCGTGGAAATCGTGATGCCCTCAAAAAGGATCTCGCAGACAAGGGCATCGGGAGCGAGATTTACTATCCACTAACAATGGACCAACAAGAGTGTTTTGCTGATTTGAGTATTCGTGGCCAGAAAACCTGCCCGGTAGCCCACCGTCTGAGCAAGGAAGTCCTCGGCCTTCCGATTTATCCGGAATTGTCGGATCAGATGAAAGACGCCGTGATCGATGGCATTATAAGCTTTTTAGCATCTCGAGCTTATACCCCGGCGTGACTATGCCGGGAGTAAATCATCTTTGCGTGGTTGGCGGGGGCCTTGTCGGATTGGCGACAGCACTGCGAATAAGCCAGGCTGGTCTTGCGCGGGAAATTACTGTTTTGGAAAAAGAGTCAGGCGTCGGACGCCACCAGTCTGGTCGCAATTCAGGGGTTTTGCACTGCGGGCTTTATTACCGGCCGGGATCACTCAAGGCGAAGCTGGCGGTGGAAGGCATTAGCTCCATGACGGCCTTCTGTCAGGAACATGGTGTACCGCACGAAATCTGTGGAAAGATTGTTGTCGCGACAAATGCCCGGGAAATCGCCGGTCTTCGGCAACTTCTCGAGCGAGGAACTGCCAACGGACTGGTTGGGCTCCGATGGTTAAGTCCGCCGGAGATCAAAGAAATTGAGCCGTTTGCCGGCGGCGTCGCTGGACTCCACGTGCCACAGGAGGGAATCGTCGATTATCGGCAGGTCACACAAGCCATGGCTGATGAGATTCAGGCTCGGGGACATACCATCCGCACATGTTGTGAACTCACCGGTCTCCGACACACTGAGGCGGAATTGGTTCTGGAAACGACCACCGGATCTCATAACACCGACTTTCTGATTAATTGCGCCGGCCTTCAATGTGATCGCGTCTTCAAATTGACTGGCCGGCGTCCATCCTGCCGGATTGTTCCATTTAGAGGAGAGTATTTCACTCTGACGACACACGGGTCTCGTCTGGTGCGCAACCTGATTTATCCTGTGCCGGATCCGGCTATGCCT
Organism: Verrucomicrobiales bacterium; assembly: GCA_050998515.1. Classification (GTDB taxonomy): domain Bacteria; phylum Verrucomicrobiota; class Verrucomicrobiia; order Verrucomicrobiales; family V1-33; genus JBPCQC01. The sequence goes on from JBPCQC010000047.1 coordinate 13,102, forward strand.
TTTCTAGGCGTGCATTTCACAAGGATGATCGGAGGCAGAATTGAGGCTGGGCCCAATGCAGTGCTGGCATTCAAGAGAGAAGGCTACAGGAAGTGGGATTTTTCCCTGAGAGATATGGCAGATACCTTCACCTGGCCTGGTTTCTACCGTTTTATCAGCCGTTACCCTGCCGCCACAGCAAAGGAATTTTTTAATTCCACGAGTCGCACCGTTTTCATTTCAAACCTTCGCCGGTTGGTGCCTGAGTTACAGTCATCGGACGTGCAATTTGAAGGCGGAGCGGGTGTGCGGGCCCAAGCCATCGAGCGCGATGGCAGCCTCGTGATGGACTTCAGATTCGAACGCGGCCCGCGTCAGCTTCACGTACTGAATGCCCCTTCTCCAGGCGCAACGGCGTCGTTGGCCATCGGCAAACATATCGCCTCGGAAGTGCTGCGTGAGGTGGCATGAGGATGTTGCCATGGCGCGGTCTGAGCCGCGGATATAACACTAATGAAAATTGAAGGAAACAAGTTTCTCGTAATTGGGGGGGCTGGCTTTATCGGCTCTCATGTGGTCGATCAGCTTTTGGCGGCGGGGGCCGCAAGGGTGATCATCTATGACAACTTCACCAGGGGCCGCGAGGACAATCTGCGCGATGCACTCAATAACCCAAGGTGCGAGACCTTCAGCCTTGGTGGAGATATACTGCATCGTGACATTCTGGAGAAAGCTGTCAAGGAAGTGGACGGCATCTTTCACCTGGCTGCTCTCTGGCTTCTGCATTGCCACGAGTTTCCGGAGAGTGCTTTTGAGGTGAACGTTCGCGGGACGTTCAATGTTATAATGGCGGCGATTCAAAACGGCGCCAAGCGGCTCATTTTCTCATCCTCGGCGTCGGTTTATGGAAATGCGGTGGAGATTCCCATGACAGAAGCGCACCCATACAACAATGAAACATTTTATGGAGCTACCAAGATTGCAGGCGAACACATGTTGAGGGCGTTGGGACGAAGGTACAAACTACCATGGGTGGGACTGCGCTATATGAACGTTTATGGACCTCGTCAGGATTATCAGGGCGCATACATCGCCGTTATGCATAAAATCCTCGACTGCCTCGAGAAGGGGGAGAGGCCGGTGGTCTATGGCGACGGATCGCAACAGTATGACTTCATCTCAGTTGAGGACGTCGCCAGGGCAAACATCTGTGCCATGCAGTCGGAAGCGCAGGAAGGCTTCTACAATGTCGGACGTGGGATAGGCACGACGATCAAAGATCTCACCGACTTGCTCATTCGGCTCTCCGGTTGCGCGAGCGAGATCCGATACGAGCCCGCGGGACTGACGTTTGTCACCAATCGGATCGGCTGTCCAAAAGCAGCGGAGAGCGAACTCGGCTTCACCTGGCGTGTTGATCTTGAAGAAGGAATGCAGCGTCTGGTGGAGTGGCGCCGCACTCATAAGAAAGATGTTGAAGCTCGTCGCCGCAAGAGCCTGTGAGCTCCACATTTCGTCAAGTTAATGACAGCAAAACCGATACAGATTTCCCAGCCCGTTACGGGGGATGAAGAGTGGCGGGCCACTCGAGATTGTTTCGCGAGCGGCTGGTTGACGAGTGGACCCCATGTGCGCCGCTTTGAGGAGGCTTTTGCCATGCGCCATCACGTGAATCATGCGATCGCGGTGACTAGTGCCACCACCGCTCTGCATCTCGCATTGGTCGCTCTGGGGATCGGTCCGGGGGACGAGGTGATTGTGCCGGCATTTACGTGGGTCGCCACGGCAAACGTTGTCAAATACTGTGGAGCAACCGTCGTCTTTGCCGACATCAATCTTTTGACCTTTAACCTTGATGCCGCAGAGGTCAGCAAAAAAGTCAGCTCCCGCACCCGCGCGATTATCGCCGTCCATTTGTTTGGCTTGTGTGCGGATATTGATGGCATACGGGCGGCAGCTCCGGGCATACCGATTATTGAGGATGCGGCTTGTGCCTCAGGAGCCGCCTACAAAGGCCGGCCGGCTGGTGGATTGGGTCTGATGGGGTGTTTCTCATTTCATCCGCGCAAATCCGTGACGACTGGAGAAGGGGGAATGCTTACTACGGATGATGATGACCTGGCTGAAAAAGTCTCCTGCTTGCGAAACCACGGTGCTTCGATTTCGGAAGAGCAGAGGCACAGTGGTCCGCAGCCATATATCCTGCCTGATTTCAACCTGCTCGGCTATAACTACCGGATGACAGACTTGCAAGCCGCCGTGGGATGTGTCCAACTGGCCAAATTGGACAGTCTGATCACCGAACGTGAGCGGTGGGCAGCCTATTATTACGAACATCTTCGGGGCGTCGCGTGGCTGCGCTTGCCTAACGAGTTCCTCGCCCGGCAGTCAAATGGGAATTACCACCACGGATGGCAATCCTATGTGACGATGATTGATTCGCAAAGGTCGCCGCGGCCTCGCAATGAAATTATGCGCTCTTTGGCCGCGCAAGGCATCTCGACCAGGCCGGGCACACACGCCGTGCATATGTTGCGGTATTATTTGCAGAACATGAACACGTCTCCCGGCGACTTTCCGGTTGCCAGAGACGCCAACGATTATTCGATGGCGATACCATTGCACAATCGGATGACAGAGGACGAATTTGCTCGTGTCGTGGATTCCTTGCGGTCGTTGTGATCTGAGGTTGGATTGACTTACGGACAAAGCTGATGTGTGGAATTGCTGGAGCCCTGCATTTGGATCGCAGCCCTGTCTCGGCTGTCGAGATTCAACGAATGACCGATGTTATTGCGCACCGAGGCCCGGACGGTGAGGGAACATTCGTTGAAGAGGCAATGGGTCTGGGACACCGACGTCTGTCGATCATTGACCTCTCAGAAGGAGGACATCAGCCGATGATGAGTTCGGATACTCGCTATGTGCTTAGCTACAATGGAGAAATCTATAACTATAGGGAGTTGCGCACAGAACTCGAATCGGCTGGCCGGCGTTTTCGATCACAAACCGATACAGAGGTGCTGCTTCAGGGGTTTGCGGAGTGGGGTTCCCACGTAGTCGAGCGGCTGAATGGAATGTACGCGTTTGCGATTTGGGATAGGACGGCGAAATCGATGTTTTTGGCGCGTGACCGTTACGGGATCAAGCCTCTTTATTATTATTGTGCCACGGGCCGGTTCATTTTCGCGTCAGAAATCAAGGCCATACTCCAATATCCGGGCATATCGAGAGCACTTGACCATGAGGCATTGTTTGAGTACTTGACATTCCAAAACCTTTTTACGGACCGAACGCTCATCGCCGGAGTCCATCTCCTCCCGGCCGGGTGTCACCTGACTCTAAGTCCAAAGTCTCAGTTTCCCGAGATTCAAAGATATTGGGATTATCATTTCGAGGAGCCGGAAAATATTGGAGACCGCCGTGAACACGAGGAGGAGCTTTCGCGATTGTTTCGGCAGGCTGTGGAGCGTCAGTTGGTGAGCGACGTCGAATTGGGAAGCTATCTCAGTGGCGGCCTCGATTCAGGATCGATTACCGCTGTGGCGGCAACTCATTTGCCTTACATCAAAACTTTTACGTGTGGTTTTGATCTTCATTCAGCAAGCGGAATGGAATTAGGCTTCGATGAACGGGAAACGGCAGAATACATGTCCTACGTGTTCAAGACAGAACATTATGAGATGGTGCTCAAGTCCGGGGACATGGAGCGCTGTCTGCCAAGGCTCGCCTGGCACCTTGAAGAGCCGCGTGTGGGTCAGTCGTATCCCAATTATTACGTGGCTGGATTGGCCTCACGCTTCGTAAAGGTGGTTTTATCTGGCGGAGGCGGTGACGAACTTTTCGGGGGCTATCCATGGCGATACTACCGCGCCGTCGTCAATGATGACTTCGAGCATTATATTGACAAATATTACGCGTTTTGGCAGCGCCTGGTGCCCGCCGACATTCTGCGGAGGATGTTCGCACCGGTATGGCATAAAGTGTCACACGTTTCCACAAAGGACATCTTTCGGAGCGTGTTTGCATCTCGAAAGCAGGAGTTCAGCAAGCCGGCGGACTACGTGAACCATTCGCTGTATTTTGAAGCCAAAACCTTTCTTCATGGACTTCTTGTGGTCGAGGACAAATTGAGCATGGCGCATTCTCTGGAGGCCCGAGTACCGTTTTTGGATAATGATTTGGTCAACTTCGCAATGAAGACATCGGTGAACCTGAAATTGGGCAATCTTGACAAGGTGGTGCGGCTTAACGAAAACGATCTGGCTCCCAAGATGGCGCGCTACTTCGAGAAGACGCGTGATGGCAAACTGATTTTGCGTGACGCCATGCGGCGTTTAATGCCCAAAAGAATCCGGCAGGCTCAAAAGAAGGGCTTTTCCGCACCTGACGCGACGTGGTTCAAGGGTGACAGCATTGACTTCGTGCGAACCACCTTGGGAAATAAAAATGATTCCATTTATGAGGTTTTGGACTTCGAAACGGTTTGGGAGCTTGTTTCCTCTCACCTGAACGGTTCAGTAAATCGGCGCCTTCTGATTTGGTCACTGTTGAATGTCTCGGCCTTTTTCAAGGCCTTTGGGCTGAGATGACTGTCGTGGCTGGTGCGAGCAAGATCGGAGATCACAGAGCGATGAAAAGTGGGAATCCAGAATCCTGGCGCATGGAGAATGAAGACGACTATCGCCGCGTCAGGGATCTTCATGCGGCGCTTTCTTTTCAAATGCGTGAACGATTCAACCGCCATGTTTCGTTGGGCGATCTTTTTACTGACAGATGGGAAACGGCCCGCAACTTTGGGTTTGGGGAGGGCAGCTCATGTTACGACAATGTCCTGATACTCGGCGAGGTCAAAATAGGACGTGAAACCTGGATTGGTCCGAACGTTATTCTTGATGGCACGGGCGGTTTGGAAATCGGGGACTATTGCTCGATCAGCGCCGGAGTGCAGATTTACTCACATAATACGGTCAAGTGGGCCACGAGCCTTGGTCAATGTCCTGCTGAGAAAGCACGAACGCGGATTGGTTCCGGAGTATACATCGGTCCGCAATCCGTTATTGAAATGGGAACTGACATTGGGGACCGTGTGGTCATCGGTGCGATGTCCTTTGTGAATCGCAGTCTTCCGGCCGGCGTTCGGGCGTGGGGGATTCCCATTACTGTTCGAGGTTCGGAGGGCCAGGATTGAATTACGGAACAGGCATTTTGACTTTGAATCAGCCCCTATTATCTCTTGTTTGTCAGCTTTTTGATCAGGAACCTGAATTCGTCTCGACGAACTACATTGAATTGCCGTGGCGCTCAGAATTGCCAAAGGAGGAGCAGACCAGCGGCAGTTTCAGTGAAAAATGGGGCAAACTGGCCGCCGGGGATAAGTCGACGGCAGAGCTGGAGCAGTTCCAGCTCGACTGGTATTTGAAGTTGTATGGATTCGCAGATGAGGACGACTTTTGCCGCTACCTGTCGAGCAAGCATTTCATATTGGACGCGGGCTGTGGTTTGGGATACAAGTCGGCGTGGATGGCGAAGTTGGCGCCCCATGCGCTGGTGATCGGCATGGATTATTCCGATGCCGCACGGCTCGCTGCTAAACGATATTCGGACATCCCGAACCTGTGCTTCGTTAGAAATGACATTGCGAAGACAGGGCTGAAACCGGAGTTGTTTGATTTCGTGCTGTGCGATCAGGTAATTCATCACACTGAGGATCCGGTGAAGACATTTGCCCATTTAGCGGGTCTTCTCACGAAAGCCGGTGAGTTTGCCTGTTATGTCTACGCACGAAAGGCCCTTCCTCGAGAGTTGGTCGACAGTCATTTCCGTCGTGCTACTCTCGGACTTTCCAGTCAACAAATCTGGGACCTTTCGGAGCAATTGACCCGGTTGGGCAAAGCGCTCGCCGACCTAAAAACTAAAATCGAGGTACCCGACATCCCGCTGCTGGACATAAGAGGCGGTGAATATGACCTGCAACGGTTTGTTTATTGGAATTTTATCAAGTGCTTTTGGAACGCGGAATTGGGCTGGGATATGAGCGTAGCGACCAACTTTGATTGGTACTCACCCAGCACTGCCTTTAGGTACTCCGAAGAGGAGTTTCGGCGTATGATCTCTGGCAATGCATTGGGGGTGGTTTATTTTCATGCGGAGGAGGCTTGCTATTCGGGCCGATTTCGGAAATAGACCGGTGCTCTTCGGGACGCTTCAGATATGATCGCCATCATCGATTATGGGATGGGCAATCTGGGATCGATTCAGAACATGCTGCGCCGCCTCGGATTCAAGTCGGTGATTTCGTCTTCGTTGGGGGAGATTGAGTCGGCGGACAAGATCATTCTGCCGGGGGTGGGGTCTTTTGATGCTGGAATCAAGAATCTGCGGACGGCGGGATTTGTTGATCTGCTGCATCGCCGCGTCACTCAGGACGGCGTGCCGTTTTTGGGCATTTGCCTGGGCATGCAACTGTTGTTCGAACGGAGCGAAGAAGGGCAATGCGGCGGTCTAGGATGGCTCAAGGGTTTCGTCGTCCGATTTCAGGAGTCCTCGGCTGTCAAGGGGACGCGGATGCGCATTCCTCACATGGGGTGGAACACGGTCGAATCACGCCCCGGCTCTCTGCTATTTGCTGGCTTGCCAATGCCGCTGCGGTTTTATTTCGTTCACTCTTATTACTTTGGTGATTTATCGGCGAGTGGAGTGGCCGGCACCACTGAGCACGGGTCGCGCTTCGTGTGCGCGATAGAGAGTGGGAACATCATGGCCACACAGTTTCATCCGGAGAAAAGCCATAAATTCGGCCTTGGATTACTTTCCAATTTTGCGCGGCTCTAACAATTTCAAGAATGCCCTTTGTCCGCGCGATACCATGTTTGCTGCTCCGACGGCAGGGGCTGGTAAAAACAGTCAAATTCTCGCAGCCGCGCTATGTGGGGGATCCAATCAATACCGTCCGTATTTTTAACGAAAAGGAAGTGGATGAACTGGTATTTCTGGATATCACTGCCACGCCCGACGGCCACGAACCGCAGTTTGATTTGGTGGAAGGCATATCCAAGGAATGCTACATGCCTTTTGCTTATGGCGGGGGACTGCAAACAGTTGAGCAGGTGAAGAGGATTCTCGGCAATGGGGCCGAGAAAGCGGTCATCAACAGCGCTGTGCATTATCGACCTGCATTAATCACCGAAGCGGCAAATCTGTTTGGGAGCCAAAGCGTGGTGGTGTCTGTTGACGTCAAACGGGGGTGGCTTGGGAAACTCGAGGTGGTTGTCAACGGGGGCCGGCAGCGCACAGGGGCCGATCCGATTTCATACGCCAGGAGGGCGGTGGAATTGGGTGCTGGTGAACTTTTGGTAACGTCGGTGGATCGTGATGGCACTTTTGAAGGTTACGACCTGCCATTGATCTCACAAATTTGCTCCGCAGTTAGTGTTCCTGTCGTGGCTTGCGGTGGCGCGGGACAGCTGGACGATCTACGTTTGGTCGTCACCGAGGCAGGAGCGTCGGCAGCAGCCGCTGGTAGTTTGTTTGTCTATCAAGGTCCTCATCGAGCTGTTTTGATTAACTATCCCGACCGTCACGTTCTGGATGAAATGTTTGAGCTAGCAGACCGCGCAAGCGGCAGCACCAATGACCCGCCCGCCACACGATGAAACTCCTCGAAATTGCCCAAGCACCGACAGCCAGTGAGGCCTTCGACAAACTGCAAGAGTATCATTCGCTCGTCGAGCGATGTTCGCGCTGCGTCTTCGACGTCAACACACCTTCCATCAAGTTCGATGCAGACGGTGTCTGCAACTACTGCGGGACGTGCGAACAGTTGGAAAAACAATACCCGATGGGAAGTGAAGGGACGCGTATACTTGAGCAGCTCGTGGACCAGATCAAACGCGCGGGTCGAGGGAAGCCATTTGATGTTGTCATAGGAGTGAGCGGGGGTTGCGACAGCTCGTACATGGTAGCAAAGGCCAAGGAATGGGGTTTGCGGCCGCTGGCAGCGCATTTTGACAACACATGGAATTCGACCATTGCCACTCAAAACATCCATTCGGTTCTTTCGAAGCTAGGAGTCGAGTTATTCACCTACGTGGTTGATAACGAGGAATACAACGACATCTGCCGGGCGTTCATTGACGCAGGAGTGATCGAAATTGAAACGCCTACAGATATCGGCCTGGCAACCACTCTGTATATGGCGGCCGAAAAATATGGGGTCAAGTATCAATTCGAGGGCCATTCCTTCAGGACTGAAGGCGTGGCGCCTCTCGGTTGGTGTTACATGGATGGCAAATATATCGAAAGCGTGGTCAAGGCCCATGGGAACTATAGTCAGCACCGGATGCGATCCTTTCCGAACCTTTGGTTTGGCCGCTTTTTGAAATATATGCTGTTGAACCGGGTAAAAAAAATACGTCCGATATACTGGATGGATTATGACAAGGAGAAAACGAAGCAGTGGCTTACCGCGAACTACGGATGGCAGTGGTATGGAGGGCATCATTTGGAAAACCGGTTTACCGCTTTCTTTCACAGCTATTACGCGCCCCGAAGGTTTGGTGTCGACACCCGGGTTGTTGGCTACTCCGGCCTGATCCGTTCCCACCAGATGACCCGTCAACAGGCGCTGATGGAGTTAACCAAGCCATTTCACTTTGATGACGAGATCGTTGACATAGTCAAACGGAGGCTGCGATTCAGCGATGCGGCATTTGAGGCGGCGATGGCGGGACCAACCCGCACGTACCGTGATTTTAAGACCTACAAACCGCTCTTCGAGCGGCTACGACCGTTCTTTTATCTAATGGCCAAGGCGGACCTGGTCCCACAGAGTTTTTATCTTAAGTACACAAGTAAGTCGTGCCTGTAACCGCGCCTCCGGGTCTGCGCCTTTAGATTTGTCTTCCATACCATCGTCGCTCACAGGGAAGGCGACCGACCCGATCTTTATCGGTCCGATCGAAGCCGCTGGCTTTTGCACCGGATTGGCGGAGGGCTTTTCTGAATTGGGAGTAAAGGTCTGTCGAATCGATATGTTAGGTCACCCCTTCGGCTATGCGGCCAAGGTAGACAACGAGATGCCATGGCCTGCTCGGTGGGCTAATCTGCTCTGGTTGAGGGTGGCGCCAATGCGACGAAGCTCTAAAACCGGGCTCCTTTGGCGCCTGACATCCCGAGTTATAGGCTTGATGGTTTTTCCATTCCTCGCGTTTTACTGCAGGAGCTTTGTTTTTGTATGCGGGACGAGTGTTCTCCCCTGGCTACTGGATTTGATTATTCTTAAGTGGCTCGGAAGAACGGTGATTCACGTTTACCTGGGAAGCGACTCGCGCCCTGTTTATCTCAACGGCAAGAGCGTGCTGGACCTGTGTGATACTCATGGTGTGCTCGATGTGCGGGGGGCGCGGAAAATGCTGGCGGACCAAATACGAAGGCTTAACACCATTTATAAAAACAGCTTGCTCGTCGTCGACAACCCGCTATCAGGCCTGCTGCACTCCGGTCCGTATGTCAATTGGTTTGCCATGGGAATCCCAACCAGGGTAGTGACCCACCAGAAGCCGATGAAAATCAATCCCGGCGAACCCATCAGAATACTTCACGCACCTTCGGCGCCGGAAATCAAGGGCACGGATCGCATTAGACAGGTGATCGCGGACCTGAAAGCTGAAGGATGGCTAATTGAGTACCAAGAGTTATGCGGAGTATCGAATGATACGGTGTTGCGCAGAATTGAATGTTGTCATCTAGTCATAGATGAAATGTTTTCCGATGTAGCCTTGGCCGGTCTTGGCGCTGAAGCGGCGGCTCGGGGCCGCGCGGTGGTGGTCGGAGGGTATGGCTGGGAGGCGGTGCGCAAGTTTGGCGACAGTTTTCCGATAGCTCCCTCCATAAGAATCCATCCAGATAATTTACGGAATGAGCTAAGAATCCTGCTCGCCAACCCCCAATTAATTCTAGAGAACGGGGCCGCGCTTTTCAGATATGTCAATTCATGCTGGACGGCCCAAGCTGTGGCCGAGAGATATCTTCTCTTGCTGTGCGGTCAGTTCTCTGATGCCTGGTGGGTGGAAGGGCCCAAGTTGGATTATGTTGGCGGGATGGGAGCATCACAAACTGTCATCGAGACAGCCATCAGGGCGATTGTTGAGGATGGCGGACTGTCAGCGCTCGGTCTTGACGGGAAAGATGGGCTGCGGAACGCCGCATTGCGGGTTTGCACAATGGCCTGTCATGGGTGATGGAGAAATGACGTCGGAGCCCATTTAAAAAGGGGTCCGGACGTCTTCGACATGAAAGGAGAATCCCTTTCTCCGGAACCAACCCCGCAGCGATTGCCAAGCAAGTATCGACCAATGTGCGGAATTGCCGGCATGATCGTTTCAGATGGGTCTTTCGAGGTTCCCGAGCGGCTGCAATCAATGACGGCCGCGCTACGCCACCGCGGCCCCGACGACGAAGGCTTTGTCTGGCTACAGAGGGGACGCGTGCCGTTACAGTGGTCATCAGCGGACAGCGCCAGGGGGCTGGCGATACCCAGGCTGACGGCGAGCGCTGAAATATTCAAGGGGGCCGGAGTGGCACTGGGCCACCGACGATTATCCATTCTCGACATCAGCACAGCGGGGCACCAACCGATGAGCGCCGCCAACGGGCGCGTTTGGATCATCTATAACGGGGAGGTTTATAACTACAAGGAGCTGCGAGATGAGCTGATCTCGGAATTTGAATTCCACTCCGGGTGCGACACAGAAGTTGTACTGAATGCATGGTTAAAGTGGGGCCCAGGAGCATTTGCGCGCTTTAATGGAATGTTCGCACTGGCGATTGCTGATTTTAGAGACTCGGATGCTCCAACACTGACACTCGCCCGTGATCCTTTCGGCATTAAACCACTATATTACGGAAATGTGGGCGGGAGTTGGGGCTTCGCATCGGAGATCAAAGGTCTTCTTGCGCTGGGCATCTCGCGTGCGGTCAATCCAAACCGCCTGCATGAATTTCTGGTGAATGGCGGTACGGACTTCGGAGAGCACACCCTGTTCAGGGAGGTTCAGCAATTGCTTCCGGGGCAGATGCTTTGTCGACGAATTGACGGTGGGCTACCGGAAAGCCAGTTGCGGAAGTTCTGGGCGCCGAACCTAACCAAGCGCACCCGGATCAGTTTTCGAGATGCGGCCAACGAAGTGCGTGAACGATTCATTGAGAATGTCCGGCTTCATCTGCAAAGCGATGTGCCGTTGGGTGCCGCCCTTTCAGGCGGAATTGATTCGTCGGCCATTGTAAGTTGCATGCGACTCATTGATTCCCCGATTAGAATTCGCGCGTTTAGTTATATCGCGGACGATGCCGGGCTGAGCGAAGAGCGGTGGGTGGACATGGCGGCGTCGGCGGCGGGAGCAGAAACAGAAAAACTCACGCCTACGGCTGCAACATTGGTGGACGATCTTGAACCGCTTACGCTGGCTCATGACGAGCCTTTTGGCAGTTCAAGCATTTACGCACAATACTGCGTCTTTAGAGCGGCCCACCGTGCAGGGGTGAGAGTTATGCTGGATGGGCAAGGCAGCGACGAGATGTTTGCGGGTTACCGGCCTTATCAAGCCGCCCGATTTCTCCAACTTTGCCGTTCCGCACAATGGCTTGCCGGAATCCGACTGGCTTTTTTTGCCCGCCGTGGTCCCGCGGGGGGACGGCGCCAGCTCATGCTGGATGTGTTCCGGCAAATCATTCCGGGCCCGGCCAAAGCGACGGTCGCGAAATTGCTGAGTGGGGAACGCTTCACCGCACCGGCCGCTTCCCGAGCGGTACTTCGGGGGGAGTGGTTTCAGCACCACTCGGTTCCCGCCTTTCCTCAATCACCCGGCTGTTTCATTGAGCGGGGACTCCGCGGCGAACTTTGGGATTCGATCAGTCAAACCAGCCTTCCCCAACTTTTGCGCTATGAAGATCGCAACAGCATGGCCCATTCGGTGGAAAGCCGGGTGCCGTTCCTGACCACGGAATTCGTTGAATTCGTCCTCTCCCTCCCCGAGCACTATCTACTGGCGCCGGATGGCACTTCGAAGCATCTCTTCCGAGAGGCCATGACGGGAATCGTGTCGGAACCCATTCGCCAGCGCCGGGACAAGATTGGATTTGATACTCCGGAAACCCGGTGGCTGAAGCGCCTCGGCGGACTGGTGGATTCCGAACTTTCATGGGCGGCCCGTGAACTGCCAATTTTTAATGTGCCTGCGATGCGGAAGCAATGGAAAGCGGTGGAAAATGGAATGCAATCAGGCAGCCGTTTTTGGAGATGGCTTAGCACGATCGTCTGGGCCCGCCTATTCAAAATCGAATTTTAGGCGTAGTGAATCTGGTAACCAATGCCGGATTTTGGAGGCCCGTATCGCGATCACGGCGTTCGGGGACAATCGGATCTGCCGGGCTTGGGTTAAAACAGTTGCACCATGGTCCTGCAAGCACTTAGACACACCGGCCTGAATCTGGTGAGCACCGTTCTGGTGCGGGGCATGGGGTTTCTTTTGATCCCGGTTTATACCCGGTGTCTGAGCCCCAGTGACTACGGGGTGATCGATTTGCTGGCGCTGTGCACAACCTTGTGCTTGCTGACGGTGGCGCTGGAAATCAGCCAGGGGTTGGTGCGCCTCCTGCCGGAGCAAAGTTCGGTTGAAGAGCGCCGGCACCTTGTATCGACGGCACTTCTGTTTACCCTGGGCGCCAATACGGTTCTCATCATCGTGTGCGGGTTGTTTGCCCGCCCTCTGGCAATAGCGCTGCTAAAATCCGAGCAGGCGAGCAGCCTGATTTGGCTTTTCGGAACCTCGACCGCCTTTCAGGGAGTCGTTGTAGTCTGGCAGACGACTCTCCGGGCTGCCATTAGGCCGGTACGTCAGGCCCTGCTGTCACTATGTTATGGTGTTCTTACCCTGGCTGGAACCGTGCTTGCGGTCGTGTGGTGGAACTGGGGAATGATAGGAGTTTTATTTGGGCAGCTTTGTGCTGGTGTTGGAGCCGCTCTACTGGGCGCCTACTGGACCCGGGATCTAATTGCCTGGACATTTGTCAAATCGAAGCTCGAGGCAATGTTGAAGTTTAGTCTGCCTTTGGTTCCATCCAGTCTGGCCGTCTGGGTTGGACTGTATGTCGACCGCGTCGCACTGCAACACCTGACGAACATGAGTGAACTTGGTATCTTCGGGGTAGCCGCCAGATTTGCGTCAATCGGCGGGATTGTCGGGCTCGCCATGCAATCATCAATCCTTCCACTGATTTACCAGCACTATCGCGCACCCACAGCAGCGGCTTCCATTGGAAGCCTCTTCCGTTTGTATTGTGGGGTGTCACTGTCAGCCATTACCGGGTTGGCCCTGCTGAGCGGTGAAATCATCGCGGCTATGACGGCCCCGCCCTACTATGGCGCCGCATCATTGATCACTCCGCTGGTCATCGCGACGTTAGCGAATCAGATGCTGATCTTTGCACCGGGATTAACCATCGCGGGGAGGACGGGGATGTACGGCTTATTGAACGTTGTGGCCGCTCTGACTAACACCATTCTGGCGTTTGCGCTGATTCCGCGCTGGGGGGCTGCAGGTGCTGCGTTCGGCACGTGCTTCTCTGCTTTGCTCGGTTGTTTCGTGCATGTACTGATAAGTCAAAGATTTTACTATATTCCGTTCAGATTGTGGCGGCTGTTACCGGGCACCATGATTTGCGCCCTTTCGCTGTTGGCGGCGCCCCCCCAGAGTACGGTAGCGGTATCGTCGCATATTGTGTGGAAGGGCTTGGTGGCGCTAGTGCCGGTGACCTTGGTGCTCTTGCTGGAGCTACTCAGCGAGCGGCGCGTCCGGCGAGGAACTTTGCTAAGCAGCCACGTCCTCTTTTAGAATTTGGATGGGTTACTGGTCAACCTGATTGCGATCGCCGCGTGTCGTCCAAGGTTTTTACCGTCATCGGTGCGAGGCCACAGTTTATCAAGGCGACCGTGGTATCACGGGCCCTAAAGGCGGCGGGCGTTTCCGAGATTCTGTGTCACACCGGCCAGCACTACGACCCGCAACTGTCGGAAGTGTTCTTTCGTGAGCTTGGTATTCCGCCGGCGTCGTACGAACTTGGGTTGGGCGGAGGGTCGCATGGTCAGATGACGGCGCGAATGCTGGAGGCGATCGAGTCAATCGTTATGAAGGAAACACCGGGCCTGGTGTTGGTATATGGAGATACAAACTCGACGCTGGCCGGTGCGCTGGCGGCGGCCAAACTTCATGTGCCCGTCGCGCATGTGGAAGCGGGCCTCCGTAGTTTCAATAAACGGATGCCCGAGGAGATCAACCGGCTGGTCACTGATCACGTCGCGGCATTGCTTTTTTGCAGCAGTGATGTCGGCGCCTCCAATTTGCAGCGCGAAAACATCACCAAGGGAGTCGAGGTTGTTGGTGATGTGATGGCCGATTCTCTGGAAATGGCGCGGGCATTGTTGAGGAATAGCAGATCGCGGTTTCTGCCCGCCGCTGCCGTGGGCGCGAACTTCGCCCTGATGACGTTACACCGGGCTGAGAATACAGATGACCCAGAGCGGTTGCGCAGCATCCTTGACGCTTCTTCGTCATGCAAAACACCTTTCATTCTCCCTCTTCACCCCAGGACACGCAACGCCATCGAAGCCAATTGTATCCGACTTCCTTCGAATGTTACAGCCGTCGAGCCAGCAGGGTACCTTCAAATGGCCTGCCTGATCGAGGCGGCCGATTTTGTGATGACGGATTCTGGCGGCTTGCAGAAAGAGGCGTATTGGTGTGCCAAGCCTTGCATTACGCTCCGTGAGGAAACGGAATGGGTTGAGACAGTGGAGGCAGGTTGGAACGTGTTGGTAGGTGCCAATGTTTGCGCGATTCGTGCGGCGATGGCAGATCCACCGAGAGGACGCAATCATCCGGCTTTGTATGGTGACGGAAAGGCCGCTGAGCGTGTGGCCGCCCGCCTGAGGGAATTCCTTAGTTAGCGTTCAATGGATGTGATGCGAATCGTGATCGTTTGCTATGACTTTCCGCCGGTGAACCGATCGGCTTCCTTGCGGCCTTATGGATGGGCAAAATACTGGTCGCGGTCAGGAGTCGAGGTGAAAGTGGTGACAACACCGCGGATGCGGCCCGGACTGCCGCGCAACCCAATCCACCTCTACCCGGATCTGAGCGCCATAGAGGTGATTGAAGCCGACCATCTGGCGCCGTTGGGCTGGATCACGCGCTGGCGCAACCGAGGGTCACCTATGACCGGGGGTGGCGTTCCTCGTGAAGAAGGAGCCGGGGGGTGGGAATCAGCCTTGCAGACAGTGAAGCACCGGAGCCGCACGGCCATGAACGCCCTCGGAACAGGATCGCTGGTGTCGATCCCCAATCTTTGGATCGCGCCGGCGGTCAAGGCTATCCGGCGGCTGCACACGTGGTGGCCCTTCGATGTACTCGTCAGCACATTTGGCCCGGCCGCCTGTCACATCATCGCGGCGGCGGCGCGGCGTCACCTTTCCTTTTACTGGGTGGCGGACTACCGGGATCTTTGGGGCGGGGGCGATTTGTTACCCGTGCGGTGGCCGTTTAGCTCGTGGCAAAATGCCCAGGAGCGCCGCACGGTTCAGTCGGCGGACCTGCTGACTACGATCTCTGAACCATTCGTCCGTTATCTCGAGGATCGCTTCCCCGGCAAGGAAGTGCTGCTGGTTGAAAACGGGTTCGATTTTGAGGAAAGTGAACCAGCCGCCCTGCGATCAAAGGCCACGCCGGCAAAGATTCAGCTCGTATATACCGGCACCATCAGTCTGCAGCATCGTGATCCCGAGCCGCTCCTGCTTGCCCTGCAGCAACTGGTCGAGGAGAATCCGGCGGCTGCCGATCGCCTGGAAGTGGTCTTTTACACATCGGACGGGCAAGCCGTTAAGGAAATGCAGCAGCGCCCCGGACTCGGCCGAATATTGCGATGGGGTGGGTACCTGTCACGTCCGGAGATCCTGGCCGTGCAACGATCCGCTGACGGATTGATTTTTCTCGATTGGGATAACCCGCAGGTGCGTGGTGTTCTCACCGGAAAACTTTTCGAATACCTCTCCTCAGGGGCGCCGCTGCTGTCGATAGGAGGCCACGAAGGAGCCGATGCGTCCCAGTTGATTGTCGAAAACGGTTTCGGCGTCGCTTTTGGCAAGGACGCCGAGGCAATTTACCGGTGTCTTCGCGACTGGATCAACGGCCACCCTGTTCGTTATACGCCGGACCACCGTCTAGTCGAGCGATTCAGCCGTGGCGCGCAAGCCGATCGCCTCCTTGGAGAGGTCAAAAACCGTCTGACCAATGCCAACTGACGCCGCCCAACCAAAAACTCCGGACGCGTTTTACCAGGAGACGTTGAGCCGATTGCTGCGGGAAGGCGTAATGTCGCCAACGGATAATGTCTTGGCCGCGTGCGGCGGCCCTTTCGACGCGCACGTACTGCAGATGACAGGCTTCACCCACGTGACCATCTCGAATCTTGATGTGCGATTGAAAGACGATGAGTTTGCACCGTTTGCGTGGAGCTTTCAGGATACGGAGCAACTTACCTTTTCTGATGGGACATTCGACTGGGCGCTGGTCCACAATGGTTTGCATCACTGTGTGTGCCCCCAACGGGCCATTCTGGAGTTGTATCGAGTGGCCCAGAAAGGGATAGTTTTGTTTGAACCCTACGATAATTGGCTGACGCGACTGGGGGTTTGGCTCGGTTTTGGTCAGGAATACGAGCACGCCGCGGTTTATTACAACGACATGAAATTCGGAGGAGTGCGGAATTCCCCGATTCCGAATTATGTGTATCGCATTACCCGGCGGGAAATAAAAAAAACGATTCTCTGTGGCAGGCCGGAGATCCGGGCGAAATTTCGCTTTTTCCACCGAATGCGGCTGCCATGGGGTCAGCTGGAAAAAAGGCGCAACCCTTTCTATTATGCCGCGGTTCGGATTGGCGAGCCGCTTTTGAATCTAATTTCACGAATGTTGCCGGGGCAATCGAATTGTTTTGCAGCGGTGGTGCAAAAGCCTCGGCTGACCGAAGGGCTTCACCCCTGGCTGACCCTCGATGCCGACGGCAAGATCGTGCCCAACGCGAAGTGGCTTGAGAGGCGTTATCAATCATTGCCGCCAGTGACCCCGGAAGTGGGGCGGCCGAGGGCGCCACGCACGTTAACGCAAGCTGCAGACGAGACGCCGGCCCGGGAGTGAGGGTGGCGACAGCAATGGGTGCGGGAGCCTGCTTGCTTCCATTGAAAAACCCGGCTAGATACCCTCCCCACCCTTGAAATTGCTGATATGGGAAATGCATTGACCCTCCTGCTGGCGGCGATCGTGTTCTGCGTCGTCGCATTGATTGCTGCGGTGCAACTCGGCTCCGGCGACTATTCGGTCGCTGCGACGCTGGTAGTACTCGTGGCGATTGCTTTCGCCGCGTTGATCTTTGGCCGGAAACGGCCGTTTGAAGCGGTGGTGCTCACAGTGGCTGTTTCGTGCTACTTGCTATTGGGCAGAGGGTTCGCTTATCAGAGGATCGGTTCGATTTTTTTTGCTGGAGAGTTGGTATTGGCTTTTTGCCTGCTCAGTTATCTTGCGCGGTTTTATCAAGGTCGGTTTACGCTGCTGCCTCGCAGCCCACTCTCGCTGCCGCTATTTCTTTTAGGATTCTATTCCCTTATCCATTTGGTTTTCGATTATCAAGCGCATGGTTTTCTCGCCTTGCGAGATAGCTGTGTGATATACTATACACTTTTCTTTTTCGTCAGCTATCAACTCGGCCGCATCGAAGGCGTAGATGATTTTGTTGCGAAGGCGTTGCTGGTGATGTCTCCCTTTGTCTTGATTGCCGATTTGCTGCACGGATACGCGCCCGGAATCATGTCGGCGGCTCGATCCATTAAAGTCGGGGATGTTCCTCTCTTGCTTCCACACCCCGATGCGACTACGAGCACAGTCTTCGGTCTTTTCTTATGGCTTTATTTCAAAAGCACTCATGGCGCAAGAGCGCCGGTGCCGTGGTTTATAGGCGCCGTCGCCGTGCTTGGCTACCTGGTGGTGGGGGCCCGCGGAGCGGCGTACGTGGCAATCGCAGCTCTCCTGGGGTTTCTGCTCCTTGCGGGTCAACGGCGTTTCCTTTTTCTGGGTTTGCCGTGCGTGGCAGTCGTGGCAGCGGTGTTGCTCTTCGCCTTGGAGTCCGCGGATCCTACGGTGTCCAGGGCCAACGCTATGAGGGAGCAGATGAAAGCTATCGTCACGGTTGGAAGCGGCCAATCGCAATCTGCCGACACCACCAAATGGCGCCTGGGCTGGTGGCGTCGAATCACAACCGATGTCATGGCGACCAATCCGTTGTTCGGACTTGGGTTCGGAGTGGATATCTATTCACCATTCCACCGGGAGTTTTTCCGAACGCCCCATGTTAGCGAGGATCAAACTCGTGTCCGGGGGGCTCACAACGCATTTTTTACACTTTTGGCGCGGGGTGGGATCATCGGGGCCGCACTTTTTTTGTGGGTGGTGGCCGCTCAACTCTGGTACTTCTGGAGAGCGGCCAAGGCGACTGAATCGGGATTAATTCCGCCCCGCCACCTGTTTTTTTGGGGATTTTCCATTAGCGGTTTCGTCATCACGTTTTTTCAATACACCTGGGAGGCGCCCTATAGCGCGATTCCTTTTTGGACCTGTTTCGGCATGGCCTGTGCATCGCTTGACAAACAAATTGAGGAGGCGAAGGAGCCAGAAGAGGAGGAAGTCGAGGCGCAAAAGCCCGTCCTGGCGGGGCGTTTGCTTCCGGCACGATAAATGCCTCCTCATGGCGCCCGGCTCAACGCTCCGTTGGCACCCGGGGATTGAACTTCGGTGCCAGCGGGTAGAAGGTGGATTGTTGGGCTGACGACCGGCGAAACTTTCCTGGTCGAAAAGAGCAAGGGTTGGCGATATTCGGTCATTTTCGTCCTGCCTCTGGAGGATGTTTACACGCTCCTTTTGAATTTCGGCGTGGCCAATTCTGATATCCCGCGGATGCCGGGCGCCACAGCATTCTGCTCGAAGTTGATCAATCTTGCTTAGCGATTTTTCACCAGCGTCATTTGTCCCGCATGTACTGTCCTCCGCAGTTAATTCGCATGCCCTGGCAGAAAAGGGCGCTTGCGAGAGTTTTCGGCATCGCAGCAGCGGTGCTCAGAGTCACCCGGGCGTTAAGAACCTCCCGGGTTTTTCACTCCTCGCCACGCACTGTCATTCTCGAGCCATTTGGGATGGGTGATGTCATTTCCCTCCAACCGCTGGTCGATACACTCCTGGGCAATGGCATCCACGTCACACTTTGTGCGCGCCATCTGTGGCGCAACTTGTACCCCGCGCGGGCGAATTTTGAGTGGCTGGACTGTCACGTGCCGTGGTCCTCTTATGACGAGCGGAGGAAGTACCGTCCGGGCGTGATGCGCTCGCAGGAATTCAGACATTTCGTCAGCCATCTCCGGAGCATGTGCCGGGATGCCATCGGCATCGATACGCGAGGAGATGTGCGGAGCATCCTCCTGCTCTACCTTGCCGGTTGCCGGAAGGTGATTTCACTCAGCCACTATCTTGGCTATGACCTCAGTAACACCCGGGGAGCCGCTCACCTTGTGCCATATGACGATGGGCGCCGACGTTGGGAGTTGAATTTACAGTTTCTTCGGCCGCTGGGGTTGCCTATGCCTGCTCGCGCAGAGGGTCCCCGCTTCAAACATTTGCGCGGTTCCAGTCCGCTTCTGACGCGCGCCAGGATCGGGCTTTTACCCACGGCTCCCTGGCCCGGCCGCCTCTGGGCGGACAGTAACTGGCGTGAATTGGCTGGCCTTCTGCGAAGCGACGGCCTCGACGTAGTGGGCCTGTGCGGCCCCCGCCAGTCCGCCGAGGCAGAAAGGGCTCTGGGAAAGGAAGTGCCAATCGAAGAATGTGCGAGCATTGAGAGTTGGGCGAAAGCCCTCGGCGAACTCCGACTGCTCGTGACTCTTGACACCGGCCCGATGCACCTGGCTGATGCCTTGGAGGTGCCGGTGGTGGTATTGTATGGAACCGGCAAACTTCCTTTGTGGGCCCCCAGTGGCAGCCTCAGCCGCATTATTCATCGCCAAGCCTCACCCGATTTTAGGAGCTGCCATCCGTCGCCGAACACCATATCTTTTGGACAGACGGTCATGAACCGCACCACCGTCAACGAAGTCCTTGATACCGTTTTGCAAGTCGACAGACGGATCCGCCAGGAATTGTCGGCCTGATTACGATTCCTATCGCATGCAAGCCCTGATCCTCGCCGCTGGAAAGGGATCCAGGCTCAATAGTCTCGCCGGATCCAAGCCGAAGGCATGTCTGGAGGTTGGCGGGCAGTCTTTGATTGACCGGGCCCTGGCGCTGTTCCGCCGGGCCGGAGTCGGCAGACAGATTATTGTTACTGGCCACGGCCGAAAGGCTTTCGACTACTTAACCGGCGAAGAAGATGTCGAATTTGTCTTTAATCCTTTCTATCAGACCACTAACACGCTCGCGTCCCTTTGGATGGCGCTTTCCAAGGTTACGGACGATTTACTGCTGCTCAACGGCGATACGATTTTTCATGAACGCATTTTGGAAATGGTGATGGCCGCCAGCGGAGACCTGGTGCTCGCATGTGAACGAAAGAGCTGTGGCGAAGAAGAGGTGAAGTATCGAACCAGGCACGGAGTGATTGCGGCGCTAAACAAAACGATGTTGCCGGAGCTCGCCGAAGGGGAATTTCTGGGACTCAGCAGAATCTCGCGCGAATCGCTCCGCCCGCTGCAGCGCTGCACGGAAGAGGTGCTCGAGGCTGGCGCTTTCCACGCTTACTTTGAGCAAGCTTACGAGAGGTTAATCGCGGGTGGCGCGGCAACTTTGCATCCCGTGGATGTCGGCACCCTGCCTTGGTGTGAAATAGATTTTCCGGAGGATTATCAGCGGGCCCGGGTGCTTTTTCCGTGAGATACGCCTACCGCGATTTTTGGGACGCACGTGGCAGGACCTGCTTTTGGGTCGCAGAACACGCAGGTTACGGGCCGGGATCCCTGCTGGCCTGGCTGGCCGCCCGGATCGGTTTGCGCCCCGACGTTGTCTCCTTACTGTCGCTTCTTGTCGTGGCCGCCGGCATGGCACTTATTGCGACCAAGACATTTAGCAGTCCTGCCGGCGGAATTATTATTTTCCTCTCACTCTTCGGTGCCTACTGGCTCGACTGCGCTGACGGAGTTCTCGCTCGGGTAACCGGCCAGGCGTCTTCCTTCGGCGCGGTCCTTGACAAAGTCGTTGATTTTGTAGGCGCAATGCTCGTCGTGGCAATCCTCGGACTCAGCGCGATGGGCCAGACATCTCCACTTGTGCCCGTGGAATGGCAGGCGGTCATATTCGTTTTTTCGCTGTTGCCTAAGTCGGCGTTCAGCGTGCTCAGCTGGCTAAAGGACAGCTATTTGCACGCCCAGGATCATGCCCGCCACATCCAGATCACCACCTGCGTCCATAAATTCAAACGCGCGGTAGGAAACCTCCTCGACGATGTCCCCTGGCGTCTCGGGCTGTCGTCGAGTTGGGCCGTTGGATGGTTTTGGGAGTTCACCCTGGTTTTCAATTTGCTCCTAGGCGCGGTTTTGGTGGGTTATTCGATCGCGAGCAAGCGCGAACTGGATGCGAATGATCGACGACGCGCAACGGTAGCCGCGGGCCACCGGTCCGAATGAACAGCCACCGGGCGGACCGGACTGAAAGCGCATTACTCAAGTAGCGCTCTTTAAAAAACGTGACATCTATATGGCCAGTCGTAGCGTGGCGGTGATGCGAGATTCTGTTGTCGTCACTGGAGGGGGAGGCTTCATTGGAGGCCATCTGGTCAAATACCTGCTCGAGTTGGGCTACGGCGAAGTCCGTTCGGTTGATATCAAACCATTGGAGGAATGGTATCAGGTTCATCCCAACGCGGAGAACCTCGTGTTGGACTGTTCCCTGCGCGAAGGTTGTGAGGAAGCAGTGAATGGCTGCCCGCATGTTTACAATCTGGCGGCCGACATGGGTGGAATGGGCTTTATCGAAAATAATCGCGCGCTTTGCATGCTGAGTGTGCTGATAAATACTCACTTGCTTATGGCGGCCAAAGCGCATGGCGCAGAACGGTATTTTTACGCCTCTTCTGCCTGCGTTTACAATGCGGATAAGCAGCGGGATGCCAACGTGACTGCGCTTAAAGAGGAGGACGCATATCCCGCTATGCCGGAAGACGGATACGGTTGGGAAAAATTGTTTAGCGAGCGCATGTGCCGCCATTTTCGTGAGGATTTTGGAATTCAAACCCGGGTGGCCCGATATCACAACGTTTATGGGCCGCTTGGAACATGGGACGGAGGAAGGGAAAAGGCTCCAGCGGCGATCTGTCGGAAAGTCATCGAGGCCAAGCTTTCCGCCCGCCACGAGATCGAGATCTGGGGTGATGGCAACCAGACCCGGAGTTTCATGTTCATCGACGATTGCCTGAAAGGGACCGTTATGTTTCTGGAGAACGACGTCGTGGAGCCGCTCAATCTGGGATCGAGTGAACTTGTATCAATCAATCAATTGGTCGATATGGTGGAGGAAATTGGCGGCGTGAAACTGCGGCGGGTTTACAATCTCAATGCCCCCAAAGGGGTCAATGGCCGGAATAGTGACAATACAATGATCAAGCGATCTTTCGGTTGGGAGCCCGGCATTTCCCTGCGCGATGGGCTCGAAAGAACCTACGCGTGGATCTACGATCAGATGACCGCGTCCCAGTTGACGCCGACCCTTATGAGATAGTGCTCTCTGCAGCTGTCTTCATTGAAGCCTCAACGTGGGCGGACTGTTCGGCGCCTGAACCGACGGATGACAGTGCGGTCAAAATGCCTGCAGGAGAATGGGGTTGCCATTCTCGGCCATCCCACGGATGCGAAATCGGTAGTCGGTATGTATGTTGCTGAGGAAATCCTTGATCTCCGCAAAATGATTGACTTCATGGTAGACGGTCACGGCAATTTTCGGACGCTGGCGCCGGATTAGCTCTTCCGCGCCCAGAAGCATTGGGAATTCGAAACCCTCGATGTCTGCCTTGATGAATGAAATCGGAATGTCCGCTTCTGCAAAAAGGGAATCAAGGCTGCGGATTGGGATTTCCAGACCGCCGGATGCACTGATGCGGGAACGCACGTCGTCATCCGTCATTCTGACGCGGCCGTCGCGGTGTCCTACGCCAACTTTCAAGAGTTCGACGTTGGAGAACTGCGATAACGTCCTGCTCAAGGCAGTATGCCAGGCCGGTATCGGCTCGATCGCATACACTGTGCGTGCTTGTCTGGCCGCGAAGAATGTAAAGAGGCCTTCTGCCGCGCCACAGTCGACCACCGTGTCCTCCTGAGTCAGCGGAGTCCCCTCTGAAAGGAAGTAATGCCAGTTTGCAGGATTGAAGACGACGTCAATATTCTCGCACAAATCGATCCAGCTCGCATTCTCAGGGTAGTAAAAAAACTCATTGATGCCGTGGAATTTGAATGTGAGCAGGCCGTCCTGCGATTCCCTGCTTTCAATGTATTTTGCGGCCCTTTGTTCCTTTCCCGGCTGGAAAAGCCAACGGGCCATTTCTGCGAGTGGCGGCCGCTCGAATCTTGAATGCACAAAGCTGGCGAGATAGGGTCTCAAGTTTCTGAAACGGCGTGGAAGCATGGTGCTCGGGTTGGGGCGAAGAAATACGGGAACGTCGAAAAGCGGTGCTCTGTAGGCTATGGGATCTCTCGCAGCGCGCGTTGACCCGACACTTTTCCCCACAGCGATTGCCAACGAAGCGGGACGCAGCTGGAGGTCAAGCCTTTTTGCCCGCCCCGACGCGGAGCAATTCAGCGCAGCCAACTCTTCAACGACTACCAGCCGGCCATCGCGTTTGATCCGGAGATTGCGATGCGTCGGCGTGGTACGGCCGAGTTGAACGACCGCACCAATGTCGAGATCGTCGGCAATGCGGACCCGAAAATCTTCCGCCTGGTCCGGAGGCTACTTCCACCACGAGGCGGCCCAGTGTCTCGGCAAACAAATGGACCGCCGTTTCGATCTCGACAAGAGTGCAAGTCGAAGGCCATTTCGGCCACGGCCACAGCGAACCGCCTTCGGAAATGTCGTGGCAGTGACCGGCCCGTCCTCCGTCTGGAAACAGTTGTAGAAGCCGCCCTTCCCCCGAAACAAGCGGTGCTCCATAGGCTGACTATTGCTCGGATTGGAGCGGCCGATAAGCAACGTAACTCTTGGTAAGAATGCCCAGGAATCGCTCTCGCAGAATCACGCAGTCAGGGAAAAGCTCCTTCACTTCGCGATAATTTAGAAGCCGCAGCTCGTCTACGAGCTCATTGATCGATTGAAGGGGAGAGTCCTCCAGCCGGAACCGAAGACTAACCCACGGAAGGAGTTTGCGTTGCCACCGTGTGGGTAACCAATGAACGAACGGCGCAAGGTAGTGCGGTTCGATGAAAAAGCACTTCGCCGGCGTTTGCACCCATAACGCCTTGGAAACCCGGGTGAGTTCGCCAGCAAACGCCTTTTGTTTTTGCCAGTCTCCCAGGTGCTCGATCACACTATTAGACACCGCCACGTCAAAGCTTTGGTCCGCAAATTCGAGTCGGCAGCCGTCGCCGAGTACCAGGTGGAAATGATATTGCTCCGACCCGGGGGGCAATTCAGGGAGCGGACGCAGGTTTAAGAGTACGATTGATTTGGCGACCGGGGGATGGGCCATCCACCAGCCAGCGAGGCCACCTACGTCAAGGACCTCCGTTGCGGCCGAAATGCCGCAGCGATCTATCATGGACCGGAACCGTCGCCGACGGAAACCGCTTCCCAGAAGAGCATACAGCTTCCAAATATTCATGGCAGATCGCGCCGAAACCGAATCACGACCGATTTCGATAGGCCTGAAAAAGGGGATGTCAACGAAAGGAGCCGTTTCCCAAACAGCGAACTGCGGTGCTAATCCAGGAAGGTTTTGGCTGGCAGCCGGACACCCGTCTGCGCGATGGGATGGAAAAAACCTACGCCTGGATTCATGACCAAATGACACGCCCCGACTCGCCTTGCGTGAAATAGGCCGCCCTGATCCAGGTTTATGCATCCGCCGTCAGACGCTCTGACGGCTTTTTTTTGTCTGGCGACGACGCTGTGCCGCCGAATTTTAGCAGCTGTTCCCTCAGACAATCAGAAGGCGAGGCGTTGAGTTGTTGAGTTGGGCTCGTTGAAGATGCACTGTTGGCTCAGCCAACTCACATGAAACACACTTTCGGGTCGTTCGGGCATCTGGGGTTCATTTGCTTCTGGCTGGTCTCGCTGGCAAACGACCTTCCAGCGCCGCCCAAGCCACAATCTCTCGACCCGGCTTCCCACCTCGCGCGTGGATTGGTCTGGCGTGTCGAAGGAGGAAAAACACCGGTTTACCTGGTCGGGTCATTTCATCTTTTGCGGGAAAAGGACGTGCCTTATCCTGCCTCCATCGAGCGGGCGTATCGAGCTTCCGAACAAGTGTGGTTCGAGATCGAGCCTGCCGAGATGGAAAAACCTGAGGCAATTGGGAAAATGATGGCGGCCGGCGCCTTGCCGGCGGATCAGTCGTTGCAAGACGTAGTTTCAGCAAAAACCTTCCGCAAAGTCGAGCGTTGGGCCAGCGACCCTACGGTGAAACTATTGATGGGGCGGATGAAGCCGTGGATGGCGACTTTGACCGTCACTCTGTTCGAGTATCAGAAAATGGGAGCAGAGCCACGCTTCGGCGTGGAACGCGCCTATCAGGATAAAGCCCGCAAAGACGCCAAACCCACTGGCGGGCTGGAAACGGTCGATTTGCAAATTAGCCTCTTCTCCGGATTCACTCGCGAGCAACAAGATGAAATGCTCTCGCAAACCTTCGATGAACTGGCGGAATCACGAAAAAAGATCGCCCAGCTAATCAAAACCTGGCGCGATGGCGACACTGAGATGATGGCGAAGTTGATCGACGAGGGATTTCAAGACCACACCGACTTAAGGAAACTGCTGCTTCATGATCGAAACGAGCGCTGGATTGAGCAGATTGAAGGGCTGCTCGAGGGGACCAGGGCAACCATGGTCATCGTGGGCGCCGGGCACCTCTGTGGCGAACACAGCGTCGTGGATATCCTCCACAAAAAAGGATGGAAATTAACCCGGATCGAACCGAGATGAAACCAGATGGGGGTGTCGCTGCCACGGTGAGCTTGGTGCGGTGTTCAGCGACATGAGTGTCGCTGCCACCGTGGAGGAATTGGTGGCCAAGGGAGGGCGCGCGTAATCGCGAGCCGCCGTGAATGCTGGTTGAAATTCACGGAGCTGGTTCGTCAACAGCGACAGGAGTGTCGCTGCCACGCAGAGGCTCGGCTCAGCGATAGAAGTCTCGCTGCTGCCACTTTGAAGCTGCCCGAATGGGAGGGTCTTCGAGAACGCTCAACTCTCAATCACTAACTCTCAACCTCGGTTAAAGCTGCCCAAAAACGTAGTTTTTCAAAATTTCCGCTTCAGTCGGTGCCAATCTGGCTTCTCGAATCATGTCCGGCAAAATCTGCGCCCATTCCGTCCGAGAGTAGTCGCGCACCGGTTCTGGCGAGTGGCACGAACCAGCACAAGTTAGATACAGGCGATGGCCCGAGGGTACGGCGGCCGTGCCGATGGCGTCACCCGGAGTTGCGCACGACGACAGCACCAGGAAACCGCCCAGACATGAGAATCGCGCCATCTGCTTTGCCAGTGCCACTAGAGTCCCGGTATCGCAAAACACGATGCCATACGTCAAATTCTTCACTACCCCGAATGAACACGAATTTCCACAGGCCGATTCGCGCCAATTAGCGTTCATTGGCGGTTAAATTCATTGGGGCTGGGGATACGGTCTCAGAAATTAAATCCGAAAATCAGCCTCGTCGCAAAATCCGGCTCGCTTTCGACATCGCTGAGCTGAAACAGCGGCGAAAGCACGGCAAAAAAATCGCCCTTTCGGTAGGAGACGTTGGGACCGAGATAAAACACGTTATCGCCAGCATCTGACCAGTCCGCAAGTTCAACCTCGTGCAGCGCTTCAAAGCCAAAGGAGAGCGACGGATTGACCTGATAGACCACCCCGATGGTGTTCTTGATTTCCCCGACCTCCTCCGCGTAGTCATCCCCCTCCCATTCAGCCTCGAGAGTGAAGTTATAAACCGCGCTAATGGGACCAAAGTTTTTCTGCAGCAGGAGTTTGGCTTCGAGCAGAGCAATTTCCGGACCCAGCCCGGCTTCGAAATAGAGTGCCGAGCCAATAGGATCTGCTGTCGGATCACTGAGCGAATAGATCAGTTCGACCGCCGACTTTTTGTACTCGGCGCCACTGTCAGATTTGCTGTCCACGATTTCCCAATCGGCAAGATAGATTCCAAGTTGGAGTCGGTCGGTCAATCCAAATTCCAGTTCGTGCCGGAACTCCAGCCTATGGAATTTCGAGTCGTTCGCTTTGTGCGCCTTCCAAGTCACCCACTGCTCGTATTCAATATCTCCAGCTGGAGAAGTCACCGTCTCATAACTGTACGCAAACCGGCGCTGTCCGGCCCGCGCGTCGACGACCCAAGGAACTACGGCTAACCCGGCAACAGCGGAGAACAGTATTCCAATTTTCATGCGGTTGAGACGGTGTCGCAACAAGGAAAACTGTCAAGGATTTTTGCGATTGCGTCTCATCTTCAGTTGCCGTTATCTTGCATCACCCCAGGAAAGGTTCGTTCAATGGCACGCCGAGGAATAGGCTTATCGAGATTTATGCCCCCGCGTGCCTCATCGCGAAAGCTTTGAGAGGCAGAGGAAGCTTTTGCAGCTAAGTTTGCCGCCCAAAGCATCCGCTTTCCGTGAGGTCGCCCTGTCCCGAACGATCGGTATCCCCCCAAATGATCCGCGCATGAAATCGCTACCTCGTCTTTTGCCACGTTTAGTTGCGTTCGCCCTTGTGGGCTACGCAAACCAAGCCAATTCCACTACCGTGAGCGGCACGCTCTCGCCGCCCGGATCACTCACCATGATCGCGCCCGCCGCTTATGTGTCGGGAGTGCCGATGCTGGTGCGTGTCGATTTAAAAGACAGTGCGGGCAACCTGGACCGTGCGGCGTGGAATCGGACGGTGAACCTGAGCGCCTCGAACGGCGTAACCGTCTCGCCAAATACGATCGCGATCACCAACGGCATGGGCAGCGTGCTGGTGACCTTCGGTGGCGGAGCCAGCACGACGACGCAGACAATTTTCAGCTACGGGACTTACCCTGCGACGCCAGGCTCGACCTGGAAGTATAAGACGGACTTTACCGAGGCCACGCTGGCGACCTTCATCACCGACTTTGGATCGACGTGGAAAAACGAGGGCTTTGACGATTCGTCCTGGATCACCGGACCGTCGCAGATCGGCTATGGCGACACCCCGCGCGATGAGCAGACGCTGGTGACTCGAGTGGACTACAGTTCGGCCGCAAACACCCAAAGCGGACCGGCTTATTTATTCCGCAATACCTTCACCATTGCGGACGTAAGCGCACTCACAACCGTGGTGGGCGAGGTAAAATTTGATGACTCGTGCGCCGTGTATGTCAACGGCACGCAGGTGTACCGACACGGCGACCTGACGCAAAGCGCCGCGCTTACCGAGTATACCGAGACGACTACGACGGCGACCCGCGAGAACGCCACTGCCGCCATAACCGTTCCGTTGAGCCTGCTACACAACGGTGTGAACACCATCGCGGTCGAAGTGCATCAGCACGATGCGGCCAGCAGCGACTTGACTTTCGATCTTCGCCTTCAATCGCAGGTCACCATCCCCGCCGCCGATCCGGGCAATTTCACGCTTACTGCGAGCGTCGGCGGGATCAGCGCGGCGAAGGCGCTGATCTCGCTGGCCGGCACCGCCCCGACCGAAGTAAGCGGCGCGCTGCCCACCGGCGTGACGACGTGGAGTGGCCTCATCAATGTCACCGGCGACGTGACGGTCCCCGCGGGCGCCACCCTCAATATCCAGCCCGGCACACACGTGCTGGTGGCGGGCACACCGTTCCTGCTGGGCACCCAGGCGGTGGATTCCAACGGAACGGACATCATTGTAAATGGCACCCTGCAGGCTCTCGGGTCGGCTGCGGATCCGATTTCATTAACCTGCTCGAATGCGGCCAACCGATGGGGCGAACTCCGGTTCGCCAACGGCAGCCAGCCTTCAGCGCTTCAATTCTGTTTGCTCAGCCGCGCAGGTCATTCACCTTCTGCCGGGGGACACATCCCGAACTCTGGCGGCACGACGCTGCTGCTCAACAACAACGTCCTAACCATCGATGATTGCGTGCTGGCCGACGGCGTGGGCAAGACCATCGCCAATACTGGCAACCCAAACCTCGCCATCCGGCGGACTCAAATCGCGCGCTTCACCATGGGACCCGAGATCGGTGGGACGACTTTGCTTCTCGAAGACAGCAACATCACCGATATGCTGCCAATCTATCGCGAGCGGGGCGGGCCGGATGACGAGGACTGCATTTATATCCACAGCTCAGGCGGACGGCCGGTCAACCTCCGGCGCACGGTGCTAGCGAATTGCGGTGATGACGCGCTCGATTTGCTCGCCGGTGATCTCACGGTCGAGGATTGCATCATCCGCAACGCCTTCGATAAAGGCGTAAGCGCGCTCGAGAACAACGCGGTCATTCGCCGTACGCTCATCGTCGACAACGACATTGGAGTTTCCGCCAAAAGCCGCGATAGTACTCCGCGCAGCATCAATCTGGAAAACGTGACGGTGGTTGGTGAAGAGCATCCGCTGAATACCGACGATGGTGTCGAGCATTCGGTCGGAATTCACACCCGGAACAAACCGGGGCAGGGCGACCCCGACGCGGTCATCAATATCAACCTCAAGAACTGCATCATCGTGGCGCACGCGCCGATCCTGCTTGATGCGCCCTATCCGCCGGCGAATACGGTTGCGACTTACACCTGCACCTATGACGACAATACACCAGGAGCGCCATCCTGGCCGGGAACGGGCAACATCGCGGCAAACCCGCAGTTCGTGGATCTCGCGGGCAAAGACTTCCGTCTCGGCGCCGCGTCGCCGGCGCGGGACACTGGCGATCCTGCGTCGCCTCTCGACGCCGACGGTTCACGTGCCGACATGGGGGCACTTCCGTTTGGTGCCGGGGGGAGCGAGTCGGATGAGGTTCACTGGACGCTCGCAGGGAGTCCTTACCACGTGGTGGCGAACGCGACGGTGCCGGCGGGTCTTACGCTGCGCGTGGAGCCCGGAGTGTTGGTCCATTTCAATCAAAATGTGCAGCTCGTGGTGCGGGGACTGTTGCTGGCTGAAGGCACGGCTGCCTCGCGCATCGTCTTCAGTCACCTGCCAGGGGCCATTGCGACGGGCGATGCCGATCCAGTCAAAAATGGCACCCAGACCGGAGCGCCGAAGTGGGGCGGCGTGCGCATTTACGACTCGATGGCGCAGGAAAATCTCGTGCGCCACTGCGAATTCATCAACGCACAGGGAACCTCGCTCTCTGGATCCGAGAACTACGGCAGCCTTGGTTTTATCCGCTCCTGGGGTCTCGTCGAATATTGCACTTGGACCGGGACGCATTTGCGCATGTGTTACGGGCGCAATCCCAAGCTGACCGTGCAGCATTGCATCTTCCCCGACATGTTCGTCTTCGATCCAGTGCTCGGTCGTGAGGAAAATCCAAACGATTTTCTCGCCGCCGCGAACAACAATCAGGAGCACCTCAAAGTCGAATTTCCCACGGGTGACACGGAACTTTCCGGCAATCCGAACTTTACCGATGGCCAGCCCGTGGGGGGCTGGTGGCGCATCTATTACAATGACTTTTACGGCAACAAAGGACACAACGACGTTTTCGATGGCGACAGCGGGCGCTGGGGACAGCCCGGACAGTTGGTGATCGATTGCCGCTACAATTATTTTCACGGTCTCGCGGGTGACGAGCACATTGACCTCGGAGGTGATGCTTATGTGGCTTCGAATATCTTCGAGCGGGGGCACAAGGATCCGTGGGGCACTGACTTCCGCTACTCGAGCGCGATCTCGTCTGGCGACCGCGGCACCGGCACCACCATTATGGTCGCGCGCAACCTATTCTTCGACCTCGACCACGGAATCAACCTCTCGCAGAACACCGGAACCATCTTCGAGCACAACACGGTGGCCAATCTGCACCCGGACTTTCTTTACACTATCGGAGCGCAGACGCAAACCGTCGAAGACTCGGTGGTCAATTTCTTCATCCCCGAAGATGGACCGAACCCAACCTATGGCGATGGCGCCTATCTCGGCTTCAACATCATCAGCAATGTCCCGCACATGTTCAGCGGTCCAGATGAGCGGAAAGTTGGCGGCGTTGTGGTCAATGACATCACCACCAAAATCGAATTCTTTCACAACTTGCTCGACCAGATCACCGACCCCGTGATCGGCCCCAATCACCCGGCCGGACTATTCAGCGGAACCTACGGGCCAAATACCGCCGGAGCACCGGGTTTTGTCGATCCTGCCAACAAGAACTACTCGCTGGGGCCCGGCTCACCTGCGAAAGGGCGAGCTCCTGGGGGAATCGATTACGGCGCGACAGTGCCGGAATGGGCTTACATCCTCGGCGGTCCACCCAGCCACACTCCCTCGGCTTCGGCGAGATTTACCGTCGGCGGTCCCGGCATTGTTGCGTACAAGTGGCGGCTGAACGGCGGGGCTTGGAGCGCTCCCATTCAGATCGGCGCGGGCGGTTCATTCCCGCGCGGTGCAACGTTGACCACCCGCCAGGCGACGCTGAACCTCAGCGGTCTGGCCGCCGGCCCGCAGATCCTCGAAGTGCTCGGACAAGACATGTCCGGAAACTGGCAGGACGCCGATCCCGCGAAAACTTACAACAACCTGCCGCAGTTCGGCCCGACGGCGCGTATCTGGACGGTCTACACAAGCCTTGAACTGCTCAGCGACAACGACCGCGACGGTGTTGTGGCGCTGACTGAATTCGCCCTGGGAATGGATCCCACTTCGAGCAGCGGGCGAGACGGACCATCAGCGTTGCCAACCGTTACCACAACGCCTGAGGGTTATCTCGCCATGCACCTCGCGATCCCGGAGAACATCGATGCCGCGCAGAGTCATGGTCGACCCGAAATAATTTATACGATCCAGGCGTCGAGTGATCTGCTCTCATGGAGCCCGGTGGCGACGAAGTCCACGAACGCGGCTTGGTCGGGCTCGGCATTGGTCACATTGAGCTCGGCAGTCAACGGGCTCGTCCCGGTTACGGTGCAAGACATGACGGCGGTGACCAACCACCATTTCATGCGCCTTGTCGTCACGTTCGCGCCGTGAGTCGCGGCACCGATTTTGCATAATCGGTGAATGACAGCGGCTGGGCCAACTTCCCTCAACCCTCAACTATCAACGAGACACTAATCCTCACTGCGCAATCGCAACGGTGAGTCGAAGGTAGAGCCTCGATCGTCCCGCGGAATTGACGATGGCCTCGCGCGTCTCGGTGGTTTCGGTGGTCGCACTTTGTACATCGGCGACGTCGCTCCAATCCCTCAGGTTGCTGGACGTTTCGACAGTGTAGGTGACGCCAGGGTGATCGAGCGGGCGCGTGTAGCTGAAGATGTGATCGGTCGTTCCGTTGGCCCCTGGCTGAGTGGTGATGAGCGGCAGGAGAGCCGAAAGGTTGTCGGCGACCAGCGGATTGGTGTGAAAGGCAAATTCAAGGGCGTTGTCGAGGCCATCGTGGTCGAAGTCGTCGTGGTCGGCACTGCCTGGTCCGCCGGTCGGGAAGTAAATTGATTCCCAGTAAGGGAACACGAGGTGGGCACTTCCCGGTGTCGGCGCGTCGGCGAACCAACTCGATGGTGAGTTCGGAACATCGCGGAAGTTGCGATTAAGCGAAGCTCCGCTGGTGGTGTCTGGCCATCCGCTGCCACTGCCGAGATAGTGCGTTTCATCCTCAATCGTCTGCGGATAAAAATACGGCTCGGCCACCGGCGGTGTCTCGGCGCGGTAGAGGACGACCTGGCCGTCGGCACTCAAGTGATCGCCACTATCCCATGGTCCGGCCAACACGACCGAGAAACCAATGCCATACGCCGTCCGGAAAGCATTCGCGTCGGAGACGTTGTTAGGATCGAAAGGCACCACCACGAGAATGCCGCCGGCGGCGATCAATTCGGAGGGAAGAAAACTGTAGTCGGCATCGCCGCGCAGCCGCCACTGAGCAAGCGGTACGGCCGACGAGCCTGGATTAAACAGCTCGACGAATTCCAGATCGTTGTCGCCCCCTGGGGGGGAGTGATGGATTTCCTGGATGATAAGCGGGCCGACGCGGAGCGCGTTGTTATCGGCGCCCAGGCCTGGGCGGGGTGAAGTGGAGCTCGATTCATCGAGGAGCGAGCGGTTGCGAAGCGGCAGAATCGAGCCGGTGCCATTGGGCAGCCGTCCCCAGGATTCATCCGCGCGGGCGGCGCCAAAATCGACGTGATCAATAAATTTGAGGAGATTTCCGTTGGCGTCTGCGGAGACCAGCCAGGCGTCGTCGCCGTGCTGGCCGTCGAAGGCGAATTCTCCGGGGCCGGGCGTGCCGGCATTCGGGTTCCAGGCCCCATTGGGATTGAAGTCGACCTCAGTGAAAACGACGTAGGCACCAGGGGGGATGACGGTCCCGTTGGGTATGCGAAATCTCTTGAAGTCGAGGACGGTTTCCGGACTCCCCGCATCGCTGATGAACCAGCCGCCGACATCAACGGACGCAGCAGAGTTGTTGCGAAGTTCGATGGCATCGACGCGGGGGAGGTTCGAGTGGCTGAGGATCTCGTTGATGACGATGCGGGAATCCGGCCCCGAACCATTGGCGCCCGGGCTGCCCTGAATTTCGGACGAAGTGCGCCAACTGGCGGAGTTGTTGAAGTCAGCATTCGTGTAAGCGGCACCGGTGTATTCAAGCGCTCCGCCTTCACCATCGGCACGATCGGGCCAGCCGGCACCATCACTGAACGTGAACGCGTGCACCGAACTGCCGTCGCGCGCCAACAGGCGAATTTCTTCGCCTCCATCACTGAGGTTCCCATCCCTCCATTCACCAACAATTATGGAATTCAGTGTGGTGCCGTAGCGGGCCTGGAAAGCGGCGCGGTTCTTGACGATCAGGACCGTGTCGCCAGGAGTGAGAGATTTCGGCTGCAACCTAAGTTCCTGCTCGAACGGATATCCAGCAGGGAACGTCATCTCGAAGGTATTCGCGTTCCTCGTTCCCACGTTTTTGATTTCGATCCACTCGAAGTCTTCGCTGCCCACACCGGGAACAGCGGCGGTTTCCGCAGGAGTCGGTCCTGACGGATGGTAATTGACTTCCGAAATCGCCAGATCGCCCGCCACTGCGAAGGCTTCATTGACCAGATAAACGCGGGTCAATGGCGCGCTCCAGGAAATGCTCACCGCGCCGTTGGGGAAGGGTGTGAATGTCGACTGACGGCGGGCAGTGAGGACGGTCGAGCTGTTGATGGTGAGGGCGCCGCTGTAGACGGTCCCTCCACCCGTGGCTCCCCCGAACGGCCGTGGATCGGTCCCATCCAGCGTGTACCGAATGCTGCCGGTCCCCGACAACGAAACGGTGGAACCCGGGGTGACCACGCCGCTGCTCACAGGTGTGTCCGGCGGCCTCGGCGCCGCGTTGTCGATAAAGGCCAGGCGCGACGCCAGCCAGTTTTTCATCGCGTTGATTTCATTCAAATACACGCCGCCGGACGCTGTGTTTTCGGAAAATCTGGCGGCGTCGCGGGCCCCGGCTGCATTGCCGATTTGCGCGCCCATCTGATCTGCGAGGGTGTTGAGGGCCGTATTGACGAACGGCCGGCCCGGCTGACGCAGCTGCCACCAGCGATCGACCCACTCCTGCACGAACTGCGGGTCTTTGAAAAGCGCGCCCCACCAATCGCGATCGAAGAAATAGCCGATGCTGTTCCAGCTCGATGGATTGGAATCCCGGCCATCATCCGAGCCGAGCGCGCGATCGAAATCCCAAATCGGACCCGCCTGGATTTTCTCGTTGCGATCCTTGAAAAAGAACGCGCTCAGCCGAAGCGCATCGACATTGAAGGCGAGCGCATTGAGGATGTGGTGGTCGATGAACGAGGGGACATCGATCGAGTTCCGATAGTTGCGAGTGGCAAACGCAGCGGCACGTTCAGTGAAGAGCATGTTATTGAACGGCAAAACATAGGTGTCTTTGATGTAGGCCTCCTGCTGAGGCGTATCGGATTGCGGGTCCGGCTCGACGAGCACGAGCGTCTGGCCACTTTCCCCGTTCGGCAGCAGGCCGAGACCAAACTGCGAATTGTTGATCGTCCAACTGACTTCGCCGCCATCCGCCCGGTCAATTTTGAAAATGTAGCCGCCAGTCAGGGCGGTTCCCGTGTTGTCACCGGGCTCGATGGTTGCGATATCAACGCGATCTTTCCCGGATTTGATTTTCTCGCCGAGGATATAAACCCCGACGTAATCCGCGTAATCGAGCTTGCCGCCGTTCTGATTGAAGAAGACTTCGCACGGATGAGTCCGGGGCGCCCAGCGTCCGATGCGCCGGGAGATTTCGTTGATGAAGGCGTTGTGGATATACGTGTCGTCGAAAAGAAACGGGCCGTTCAAAATCCAGTCGCTGTCAGCCGGCATGCCGAGCAGAGAAATGTCGTCGTCGCCATTGACCTCGGTCCACGTTTCGACGCCGTAGCTCTTTTTGGCGAAGCCGGCGGAAGATGATCCGCGCACGCGCGCCCCGGCGCGCGAAAACACGTCGGGGACACCGATTCGCGAAACTGAGTCGGCGAGCCTTGCCGTGCCCGAGACCGGCGGAAAAATGTGCATCATCGTCGTAGTGTAGTTCGATTCGCTGGTGATCGGCTGGCCAGCCCCGTGGTCATCCATCACGATAATGGGCAGGATGGAACTGAAATTTGATGTGTTGCCCGTGGTGCCGGTCTCGAGTTGCAGATACTGCGCGGTGAGCGTCCGGCTCTTCTGCGTGTCCTCGAAAATCGCGGCGCGGATCAGTTTGCTCGTCGAGATGGAAATCGGTGCCGTGTAGAGCGCGGAAGCAATCGTCGGTTGGGCGATGTTGGCGCCCGGCGAAGCGGCGGGATCGGCGATCACGTAGCGGATTTCCTGGCCGGGGCCCGCTCCACCGAGATCGAGTTGGAAAGGATCAGCGAATGTTCCGGAAGGACGCGAAAACGTGACGTTGAGGGGGAGCTGGATGGCATCCACACCGCGGTTGACGATTCCTGGTGTATCGACGGTGAAGTAGCCGGTGACGCCGGCGCCGGCGCCGCTGAGCGTGCCGATGAGTTGAGGGAGGATGAAGGCATCCGAGCTGCTCGTGCTCTGGTTGAAGCCTTCAATGGCGAGGACATTCGTGCCGTTGACCAGCGCGGCGGTGGCCGCCGCGTTCACCGGAAAATCTTCGAACGCACCGGGAGGATGACTCGCCACCAGCGCCGTCGTCGAAATCGGGTCCGCCGTCGGAGCACCCGCGGAATTTGCGGCCCGGGTTCCGTTGATCCAGGCCACGAAACCGTCGTCGTAATTCATCCGGAGCCGGAGACCCTGGAGCTGTGACTTGTCCGCGACGGTAAAAATGGCCCGCGAATAGCTATGCCGGCCGGTGTTGGTACCATTCATTGGCGTCGCAGACCCGGTGCCGAAATTGACGCCGAGGTCGGCACTCAAGTTTGGATTGGCGTTGGCATTCATGTAGCCGACGGCAAAAATGCCAGCGGTCCAGGCGCTGTCATTGAATTCAATCGTTCGCCATTGCGGGATCAGCGAAGTATCCGCCGGCACGAACGCTCGAACAGGTGTGCTTTGCTGCACATAGGTCACGTCGGTCGTATTGGTGGACGTTCCATAACTGAGATTGGCGTACTGTTGGGGATATTTCGGCGACCACACCGTTGACGGCGTGCCTTCCGGTCTCACCAACGCGAGATATTCACCGCCCGCCGAAAGATTGAAGTTGGTATGCAGGTTCTGGCCGAGCACGCGCCGATCTTTTCCGGAAGCGAATACGAGAAGATAGCCATTTGCCGGAATAGTGACAGCCGGAAACGGCCATTTCTGCGGGTTGGCCGCCGAATCGGTCAGCGCCCATCCGCTCATCGAAACAGCCGCCGCGTCGGGATTGCGGATTTCGATCCAGTCCGGGCGGTCGCCGTTCTCGTCGGTAATCCCGTTCTGGTTGCTCGCCATGAATTCGGAAATGATTGGCTCCGCAACTACCGGAACAGCGAGCAGACACGCAATGAGGAGACGAAGCGTAAATCGCAGCATCAAAAAAACAGGGGGCGAATTATTGGGGGGGCGCAGGCAGCGGGAGCGTAGAACTGCGCACTGCGTGCGCGGCCCATCATAACACGAAGACCGATCACTGCCAACCCCGAGAGTCGTTTAAGTCTTGCCGGCCGCTATTCCTTTGCACAGGAGAACACGGAGGAAAGCAGAGAGCGAGAGACGTTTCAATCGAAGAGCTCTGTCGGTTCTCCTCGCGCTTATGGGGTAAGGACGCTCTCCAGAACTTGTGAGGCTGCAGCTTCGCTTCTGATCCAGCGTGGGCGCTCAGCTTGATAGAGAAGCTCACCTCATCGGACTAACGCACCAAACTGCGCACTGTGATCATGAACAACTGGCGGTGGAACGCCGCTGCGGTCGCTGATTGGGAAAGGCGCTGATGCGCTTTTAAGTGATACCAATCAATGCGAGGGAATCGGGCTCTTGCGGCGACGGCGGGAAGCGCATAATCCGAGTAACCCGCCCACGGATAGCAGCCCGATAATCGAGGGTTCCGGCACGACGGAGAGATCATCGATGAGATACGTGCCGGTCGTGGAATCTCCACCGCCGGACACCATTTGGATGCGCATCGTCACCGCGCCTGGAGTGTTTACCAGCAATTGTTCATTCCGCTCCGTGAAGGTAGAGGCTGCGGCGCTGCCGGCCCAACCGCCGCTATCGCCTGTCACGACGAAATGGTTATCGGGGCCGCTGCCGCCGCCATCCAGGAACCGCACCGTCACGCGCATTTCACCGCCACTGATGCTATAAATCTCGTGCCAGTGCAAGCTGACGGTGTCGCCGAAGCCAGCCACGCCGGCAAGGTTGAAATCGGAATACCATTCGCCGAAGGGTCCGGCGACTGGTTTGATGACGGCCAGCGAGTGCGTGGCGCTCACCGAGTTTGCCGTGGACGGCTGAAGGATGCTCACGTCAGCGCCGCCGCGGTTCCAGAAGTCGGGCGTGCCAGTCGCCAGGTCGAGGTCGGTGCCGAGCTCGAAAGTTGGATTGTGCCACAAATTGCCAGAGCTAACAGCCGCTGGCAGCGAAACGGATGCGAGAAACAGAGCGACGGCAATGAGGAATAGTTTGGCTTTCATAGGTCGATAGGATTGATTGATCCGATCGTCCCTCTAAACCCTGAGTCGTGTGCCCCAATCGGAAGACAAGCGGCACGCCATGCTAACCCTCCACGACGCCAGAGCAACACGGAATTGGCTTCAAGGCGCCAGCGAGGAGTCGGATGCCTGAAAACAGACCGATCGCAAGGTGTGAGGACAGAGCAAGGAGATCACCCCTTTATGAGAGCTGGAACGATTATTCGTCGCCATGACATCGAGAGCGATTACGATGCCTTAATGTCGACTCCTTCCTTGGGTGAACCGACCGGCGCACAAGGGTTTCCCGCCACGCACTGGAGCGTCGTGCTGGCCGCTCGAGAGGAAGATTCCCCCGAAGCGTCTGATGCTCTCAATGACTTATGCCGCGCCTACTGGCCCCCGCTTTACTCTTACATTCGGCGCCAGGGCATGGCGTCGCCGAGGCGCAAGACCTGACGCAGGAGTTTTTTGCGCGCCTATTAGAGAGAGATTATCTCGCCCGCGTTGACCAGCAGCGTGGCAAGTTCCGCTCCTTTCTCCTCGCCTTCGTTAAACATTTCTTGTCGGAGGCACGCGAAAAGGCCGGGGCGCAAAAGCGCGGCGGAGGGCAGAGGTTGCTCTCGCTCGATGCAGCCGAGGGTGAAGAAGGATATCTTTCCGAACCCGTGGATGAACTGACTCCGGAGCAGATCTTCGAACGCCGATGGGTGCAAACACTTCTGCAACGTGATTGCCTGCACAGATTGCCTGTCACTTTATTCCTTATTCCAGTCACTTTATTCCATTTCACTTCCGAGGACGGCGCTTTGTCGTTGCCTCGCCGCCTCAGCAGATCGAATCCATTATTTTGAACCTGTAGTGTGTGCTCGCGCTACGGCTCCGTGGCGACCGTGGAAAATTATTACGGCTTGGATTCAAAGCGACCTCCAAAACGGGGCCATTGCGCGAGTGGGAATCGCATTGTACTATCCGACTATGACCGTCGAAGAAATCAAAGCGGCGATCCCGTCGCTTACACTGGAAGAACGCGCGGAAATCATGGCCGAACTCTGCGCCGGGGCGGATGACGATTGGGACCGGCAAATGAAGCGCGATGCCGCCGCGGGAAAGTTTGACGCCCTCAACCGCGAGGCTGACGCGGCGCACGCCGCCGGCAAGACGATTCCCCTCGTCGACGTCCTCCGCGAATTGTGAGCATCCCCAGCCGTGGAACGCCAGACTTCTGGCAACGATATCGCGCCCTGCCTGCTGACGTGAGAGCGCAGGCGCAAAAGACGTACCGTTTGTGGTCAGCGAACGCTTTCCATCCCTCGCTGCACTTCAAACCTGTCGGCAAGCCAAACTGGTCGTTGCGCGTGGGGAACCACTACCGCGCGGTGGGTAAATTCCTCGGGAATCTTTTCCTGTGGGAATGGATTGGCTCGCACGAGGAATATAACAAGCGGTTTTGATTCGATTCGCTCATGTCCGCGCCTGCCTCAAATCCCACCTCGGGTGGCGGTCCATGGTTTCTGACGACTCATTGGAGCGTGGTCCTTGCGGCGAAGCAAGGCGACCCGTCCGAAGCAGCCGTGGCACTGGAGAAATTATGCCGCACGTATTGGCCGCCGCTCTACGCTTACATTCGACGCGATGGACACGACGCCACGGAAGCACAAGACCTGACGCAGGAATTTTTTGCACGCCTCTTGAAGAAAGATTTTCTCGCCCGGCTGACCCATCAGCGTGGCAAGTTCCGGTCCTTCTTACTCACGTTCCTTAAGCACTTCCTGTCCGATCAGCGGGACAAGGCCAGGACGCAAAAGCGCGGCGGCGGCCAGACGGTGCTCTCGCTCGATGCAGGCGAGGGAGAAGAAGGGTATCTTTCCGAACCCGTGGATCAATTGACTCCGGAGAAGATCTTCGAACGCCGATGGGTGCAAACACTTCTGCAACGCGCGTTTGATCGCCTCGCGGCGGAATACGTCAAGGTCGATAACGCTGCCATGTTTGAAGCGTTGAAAGATTTCCAGCCACGCCAGGCCGGCTCACTGACTTTCGCGCAAATAGCCGCCGATTTGGGAACGACCGAAGCCGCCGTCAAATCCGCGATGCAGCGCATGCGTCAACGCCACGGTTCCGGCTTACTGAACAATGCGCCGTCCGTCCGGGAAACCGATCACCAAGTTCAACTGTTTGAGGACGGAATCTTCCGGGGTTGTTGTAGACTTGCACAGGAAGTGTTTTGCGCGCTAAGCCGTGACATGAACTGAACTTTTTCCGCTACCTTCGACGGTTTTTCCTCCAGTATCAGTAGGACAGCCGCCCGGAAACCAAAACGTATGCCAGAGCTCATTAATTGTACGGAATGCGGTGCCCCCCTGCCGGCCCGCTGGCCCAGGGGTCTTTGCGTCCAGGCACGGAGCCACAAGTCCTCATCACCGGGCAGAGTCAGCCTGCGATCGTCACACTGGACCTCAGCGTTCCGCCTCCGCTGGACATTCGAATAGCGACCAACCCGGAGGGCACGTTCACGCTGAGTTGGAGCGCTCTGATGGGTCGCGGGTATCAGGTGCAATTCAACGTCGATTTGAATCCTGCCAACTGGACCAACCTCGGAAGCCGCGTCACGGCAACCAACACGACGATGACCACCGTCGATTCCACGGCTACCGATTCGCGACGTTTCTATCGTGTCCACCTGTTGCCGTAGGACGAGCGAGGAACAAGCAACAGAGCGTGTCGGCTTCACTCTGGACAGGCTCATACGCCGGGCTCATAAACCTCACGACCAATGTGAGCGACGGCACGCTTGACGGGACCATTGTGATTCACGAAGGGAAGTAACCTTTGCAATGGAACGCTAGAGAGCGGCAGCGCAAAGCTGCCGCTCTTTTTGTTGGGGTGCAGTGCAACGGGCGCTGGGTTATGTAGGGACACACGGGTGGTTTCTGAAGATGGATGTCCGAAAGTATTTTGATTCGCTTCATCAGGCGACGGTGCGGGAGCTGCTGGGGTGGGAGTTCAAAGACCCGGCCGCTGGGAATCTTTGACCGCATACTTGCTAGTCATCACACCGCGCTGGGACGCGGTATCCAACAGAGCGTATGCCCGGTGCTTTAATTTTCCGTGACCAGCAGTCTGATAAACCATCGATTGGCCCAACCTTGAGGCGCATCAGGCAGGCGGGCGGTCACTAACTCGATGGCAGGTTGAGGCGCGGGCAGGATCTTAATCACATCGAGAGGCGGAACGGACCAGCCGCCGATGGCCAGGTTTGAATTGACGAGCAATTGGTAATCGAGTCCTCGCGCGGCAAAATCTATTCGCCGTGGAAAAGTGACCGTGAAAAATGCCCCTGTGGCATCAGTTAGGCTCGTAAGTTGAAGAGGCAGCAATGCCGTGGCGCTCTCGAATTCCATTTCGAGCGGCTGGCGGTTGAGTGCGTATTCGAGAAAGTTGTCGAAACCGTCGCCATCAGGATCGTCGTGCGGACCGGCGATGTGAGGCGCGGCGAGATCGCTGGCGGAGAATTTCAAACTTCGCCAGCTTGCGAAGCGCGTTGGTTCGAACATCACGGCGTCGAGATATCCGGCGTCGGTGCCCTGGGCTTGTTCGACGTCCTTGACATAATTCCAAGCCACGGTGTGGAGACCGGTGCCTAACGGTGTGACAACCGGCTGCCAGAAAGGAGTCCCGGAAATTTGCCGCGTTCGTCCGTTATCGACGCGGAATTGCAAAAAGTCGTAATTCAGTGTGGACGACACCTTCCAGTGGAAGCTCAACACGCCGGGTCCTTCGATCAGCGTATGCAGCGAACTCGCTCCGCCATTGAAAACCGATCCGGAGCGCGCGGCATCGATGCCGTCGAATGTGGTTGTGTTTTCAGTCTGCCATGGCTGCGCGGCAACGGCTCGACTCGCCCACGGGAGGTCCGGCGATTCGAGCGCCGCACCGAGTGCGCCTGAGATGGCTGCGGTTGTGACATGAAGACTGACGGCTGGACTGGTGACGCTGCCCAGCGAGTTGCTGACCGTGACCGTGTAAATTCCAGCATCCTCCGCGATGACGGGCGAAAAGATGAGCGCGGGTTCCGATACGCTGGGGCCACCAAGCGGCTGGCCAACCTTCTCCCACAAATAACTCAACGGTTCCTGCCCGATCGCCTCAACCCAAAAAATTCCGCGCGCTCCCTCGACCGCGGCAAACGGTGCGGGAACATTGACGAACACGGGCGCCAAACCCGCAGCGGCTCGCACGTCAACACCATCAACCCATCCGGCATCTTCGCCGGACGCTGAAAAATCGTCCTTTCGATATTCCCATTTTACTTCGTGGTCCCCCGCCGGGATACCGAGCGTCACCAGCGTCCAATCGACCTCGCCTCCGATTTTCGCTCGCTCGATGCCATCGACAAAAACGCGCAGGAAGTCGAAGTCCGGCTCCGAGCTGACCTTCCACCAGAATGACACGGTCGCTGGTCCAAGCACTTGTGAAGAAAACGCGCTCGCGCTGAGGTTATCTAAAGCAGGACTGCGCACTGCCTGGTTGCCGGTGTGGACAGTTGATGTGTCCACTGCCCAAGCGTGCGCAAAATCCACCGAAAACGCCAGCCACGGAGCATCGAGCGCCCGGGCGAGCGCGGCGGCCACCGATGCTGTGATATCGAGCAACAGGGTCGCGTGCCCGGTGCCGACGGCATTGATCGCGGCCAACTCGACGAGATGCTGGCCGGGCGCGGCCGCGCTTCCTGTGATGCGGCCGGTCGCAGTGTCGAGCGTCAACCCCTCCGGCAAGCCTTCCGCAGCGAACGACACGGCTCCATGGAGGACCTCGATCTGATAGGCAAATGGCGCCCCAGCCGAAGCGGATGCGCTCAACGGGCCGGTGAGGACCGGCGCGAAAGATGGACTGGGTACCGAACCATCGAGGATGAGCCGAAGCGAATTGATCCGCCCGACAGTGCCCGCGATGCGGTCGACAATGCGAACATTCCAATCGCCAGCGGCCGCTTCACCCCAGTTATGGGTCGTCGAGAAAGTCCAATGCAAGTCAGAGTTCGCATCCGGCCGGCTCGTCGCAAGCTGGCTGGTGGTTCCGCCGGGCGATGTCAGCGATATTTCCAACTGGCCGCGTGAGCCGTGAGCGATGTCCACCTCGAGCGAGGCATGTTCGACTCGCAGGTCGTCCCAGGGATCGACCGCAAAACTCAAGTTCACACCGGCCGGATCATTGTCCGGGATGTCAAGCGGAAGCCCCGATACCGCGACGCTCCGGCTTTCCATCGCTGACAATGACAGCCACCCTTCTGCCAGTCCGACCGCTGCCCCTGCGTTGATGAGGCCGGCTCCGTATTTGTGGTTGAAATGAAATCCGGCCGCATTGGTGGACCAGCCGGAGTCGCCGGCATCATTTTTTACAGCCGTGCGAATCAGGATCTCCTGAACATCGCGCCAACTCAACGCCGGGTTGGCCTCGATCATCAAAGCGGCGATCCCGGCCACCAGCGGGCAGGCCGACGATGTCCCGCCAAAGTTGTTAGTGTAATCGCCCCAGGCGTAGTTCGAAGAGCTGGACCCCGTATTGTAACCGGCCGGCCCGGCCAGATCGACCGTCGTCACACCTTGTCCGACACCATTGGAGGGAGCGCACACCAGCACGTTGGCCCCAG
Source organism: Verrucomicrobiales bacterium (assembly GCA_050998515.1). Taxonomy (GTDB): domain Bacteria; phylum Verrucomicrobiota; class Verrucomicrobiia; order Verrucomicrobiales; family V1-33; genus JBPCQC01. The sequence continues at coordinate 57,298 of JBPCQC010000047.1, forward strand.
GCTCGGCGTAAAAGGCGACACGCCCGTTGTCGCCCACTGCCGACACCCCAATCGCGTAAATCGAATTCGCCCAGCCGTCAAAATTCGAGTTGTCATTCATGCTTCGTCCGTTGCCAGCGGCCCAGACAAAAATCGTGCCGCGACCATCCCGGCCAAACGCGGTCGCGTGCCGCAACGCCGCCGCGCTGATAATTCCAGGCCCGGCAATAGTGGCTCCAGTATCCGAGGGTCCCCAACTGTTGCTCTTGATCGCAATGACATCGCTGCGGTGCAGAAAAACCTCGGCGTCCTGCATGTCGCTCGATGGCCCCGCAATCAGGCGCAGCGCCGCCACACGGGACTCAGGGGCCGCCCCGGAAATCCCGATCCCATTGCCAGCCCGGCCGGCGGCCACTCCCGCACAAGCCGTGCCATGAAAGTCACTTTCCCCCGGGCTCGGGTCATCGTCGTTTTCATTGAAATCAAAGCTTTTTTCAAAGGCCGCATTCGCAGCAAGATCGGGATGGCCGAGCTGGACGCCGTCATCGACGATGCCTAACGTTACACCAGAACCGCGCCACCGGTCCCATGCTGGGGTGATGTTCGCGTCGATGCCGGCCACGCCTCCGCGAGCGCCGGTGTTGCGCAAGTGCCACTGGTAGCCTGCGTTGCCAGGGTGGTCGGCGAAGAGCGGATCGTTGGGCTCGAGCCGGTGCAAGTGCTGCCGGGCCAGCAGAGGATCCGCCGATCTCACGCCCGCCAGGGCACGCAGACGCATCGTCAAAAGGATCGACGCCCCCGGATCGTCCGGAGCTGAAAATAGGACGATGCCCGGGGCAAATGCCAGTCGTTGCAAAACTGCAGCACCCGATTGCCGGCGAATTGTTTCGGCATTCGCGCCTCCGTCAAGTTGGACGACCACGCGACCGGTGAGCCAACGTCGTGACCCGTCATTGGGCACCGCGCTTTTTTCATAGAGCACAAGATCAGCGGTTTCGCGACCCGAAACACGTCGGCGGCGCACGGCCGATCGCACCTCGTCCGCGCTGGCCGCTTTGGCGGTTTTTTCCGCGCGCCAACGTCCCCGCTGGTCGCGGAGGCCGACCTCGTCTCGTGCCACACTGAACGTGCGCTCACCCGCGCCTTCCCGAATGCGAAATTCATCCGGGATGGCAGCTGCTCGGACCCAGGGCATGGCAGGCAGCGCACCGGCCAATAACATGACCGGCACGAAACAGAGGGATCTCACGCCGCGCAGTGTCGGGCTACACCGCTGCTCGCGCAAGGGCCTGTCACCAAGCGAGAACGTTGCCGGTCGTCTGGCCCCATTTTCGCGAGCACGAATCCCAAACAGGAGGCGCTTACGGCTGTAAAATCCTTTTCGCCACCTCCTCACTCATCGCCAGTGCCATCCGATACGCAGCGGGGCTGACTTCACCCCAGCCCTGGCGAGGCACCGACGTCATCAGTATCAGCCTGGGCCTTGCCCAATCGTCGACCCTTGATCCCGCCCTCAATGCGGCAGCGACCCAGGGCCGCAATGGAAAAGGGTGTCCGATCTTTGTTTCATCGGGAAATTATGCGAGCGGCTATTATCCACATAGTTACACGGTTAGCAGTCCGGGTGACTACATCTTTTTTTTAACGCGCTTGAGCCGGCCGTCATCAATGGCCTTGTGCAGCGTCGAGGGCAGGATATTGAACTCCTTACTGATTTGCGGCACGCCCCAGCCTTGATCGATCTGAGCGCCGCGCGGCCCGGCCATACTTATCGAGCCCGCGTCCGCCATAAGGACGCGAACGACCGATGGTCGCGCTGGTCGGAGGCCGTGCAGTTTGTCACCAGCACACCCGACGTGTCAGTTTTTCAGCAATCGATTGTTGTCAGCGAAATCAACTATCATCCAGCTTCAGCCACGCCGGACGGGTCTGGCTGGACCACCGAGGACTTCGAGTGGCTCGAGCTCGCCGCTCGACTGCACGGGACTCCGATTTACCAAGGGCGTGGATTTCGACTTCCCGGACGGCAACACGATTCCCGCTGGCGGATTTGCCCTCGTCGTCAAAAACCTTGCGGCATTCCAGGCCCGTTATGGCCACGCGGTCGACGCGATCATCGCCGGCACGTTCCCCGCCGACAGCTTTAACAACGGCGGCGAGGAAGTGAAACTTAGTTACGGAGCGGGAACTCCCGTGCGCGAATTTGTTTACGACGATGCCAGCCCGTGGCCGACCGCCGCCGACGGCGACGGCCACACGCTCGTGCTCAGAGACCCCGCATCGAGGCCCGATAATGGTGTCGCGGGCAACTGGCGTGCAAGTTGCGCCATCGGCGGCAGCCCCGGCGCCGATGACATCCTGACTTTCGCCCGCTGGGCTGCGGGATTCGCCGGAGTCACCGACCCCACTGCCGACAATGACAGCGACGGCGTCGTCAACCGACTCGAATACGCTTTCGGCGGCGATCCGCTCCAACCATCGAGCGGTCTCTTGCCCACCGGCGCCATCGCGAGTGTCATCGTGGGCGCCGACCCCGCGGCCGACTACCTCATCGCCACGATTCGCCGCCCGACCGGCATCAGCGACGTCACCTATACGCCCGAGTTTTCAACCGGTCTCACCGTCTGGACCGGCGGCGCCGTCCTTCTAAGTTCGGCCACGCCGGTCTCAGCGCGGGCGCGTTGGTTTGTGCATGTCAAAGTGCAATAGCGGAATTTGAACAGGAGGCCGCGGAGGAAACAGGGAAGAATTCTCGGTGCAATTTGAGGCAGGGCGCTCGCGCAAATTACTAAAAATTGGTATTGACGTTCAGGTAGCCTTTCTTAAGGTTTTACTTCCCCACTTCGTTTTCAACTTTTCCTATGGCGCCACAATTTTTACTCCGAGTTCTCCTCTGCCTTCTCGTGTGTTCCGGCCCGGCTTCAGCCATTGTGACCATGTCGCCATTGGTCGGCTTTGGTGGGGCCGATGGCTGGCTGGCACCGGGAGAAGGCGGAACGCCGTATCTCACCACCCTCGCCACTGAGCGAGGAATCGCCTACAACCCTGTCACGGCCAACTTGTACCTCGCCAGTCGCGCCAACGTCGCCGGGGACGCCATCCATATTCGCGTTCTCAATGGCGCCACAGGAGCTGATAGCGGCGTCGAGCTGAACGATACCGGCGTCACTGGCGGCACGTTCGCGATCAATCTGGTCGCCGCGGGCAGCGACGGCGCCATTTACGCGGCCAACCTGGTAAGTGGGGGCGTCCCGCCGCCTTTAAAGGTTTATCGTTGGGCAAACGAAGCAGCTGCTCCCACAGTGGCGTTCACAAGCAGCTTCACCGGCCGCCTGGGTGATAGCTTCGACGTAATCGGCGGAGGCGCTTCCACCCGGATCGTGGCTGGTGAAAGCAGCACTGCCGGCACCGGTGCTCGGGACAGTTATGTCGCGCTGGCAACCGCGGACGGGACTAATTTTACCGGCGGGCTTGTGGACTTTACCGGCGCGCCACCGGATCCAGGAGATTTCCGCTTGGGACTCACGTTCCTCGGCGATGACACGGTATTGGGCACCCAGGGCGGGACCGCCACTGCGTTGCCGCGGCTGACCAACTATAGCGGAAGTGCGGGCACGCTCGTAGCTTCCCTCAACTTGACTTCCACTACCGAACGCGGATTTGACTATGCGATTGTCGGCGGGATCCCGTTGTTGGCGACCGTCGAGACGAACACAAATGTCATTCGGGTTTATGACATGACGGATCCAACCGCTCCTGTGTTGCAGGCCAGCGGAAACACGGCTGGTGTTTTCGTCCCGGGCACCACCGCTGGAGCTGGCACGTCCCAGGCGAGGTGGGGCGCCATCAGCGGAGACACAGCGATTCTTTACGCCTCGAACACGAATAACGGCATTCAGGCCTTCACCGTCGTCGTTCCTGAACCGTCCTGTTTGGCATTGTTGGGATTGATCGGGGCAGGCTTCGTCACTCGCAGGCGCCGATAGACCCGTCGGCGGCCGCCGCTGGTTGGTCTTCCGTCGCGGGCTCAGAGGCTTTGGGAATGGTATTGCGCCTTCGATAGGAGCGCTCCGAGTGAAACTGCCGCTGGGCGCCTAACGTTTCCGTTTTAGGTCGCTGTAAAGCTCGAATGCTTTCTCCGGGCTGAGGCCGCCGTGCACGAGGCCCTGCACCGCTCGGACCATGGCCACGGGATCATCGCTTTGAAAAATATTGCGGCCCATGTCGACACCGGAGGCGCCTTGCTGGAGCGCGTTGTAAGACATCTTCAGTGCTTCGAGTTCAGGCAGTTTCTTTCCGCCCGCGATGACGATGGGCACCGGGCAGCAACTGGTGACGGTATCGAACTCTTCCTCGGTGTAGTAACATTTGACCATCTGAGCGCCTAACTCCGCGATGATGCGCGTGGCGAGCCGGAAATAGCGCGGCGTGCGCGCCATGTCCTTGCCCACCGCGACCACTCCCATGACCGCAATGCCGTAACGGCTCGCCTCATCGATGAGTGTAGTCAGGTTTTTGAGCGTCTGGCGCTCGTGTTCTGAACCGATAAACACCTGCACCGCCAGTACGCAGGCATTAAGACGCACGGCATCTTCGATCGAACACGCGATGTCCTCGTTATCGAGCTCAGTCAGCATCGAAGTGCCGCCGCTGGCCCGCAACGCGATCGCCTTTTGGGTGGTCGCTGGAATAATTGCGCGCTGGATCCCACGCGTCAGCATCAGGCAATCGACATAGGGTTCGAGGGGGAGAATGGTTTGGTCGACGCGTTCGAGGCCAGTGGTTGGTCCCTGAAAGTATCCGTGATCGAATGCCAGCATCAGAGTGCGCCCGTCTTTCGGATTGAAGATGCGGCTTAGCCGGTTCTTGAGGCCCCAGTCATACTGATGCGAGCCTTTCAAAAAAAACCCTGGAGCTTGCTGCGCAACGCCGGTGAAAAATTCCTTGGTCTTTTCCTGCTGTTTGCCTTCGAGGTCAGCCATGAGAGTTTTGGGTTGTTGAAAAAAACGACCGGGTTCCCTGTCGAACAACCGCCCGGCGAATTCAAGCCGAAAAACTCACCGAAGCTCAGGGCTGGCCTCACCGTTGGGTGCGCGGCTTTGCGAGATGTGGACCAGAGCGGATGGTTCAAGCACTCGACCGCGGAAAATCTGGCCGCAAGATCCCAGGTCAGCGGTCCTCCGCTCGCCCATCGGTTAATAATATTTCGCGAGTGTGGATTTCCAGATATTTTTCAACTCGGCGATGTCTTCGTCCACCACCAGAGCATCTTGGGTGATGCGCAGACGGGAATGATTTGCGCAGGCGTGGCCAATGATTTGCACGGCGTGGGCCAATCCGTGGACCTGCATCAGGTTGGCAAGGGCCTGGACTTTGCTGGACGATACCTCCGCAAGAAGGCGGCCGGGAGTTTCGGCAAAAAGATGGGTCGAGGTGTGAATCTCCAATCCGGCTTTAAGGGAGAAAGCCATTTCCGCGAGCGCGACGGCCAGGCCCCCTTCGCCGACATCGTGGCAGCTCAATATTAATCCCTCCCGCAGAGCTTCATAATAGGCGCGGTAAAGAACGGCGCTTCGAACTACGTCCGCCTCCGGAACCGGTGAATCGACGGCACCGGTAATGCGCGCAAAAACACTGCCGCCAAGCGACTCCGGTTCTGTCTGGCCGAAAAGGACCAAAGCGCTGTCCTGACGCCGCAAGCTTGCGCCAATAATGTGTGCCCGCTCTTCCAGTATACCCAGGCCAGTAACCAGAACAGTGACGGGGATGCTGGCCGGACCTTCTTCGGTTTGGAAATAGTTGTAAAAGCTGTCCTTGCCGGAAATGAAAGGAGCGCCGTAGGCCTCGGCCGCCTGGCAAATGCCCTTCACGCATTCCACCAATGCACCGAGCTGGTCGATCTCTGCAGGGTTTCCCAGACAAAAGTTGTCGAGGATCGCGATTTTGTCGGGATCTGCACCCATGGCAATGAGTTGCCGGACACATTCATCGACCACCGCGAGGCCCATGCGGAGCGGATCGATTTTTCCCCAAGCGGGCAAAAGGGCACAGCTGATGGCGACCAGGTGCGAACTCTCATCGACGCGAAGAACTGCGCCATCCTGGGGCGAATCTCCCGTTGCGCCGCCCAAGGGGGTCAGGAGCGTATTCCCTTGAACTTGATGGTCGTATTCGCGGATGACCGGTTCACGGGAGCAGATCGTGAAATCCGCAAGAAGTAAGCGCAACGTGTGGCCAGGATTGAGTACCGGTGGCGCGTGGTCGAACGAGTCGCCTTGGCGGGCACTCCTGCCGCTACGGACGCTGACCGTGCCGGCCGGCGTCGGCCCCCGATGCCAACTCGACTTCAAGTGATGTCGTGGCGCTTCATGCAGCCGCCAGCAATCCAGGTCGCAGACGATCTCGCCATGATGGAGCACGATCAATCTCCGGGAGCCGTCGGCGTGTCCGAGTGTGGCCAGTTCGGTCTCGTACATTGCCGCGAGCTCGCGCAACCGCGGCAGGTTCTTCTCGTCGATTGCCAGAACCATGCGCTCCTGGCTTTCCGACAGCAAAATCTGCCAGCTCGCGAGACCTTCTTCCTTCACTGGCAGGTGATCGAGGACCAGTGTCCCACCAACTTCACTGAGCATTTCTCCCGCGGCACTCGAAAAGCCACCAGCCCCACAGTCGGTCACAAACTCGATCAACTCATCGTTGCGAGCGTGCAAAATCAGGTCGCTCACCTTCTTCTCTTCGATTGGATTGCCAATCTGCACGGCGCTTTGATCTTCGTCATGGCTCTCCGTCGTCAGGGAAAGCGAAGAAAAGGTGGCGCCCTTTAGCCCGTCGCGTCCCGTTCGTCCCCCCACCGCGACGAGGAGCAAACCTGGGCGCATGGTTTTTGCGATATCCTTTATGGGGATGATCCCGGCGGTGCCGCAAAAAACCAGCGGATTGTAAATGAATGTAGAATCAAACTGTAGAGCGCCGCACACCGTTGGGATGCCGATGCGGTTGCCATAATCGCGCACGCCCCGAACCACACCTCGCAGAATCCCAAGAGGGTGGATCACCTCGCTGGCTTTAATTTCGGCAGACTGTGTATCGGGAGAGCCGAAACAGAACACATCAAGTGAGGCGATGGGCTTGGCTCCCTTTCCGGCCCCCAAAATGTCGCGAATGACTCCTCCAAGGCCGGTGTTGGCGCCCGCATAGGGTTCAATCGCGCTGGGATGATTATGGGTCTCGACTTTGAGACACACTGCCTTTGTCTCGTCGAGCCTGATGAAGCCCGCGTTGTCGTCGAAGGCCGACAGCACAAAGCCCGGCTTTTGCGCCATTATGCGTTCACTGGTTGCTCGAATACAGCTTTTAAACAGTCCATCAACGATTTCCGTTCGCCCATCCACACTGTGCTCGATTCGGGCGGCGAAAATTCGATGCTTGCAGTGCTCGGACCAGGTTTGAGCTATGACCTCGAGCTCAACATCCGTCGGATCGCGACCCTTCTCTCTAAAATAGGACTGCACAACGAGCATGTCCTCTTCGGAGAGCGCCAGCTTCAGCTCTCGGCTCAGTTGCAGCAAGGAGGCCGCATTTCGACCGCTAAGGGGAATGTGATGAAAGAGGGCGCTCACAACCAGAACGCGTTTCATCTTCCAGCGGTCCCTCAGTGTCAAGGCCGCTTGCCTTGCCGCTCACTAAATTGTTCCCGGCAGGACAATCCTCCCTGGCAGCCGGTCGGACTTACGATCGTGACCGAGGCATCCTGCCTGTGTGTACGCCGGACATCCGGGCGGTTCATCCTTGGCTGGCGACAAGCTCAGGCAGGATGCCTGAAGTACGCACAGGTGGGACGCCGGCGTCACTTTCCAAGTCCGACACGCTGGTTTCCGCCAGGGATCAATGTCGATCAGCGAACGGCGCTCGGCGTGGGGGGGCGTCCGCCGACGCCCTTCTTAACATCAGGAAGGATCACCTTGCCCAGGCCAAATATCGGTCCGTAGATGGCATAGATGAGGAAACCGACAATGATGCCGAGCACAAGTATCGTAATAGGCTCGAGTATTTTGTCGATCTGACCTGCGATGGTATCGAGTTCGTCTTCGTAGTCATCCGCAATCTCGTTCAACATGTCGGTGGCTGAGCCGGTTTCGGCCGAGATTTCCAGGATGCCGCAGATGTTTCGCCCGTCAGGACCGAGCCAATGCGATTCCATGAGAAATGCTTCTGACAGCAAGAGGCCATCCTCGATATGCTTTTGTACGCGTCCAAAGAACTCCCGGTAATAGATGTGAGGAGCGCCTTCCGAAGTAATCCGCAGTGCCGTTGAAATACGAACGTTGGCCTCCATTAACATAGCCAGGCACCTGAAGCTCACGGCGGCGGCGCTCTTGCGAATGATTGTGCCGGCGGTGGGGACGTTGATCAGCGCCTTTTGCACGGTGGGCTTGGCATAAATCCGTCCCCATTTCTTAAAGAACAAAAAGATGAGGAAAAACGGCAGAATAGCCAAATACGGGTAATGGATCAGCACATCCGAAGTCTTCATCATGACCACCGTCGGGAGAGGCAGCTTCGCATTATAGGAGCCGTACAACTTCTTAACTTCAGGAACGAGCGTGAAGCTCATCAGAATGATGACGCCCACCGCCATCGTCAGCACGATCCCCGGATAAATCATGCCGGCCTTCAATTTCTTCAGAATCCGCAAGGTCTTTTTCTGGCCTGAGGCTATGCGCTTGCAAACTTCCGGCAACTGACCTGCCTCTTCTCCCGCTCGAATCAGCGCTAAAACATCGTCGCCAAATAAATCCTTAAACTCGGACATGGCATCGCTGACCTTTTCGCCCTGGGCGATCCGGCTGGAAATCTCGGCAATCGCTCCTTTATAGCGAGGCGACTTCACGCGGTTCGCTTGCAACTCGAAACTTTTAATGGTCGATATGTTTCGGTCCAGGCATCGTGCGATCCCGGCGAACAGGGCAACCCGATCGTCCATGGACGGCTTTTTGATCGTGGCCCGCTGTAATGCTTCATCCGCGCCGGTGACCGAAAGCACCTTGGCGGTTTCATTGGGGGCGCGACCGGACCCGATCAGAGCCTTATCATCCGTGTCAGTGTCGACAATCACTTCGACCTTGCGGCCGGTGTTGACATTCGTGAGGGCAACTCGTTTTAACATGAGGTCGAGGGGCTGAAACCTACCTGATCACTAGTATGGCGGGCAGGTCGGTTGTGACGGGGTCTGCGTCTGCGCCCCCTTCGAACGTGCGAACACGAGCGCGGATGGTGGCCTGCCAAAAAGTGCCAAGGTCAGTGTTGGGATCACCGATAACTGTTCCCTGGTTTGAAGGAATCGCGGAAGTGGCATCCCCGGGATCGCCATTGATGGTCAGCGACGCCAGAGCAGGGTCGCCCAGCATAACAAAGCCGGCCGCGCCTGGACTCAACCCCAGCTGCCACAACCTGGCCGCACCCTCACTGATCGCGAGAACACGCCCCTTCCTGTAATTGATATCCTCAATCTGGGCGGTATTCATGGCCAAAGAGGCCGCGGCAGAGATGGCAGCCAGGAGAATGCCCATCGCGATCGTCAACTCGATCAACGAATATCCGGCAGCGGCTTGATAGGAGAGCCTCTTCATTTATCAATCATCTAATTTGAAGCCTTCGGTCCAAGCCCGGCGCGGCGTCTTGGTCATAAGACCCAAAGGAACTTGTTCGCGATAAATATGGAGTAACTGCCCCCCGCTTGGTGCGGCCAGCTCGCGGTTCGTCACTATGCCGCCAATGAGATTTAGAGTAGTGCCAACAAAATTGAAAATTGCGGGAGTGGATTCAATTTGGGCAATCAATCTCCATTCCGGTCCCACGCCCGCCTCATTCGAGCCGACATCGGGAAACGAAAATGTTACCCCGGGCAAGTTCTCGTCTTTCCGGATGCCCAAAACAACGCGGCGATTGTTTTTATGAGTGAAATTGATGGCGGTTAGGTTGTAAGTGCTGGCCGGGGCCTGATGATAAACCACCAGGGCCGACGGAGAGTTGCCCACATCGGCCCAGGCTGTAGCGGTCGATTGCCCCTTCAATTCAAGAGTGGCGGCGTTTTCGACGACGACCCCGGCAAGCGTCGAGCTCGATAAATCGACCGACACGGCACCCGCGCCGTCGCTGCTGAAACCCATCGAGCTATTGGTGGCAGTGCCTCCATTTATCATGTGAAATGCGGGATTTTTCTTATCCAAGGCCTTGTTATTTAATGAATGGCCGGGTGAATTGGGATCCCATACGACGTCTGAGTAGCCTTCCACTGGGTGCCCACGGTCGACGCCCAGGTAAGATGCGAGACTGGAGGATAATTGGTAACTACATCATTGGTTGGGACACGGGAGGTCAGTGCACGGCCGGACGTTGCGTAGCTTTCGAACCAGACGGCGGCATCGACATTCGGTTGATTAACGGCATCCGGACCCATCCAGAAAAAAGCCCGGCCGTGTATCACCAGGTTTCCGGTCACGGCCACCTCACTGATGCCGGCAGGTGGCCGGTGAACCACCAACAGGTCGCCAGTGAGCACAGGCGAGTAACTTCGCGCCTGCCACCGATAGCTCCATCTCTGCGAACCATCGAGCAGAGACATCAATAGGTCGCGGCCTACCCCGTCAGGAGTCCTCAAACCGAAGCCGCCGGTATCTCCGTACGAAATCCGGTTGACCCCGACGTTGAAGGTAGCGGAAGACAAGATCGATCCGCTCCAGGAACTGGTCAGTTCGACGCCGCCCCATTCGTAGTTATTGGCGGTTCCGGCCTCTTCGTCGGAAGGGAAATAGGCTCCAATTCCGCGACTGAAGGTATCGCCCTGGGATGCGGGCAGGACCCGCCGTTGGACATGACGGGTAGCTATAATGCGGCCATTTTCCCGGGCTATCCGTCTCTTTGTGCCCTTGGAGAGCTCGTCAATGTATTGTCCACGGGCAGTGACCGTGATGATCCAGCCCGTCAGACCCAGCACAGCGACCGCGCTGCACAACAGTGCAAACACCAATACGGCCCCGCGTGTCCTGGAGGTTGAGGTCGCTTTCATCGTACGCAGGGAAACATGGGAACGACAAAAAAATAATTGGTCTGTCCGTAGTGATTGCTGTAAGCCGCCCGAAAGTCCGTAGACGCAATGGTGTTGCCGGCTGCATCAGTCGGTGAAAGGGCGCCCCGAATTTTTGGACATACTGGATCAGGCCACCAAACAAAATAGAACGGGTGGGCAGCGGCCCGTTTGAAAGCTTCGATGGAAGCGACCGCTCCAGGTCCGGTTGAGAGGCGAGCGGCGCGTTCGAAATTCACAAAGACCGGGCCAAATGCTGAGGAATCGACTTTATAAAAGATGTCATAGTAATGGGTGAGCTGAGTGCCGACATAGCGTCGGACCGTTCCATAAGTTCCACTCGGAGAGACCACGGGAATGATATCAACTTCCCAAATGCTGCGGACCGAGAGCTCGTTAGGGGAGGCGTTTTCCGAAGGCTGGATGATGAAAATCGAGCCGTTCTTGGCGGAGGAAGGCGGAGCGCCACGATAACTGGCAAAGGTCGCCGCTGCCGCCGGCTCGGAGGCAGCCAATATCGTGAGGAAGGCTGCCGGGGTATCCAGTTCCACCCCGCGAAGCGTGGCGGAGATGGAAAGCGCGGTGGGCCGAAGATTGTTTCTGCCGACGCGGGCGAGACAGTAAACCGCGGACGCAGTTTCCACGTCGTCGTAAAAGAACTCACGCATTTGGTCCGCGCGGATTGCTCTTCCGTAGTTAGGAGCGAACCAGGTGTTGATCGTTGGGGAACTAAGTCCATAGAGGTTTTGCATTGTTTCGGAACCGAGTTCGATGCCACCGTAGTCCGAAATGCGGCGTTGCTGTGATCCGATAGCCTGGAAGATCAATACCGCCGCGCTGATCAGCATGATAGTCAATGCGGAAACGACCGACATTTCGACCAATGAAAAGCCAGCCGTTTTTTGATTGGCGCGAAGAAGGCGCGTCGGACTCATTCGATGAGAGGCCTTGACTGGGCAGGTGGCGGTGGCACAGCCATACGAAGGGGAGAGGTTGCGGCTGCGGATTCCCGGTGCATTTTGTCGGAGGGGGGCAGGAGGCCTGCTGACCTTCCGGGCGATGCCAGCGTAGGCGCCGCCGGGGATGGGGATGGTGGGGCGGCCGCTTTTTGTTCGGCGGCAACGGGAACCAGAGGCGAGGCCGAAACAGATAAATGCTCGGCGCTGGCTTTTGTTTCTGAATTCCCTGGGGGCTGGGTAGCCTCCGCAGTGGCACGCGGGAATGGAGTGCCCGTTCCTCCGGGTACAAGCGCCGCAAAGGAATTCCTTTCGGAGGTCGCAGCCGATGGCGCTGCCGGCGTTGGAGCGGTAATTACTCCAATACCGCTGGCCGCTTCCCGGCTGGGAACCTCGTTGCCGGCCAAAAGCGCGTTTTGAGTCAGCAATGCCGCCCCGCTGCCGGCAACGACGTTCAAAACGGTAGCCACGCCAGCAGCGGCGGCCCTCATTGAGGGGTAATACATCTCACGGCCGCCCTTCGCCTGCGCAAATAGCTTCTGTGCCACTCGCGGTTGATTGTTGATAAGCAAAGGAATCGTCCGCGGCTGAGTGGCATCCTTGTTCTCGACAAAGGTCAACTCGACTTTCTTGGAGTCGATCTTCGACACCATCAGAAGCTCGGTTTGATCAGCCAGCACCGGTTTCACTTCTTCTCCCTCGCGAAGAATAAGATCGCCCACCAGGGCCACGAGCCGTCCGTCGCTTCCGCGACGGACGCCACTTCCGGGGATGCTCTTGAAGATAGCTCGAATTTTGCTTTCCTGCGTCTCCGTTTCCTCGGGGCTGGCCTTGGTCAGCTCTTTGGGTTTTACCGCGAAAGGATTACGCTCGCTCGGCGCGATGCGCTGGGCCGTTCGTTGCTTCGGCAGCATTCCGATGGCCGCAACTTCGGGGCTCGCGTCGTCATTGCCCCAAAGCGACACCGGACTTAAGGCCATTACCGGCAGTAGGAAAAGCATTCTCATAACAAGCTGCGGTTAGGATTTGGCGGCGCCCATGGTGTCATCGACGATGGGAAGATCGACAGTGATCTCCATTTTGATGTCGTTTGCGTTTGATCCTTTTGTCAGGCGGCACTTGAAAATGCGGCAGGCCGGGTAGGCGCGCTCGAGTTCGCCGAGCCATTCCACGCTCTTATGATAGTCGTCCTCGAAGAGCAATTCTGCCCGAATTACCTTGGGGACGAACGCGTTGGCGGCGATGGGTGCCGAGTTGTATTTGCGATCTATGGCCTGAAGGCCGCTCTGCCGAATGAGCTCGTCTACCATGGTCTGACCTCGCTCTTCATTGACACTTTGGCGCAGATAGGGCTCCCACACATGTAAATACTTGCGGATGGGATCAGTTTTTACCTTTTGACCATTCAAAGCTATCGTATTGATGTTGACCTGATCGCGGGCTGCTTCCGCTGCAGCGCTGGCGGCATCAGCTTCACGCTTCATGACCTCCACTTTTCCGTGAATTACCAAAACGCCGTAAAGCTGCAAAAGAATGAGCAGAGCAATGAAGACGCAGGCAAAATGTTTGGCTTTCATGGTGGCTTAGTTCGGCGATTGGGGAACAGTTGATGGCGAGAGAGAAGCTTGTCCTTTTGACTCCTGTTTTTCCTGCCTGATAAGGGTTGCGCTATAACTTATCTCGCCTCCTTTTTCCTGCTTCTGCTGAGCAAAGTATGGTCGAAAGTTCAGCTCTGAGGTTAATTTACCCAGGGTTTGGTCGAGTTGGGTCGCTCCCCCCGAATTAAGTTGCAGAGACAAGGCCACCTTGCGGGGGTCAGCTTTGTCCCGTGTAAGATTAATGTCCGAGAGGGTGGAGGAGGGACGCATGCTCCGGACGATGGCTACAACCATGTCTTGTATGGGTTCACTGCCCGCTACCCAACGGCGCACGTCCTCGGCGCGTTTTGTTTCTTGCGTTACGGCGTCGGCTTCACTTTTGAGCCGGGCATTCTCGGCGAGGGAGGCAGCCTCCTCAGCTTTCCACTTATCACGGGCCTCGCTGGCCTGGCGCCACTGCCAGCCGAGCAGCGCGCAGACGCCCACGCTGGCGATGAGAACGAAGTAGTACCCCAGTGGCAGAAGACGCAAAATACCGGGCAGCGGCTTCCCGACGTCGGGACGTTCAGTCTTCAAGTCGTGGCAAATGCGGTCTGGTCGTGTTTCCATGGCAACAGGTCGTGCGGTTACAGATCGGCCATCAGGTTCCAAAGCTGATTGGGGACGGTGACGTCACTTACTCGGATGCCTGGAGCTCGGCTTTCGAGCAGCGGCACAAAATCGGGTCGCTCGATGTCATTCATGAATAGAACGTGAGTTTGGGGGCCGGCTTCCTCGATCATCGGAAGAAGCAATTCGACGGCAGGAGTCATATCATCACTGTAGAGGTCACTGCGGGAGCGGAGTTTCACCCACTGCTCTTCCTGTTGGACCAGGGCGCAAAGCGATCCGTCGCAGCAGGCGGCCATCAGGATGGTGCCGGTTTTGGCGTCAAGATTTGCCGCGAGATGAACGCGGCGGGCATCGCGAACCTGCTCGATTAGTTCGAGGAGCATGGCGTAGGCGCCGACGCAAAGGCGTGCGGGCTGCAGGCCGTTCTCCTTGAGCGCTGCTTCGAGTTTTAGGATGGGGTCTTCCTCAGTGGCCAACAATAGGCTGGTATTGCTTTCCGAATTGTGAGTTAGGACGTAGCGCTTTCCTCGCTCAGCCTTCGCACCCAGCGCGGCTTTCGGGTTGGAGCGCAGGAGTTCTTGGCCACCCTTGCGACGGGATAGATTGGCTTCGAGGCTGACGACAAATCGGCTGTTGAGTGAAATGGCACACCACCCTCCATCGGTTGCTTCCTTCCATTCCAATCCCATCTGGCCAACGACATCTTTAAAATCACCTTCGTGCACTGTCGCTTCGCACATCACAGCAGTCTTATCCAGCACCCGTGCGGTCACCTTTTTTCGGCTGACATTGAGGAGCAGAGTGCGTTTTTTGGGAAAGCGCTTTCGCCATGGCGCCGAGTTGTCGTCCGGCTCGGGTCGAAACGCCTCGAAGGTCATCACGCTCTTGATATCTTTCAGTTTCATGGAGAAAGTGGCTGAGGGGCTCGGGTTTGCGATGGTTGATCACGGCCGGACGAGGGGTTGTTGAGGATCCGGTTCCGCCGCGAGGAATTCATCGACCTCAGCCGGGCTGTAGCCGGAGGTTTGCACGGCCGCCGCGGGGGGCGTAAAGCCTTCGCTCTGGCGGATTTCCAGGCTGCGCTGCCAGCTCAGCAGGCCCCGCTTCCAACCGGTTTCGATTTCCTGATCAAGCTTTTTGAATTGACCGAGTCGGATGAGGTTGGCCACCGAATCGTATTGCAGGAGCAATTCGTGAATGCTAAACCGGCGATTTTGCACCGGGTCGGCCAGAAGCCGCTGGCAGAGAATGAGGCGCAGAATGTCGGCAAGCGTTTCTTGCGCGGAGTCAACGCGCTCGGCCGGAATGAGTTTGAGGAAACGTGAAACAGTTTGGGAAGCCGAATTGGTATGGAGAGTGGCGACAACGACGTGGCCAGTCTCGGCCGCTTGCATGGCAATCTCCGCTGTCTCCCCGTCACGAATTTCTCCGACCAGAATGACATCCGGCGCCTGTCGCAATGAGGCGCGCAAGGCCTGGCCAAAATTGTGTTCATCCTCTCCCATTTCGCGTTGCGTCACCAAGCTGGGGAGTTTGTCGGGAAAGAGAAACTCTATCGGATCTTCAAAGGTGACCAAATGTTCCCGTTTCCGCTCGGCTCGATATTTGAGCAGCGAGGCGATGGTAGTCGATTTACCGCTGCCTGTCGGTCCACAAATGAGAAAGAGGCCATTCTTGGCTTCCATGATCGCCTTCATCGCTCCCGCCGGCACGCCAATGTCATTAGGGTGCGGAATCTTGTTCGGCAGCAATCGCATAACCCAGCGCAAACGACCCCGCGTGGTGAGCCGGTTTACACGATAACGGCGGCCCGCAAAAGAAATGGCGTAGTCGTGATAACCGGGCGAGACCTGAAAAGCCTGTGAAGGCTCATAAATGAAGCTGTCGTAGGTCAGGTGGCCGTTGTATTTGTACGAGAGCGGCTCCCAGGACGTAATATAGAAATCGCTCACGCCCGGCTGCTGCGAGAGCGTGTAAATGCGCTGGCCGAGCGCGGTTTTTTCATTGACATCTTCCATGGTTGACCCAGCTGGTGTTTTCGAGAGCGAAAAAGCTAACAAGTCCGAATTGTAATTCGCTTTCCTGCAGGGTCAATATGGAAATTATGATTTTATCTTGTATATATAGGCAATTCCATCAGCCCGCCCTAGGTTTCGGGGTTTGAATGGGGCTGTCGGCGGATTTGGGTCCAGTTTCTCAGTGAAAAGCGCTTGCGCGATTGCTCGGGAAACGTTTTTTCGGGATATTGTATGAACAAAGAACGGATTGGATTCGTGGGAGTAGGCCGGATGGGAGCCAATATGGCGCGCCGGCTTAAAGATTGCGGCTTCGAAATCACCGCAGTTTATGATGTTAATGAGAAAGCGGCCGAGGAGCTGGCGGCCGAGCTCGGGGGCAGGTCGGCGCGCACCCTGGCGGAAGTCACCTCGTCCGCCGACGTCATTTTCACGGTGGTGACCAACGACGAAGCGATGCGGAAAATTTTTCTTGTCGCTGGTGACAGCTTGCTGACGCAGGCGGCGGGGAAGATTTTTGTGAATTGCGCTACGTTGAGTCCTGGAATTCACGGCGAAGTCGAAGCCGCTGCCGAGAAGGCGGGCGCGAAGACGGTTGAAGGCTGCATGGCCAGCTCGATTTCCCAAGCCCGGAACGGTACGCTCTATTTGATGTGCGGAGGTCGTGAAGAGGCCTTTAAGAAGGTCGAGCCGATTCTCAAGCTGATGTCGGTGAACATGCGGTATTGCGGTCCGACGGGCAAAGCAGCCGAGGTAAAAGCCCTGGTAAACATGGTCATGAACATCAACACGGCTGCGCTGGCCGAAGGGCTCGGCCTGGCCGCCGCTCTGGGACATGACCTGGCGCTGGTGCGCGAAGTGTTTTCGCAGACCGGCGCCAATAGTCGAGTTTTGGAAACCGACGGAGCTGATATGTGCGCACGGGAGCATGATTGCTGGTTCAGCGCCGAGCATGCCGCGAAAGACAGCAACATCGCGCTCGACATCGCAAAAGCAAAAGGCCTGGACCTCCCGCTGGCGGCCTCGACTGCCAGGCAATACGAAAAGATGGTCGGGTTGGGACTGGGCGGCCTGGACAAGTCAGGTGTGGCTGAACTCACTTTCCCAGGGCGGGCCTTGCATCGACCTGCCTGATCTGCTCGCGGAAGCCGAAGTTCTGGGCCAGCGGGCGTGGCAGGGGCCGCCGTCGACGCCTTTCCAGTTCGGCCGTTCTGTGAATTTGAAGTTTTCGCGCCCTGCGGCTCCTTTCCTCATGTCCAGTTTTATCAATCCGCCTGAACGACTCTTGATGGGCCCCGGCCCGAGTGATGTTCCAAGGCGCGTGCTGTCCGCCTTGTCGGCTCCGACCATCGGGCATTTGGATCCAGCCTATCTGGCGATCATGGATGAATTGCGCGATATGTTAAAGGAGGTCTTTCGCACCCGCAACGAAATGACCCTCGCCATCCCTGGCACCGGCAGTGCCGGCATGGAATCCTGCCTGGTGAATTTGATCGAGCCCGGTGATCACGTCGCCATCTGCGTCAACGGCGTTTTTGGCGGACGCATGAAAGATGTCGCCGAGCGCGCGGGGGCAAAAGTCCACGCCATCGAGGTCCCCTGGGGCGAAACCATTTCGACAGACGCCGTGGCCGAAGCGATGGACCGCATGCCCAATGTTAAGCTCCTGGGGATCGTGCACGCTGAAACGTCCACCGGCGCCCATCAGCCGTTGCAGGAGATTTCACGCCTGGTGCACCAGGCCGGGGCGTTGCTGGTCGTAGATTCTGTAACTTCGTTAGGTGGACTGCCACTCGAAGCGGACGAATGGGAAATCGACGCCTGCTACTCGGGGACGCAAAAATGCCTTTCCTGCCCGCCGGGTCTGGCGCCAGTGACTTTTTCACCACGCGCAGTGCAAAAAATTGACGCCCGCAAAACTAAAGTTCAAAGCTGGTACCTTGATGTCACCATGCTGAGAGGTTACTGGGGGCAGGAACGCGTCTATCATCACACCGCGCCGATTAACATGACGTATGGTCTGCATGAGGCACTTGCCTTGGTGCTTGAAGAAGGCCTCGAGACAAGGTGGGCGCGTCACGAACGCAATCATCGCGCTCTGCGTGCCGGACTCGAAGCGCTCGGCTTGCGCTACATTCCGAAACAATCGCTGACCACCCTCAACGCCATCCACGCCCCTCAAGGACATGATGAAGCGGTTGTCCGCCGAAGGCTGCTGAACGAGTTCGGCATTGAGATTGGCGCTGGACTGGGTCCCTTCAAAGGCAAGGCCTGGCGGATCGGCTTGATGGGCCACTCGAGCAGCCAGCGCCACGTCGTCCTCGTTCTCGCCGCGTTGGAATCGATCCTCGGCATCAGCGGCGGCACCCGGGCCGCCGCTGACAGTTATGCTCAATAAGGCAGGACTCGGCGGACAGATCCTCATAATCGGACAGGGTGGGACGCGCACTCCTGCGCGCGTGAGCAGAAGGAATGGAATCCGGATTGACAGACGGGCGCCCGGGGACTAAACATATCAACGTATCTAGATGCGTTTATTCTGCCTTTAACCTCGCCGCTTTTCCAACCGACCTTATGAACGCCGTTCTCGCCAAACCACTCACTTCCACCCTTCCTTACAAGGTTAAAGACCTCACGCTTGCCGAGTGGGGGCGAAAATCAATCTCGGTGGCGGAGCACGAAATGCCGGGGCTGATGTCGGTGCGCAGAAAACATTCCGCGCAGAAGCCGTTGAAAGGTGTGCGCATCACCGGTTCGCTTCACATGACTATCGAGACGGCCGTTCTAATTGAAACGCTGCTGGAGCTGGGCGCCACCGTCCGATGGGCGAGCTGCAATATTTTTTCGACGCAGGATCAAGCTGCAGCGGCGGTTGCGAAAAGAGGGGTTCCCGTGTTCGCTTGGAAGGGAGAAACGCTCGAAGAATACTGGTGGTGCACGTTTCAAGCCATCGCGCACGCGGATGGACTCGGCCCGCAATTGGTCGTGGATGACGGCGGCGACGTGACACTGCTGATTCACAAAGGCTATCAACTCGAGGAAGGCGACCACTGGATCCATGGGCCGAGCGGCAGCCACGAGGAGCAGGTGATTAAAGACCTGTTAAAGCAGATTTACGCTGAAGATCCGCTGCGCTGGCACAAATTGGTCGAGGGATGGCGCGGAGTATCGGAGGAAACGACCACCGGTGTGCACCGCCTTTATCAAATGAAAGCCGCGGGCAAGCTGTTGGTGCCCGCCATCAATGTGAACGATTCGGTGACCAAATCGAAGTTCGACAACCTCTATGGGTGCCGGGAGTCGCTGGCGGACGGCATCAAGCGCGCAACCGACGTGATGATCGCGGGCAAAGTTGCCGTGGTTTGCGGGTATGGCGATGTGGGCAAAGGCAGTTCGCATGCCTTGCGCGGCTTTGGGGCGCGAGTTGTCATCACTGAGATTGACCCAATTAATGCGCTCCAGGCCGCGATGGAAGGTTTCGAGGTGGCGCCGATCGAGGACACCCTGGGCCGAGGCGATATTTATGTTACCACCACCGGTTGCTGTGATGTCATCACGCTCGATCACCTCCTCGCTATGAAGGACCAGGCCATCGTGTGCAACATCGGCCACTTTGACAACGAAATCCAAATCGACCGGCTCAATACGCTGGCCGGGGTGAAACGAGAAAACATCAAGCCGCAATACGACCGGTACACGTTGCCCAATGGCCGCCAGATTTACCTGCTGGCCGAAGGGCGTCTGGTCAATCTCGGTTGCGCGACCGGCCACCCGAGTTTTGTCATGTCGAACAGCTTTACCAATCAGGTATTGGCGCAAATCGATCTCTGGACCAACAAAGATAAATACGTGCCTGATGTTTACCGCTTGCCCAAGCATCTCGATGAAGAGGTCGCCCGCCTGCACCTCGAAAAAATCGGGGTTAAACTCACGAAACTGACCGCCCAGCAAGCAGACTATCTCGGTGTGCCGGTGGAAGGCCCCTACAAGCCCGAGCATTATCGCTACTAGCAAAATCGGCCGTGATGGGCGTCTGCGCGTCCGTAGCTTCTGACAAGCAGCTTGCAACGCGGCGGGCCCGCCCTAAGTCTTCGGTTCCTTGTTTACCTCGAAGCACATCAAGCATGCCAGACTCCTTTTGCGGGGAGTTGACAAATTCATTCATTTCAAACGGGATATCCTGAAGCCAGAGAAGCTGGCTGAGGTGCAGAGGCTGAGAGAGGAGTTCGCCATCGCACTTAAACAACGGGACAAGGAGCGAATGGAGGCGCTCGCAGTCAAGTTGAACGAGGTCTGCGACAAAGCCGCCCCGCCTCCGGAAGATGCCGGCCTGCGGGATTGGGTCGATTCCCTGGTAACCTGCGCCGTGATCGTTTTTGCCATCCGGGCATTTTTCATCCAGCCTTTCAAAATCCCGACGGGATCAATGCAGCCGACGCTCAATGGGATCATCGCCACTCGAATGGAAGCCGGACAGAATAAACCCAACGCGTTGGTTCAAGTTTGGGACGTGATTGCGAGAGGGCGCAACCACGTAAAGGTCACTTCCCCCGTCGACGGCTTCCTGCTCAGCGTCAGCCAGCGCTCGGTGGGGGTGTTTTTGAATTACACGACGCTAAAATTCAAATCCGAGGCTGGCAAGGAAACGAGCGTGACGGCCTGGGCGCCGTCACGGCAATTGATTGGGGATTGGCGCCCCTTCGAGGCACAGGACGCCCAAGGGATCGGAGGGGGCCGGTTTTTTGACGGTCTCTGGATCGAAGCCGACCAGGTCGCCAAGCGCATGATCCACGTCAACGATCGGGGTGTGGTCACGGTTTCGCGTCCCCTGCCCGTGAAAAAAAATCAGGTCCTCGCGGCGGGAACGGTCGATTCGGGGGACATGGTTTTGGTCGACAAAGTCTCCTACAACTTTCGCCGGCCCAAACGCGGCGAAGTGTTCGTTTTCAACACCCGCGGCATTGCGGGTATCGAAGCGCGAATCGATCCTCGCGAAGGCTCGCAGCATTATATCAAGCGACTCACGGGCGTGCCCGGAGATAACCTCGATATCAAAACCCACGACTTAATTGTCAACGGCGCCCCAGCAAAAGAGCGAGGAATTCGCCGTGTGGTTGACGAGCGTGTCGAAGACCTCACCAAACACGCCTATCATGGTTACTCAGGCGATGGCAGCCTGGATTGGATCCCTTGCAAGGTGGAATTCCCAAACCGCCGGCCACGCGGCTATTTCGCCATGGGCGACAACAGTTACAACAGCTACGACAGCCGTTACTGGGGTCCGGTTCCTGAACCGAACCTCGTCGGCCCAGCGCTCCTCAGCCTTTGGCCGTTCACCACCGGCCATTGGGGGCTCATTAAGTGAGGCTACGGCTCGCTGAATGAGCCGCCATTCGTTATCGATTATGGTTATCCGCCGCACGATTGCACCTGGCGCGACGCCCAATCAGCTCAAGCAAAACCCCGCTCGGCCACGAAAGCCGGACGGGGTTTTTGAAACCAAAGAATGTTAACCTAACGAACAGCAGCCCGTTTCTTCGAACGCGTCGTCGCGACGCGAGTTTTGGCTGGCGCTTTGGCGGCGGCGACTTTCGCGCCGAACTTCGATTTTGCCGCAGGCTTAATTGCAGTTGCCTTGAGAGGAACCGAATGTGCTACCTGCACCGGCTTCACGACGGACACGACCGGCTTGACCGCTATGACTGTCGATGTCACCAGACGCAGACCGAGTGCTGGCGTCAGCACCGGTTTCGGCTGGTTGGCACTCGAAGCTGATTGGATGCCGGCGAGGCCGCGATAGGTTTTGCTGACCTTTTCCACCAGGCTCCGACTGACCAGGTTTTGCAGCTTCTCGTAGGCCCGCAGACGAAGCATTTCCTCGCCTCCACTGACCGCGTTTCGTTTCTTCAGATTCTCGTAGACCAGACCAAAAAGCTGGTTGAATTCAAAGATTCTCGGCTTTGATAGGACATTCACGAGTTCATCAGTGACATGATCTGGGATTCGGCGGGAGAAACGCGTGCGGCGGATTGGAGTGGTGGTGGTTGCCATAAGCGCGCACTTTACCACCTCATTGCGATTCCGCGACACTTTTCCCGGAAACATGGTGTGAATTCACACATTCGGGGTCAAAATGCCCCGAATCACTCTCTTTGTATCAACGAGGTAACTACATTGTGTTTCGCTGCTCACGCCTGATTCGTATGATCAAAGGCCATCGGACAACCCTCTACGTCACCACAATCCTTTTTTTGATGGGCAGTTCAAGCACCACGGGTGCCCCTTCCAATGGCGAGAAGGGAGAATCTGCCGGCCGCAGAAGGGAGCAATTCTGCCTTCTGATTGAGCCAAAAGACGGGCCGCAGGTGATCAAGCCAATCCCCGGATCGAAACTGACCGGCTTGGTGCCGGGAAAAGAAACCAGCGTTGGCGTCAGGTATTATTCTGCTCGGGAATATGCGGCACTGAGCGTGACGTGGGAGACTTACCTGAAACGAGCCGAGGAGGCGGCGGCGCGGCAGCTGGCCAAACTGACGCCGGCCTTCGTCAAGGACGACAAAGGGTTTGCGCGTTATGCGACCATAAAGGGAAAGAGCCAGCTCACCGCATCCTCGGTGCTGGCCCCTGGATTTCGAGACCTGTTCAAGAAGTCGATGGGCGACGAATTGATTGTGCTGCTTCCAGATCGTTTTACGGTTTACGTTTTTCCGCGCACGATGGGCGAATACAAGGAATTAGGCAGGCGAGTCATCGCAGAATACGAGGCGGCTGTTTACCCGGTGAGTTACGAAGTATTTCTGGTCAACCGTCATGGCCTCTCTTGTCTGGGGAGCTTTCAAATGGAATAGGCGAATTCTGCGCCGGATGATCGGCCCGCGACGAACGAGCTGAGCAATCCGAAATCGGGAGTGTTTCTTTTCAATGAGCGCATATTCCGCCATTCTGTGTCCATGATCACGTTTCTCAAAGGGGAGCTGGCCGAGGGGTTGCCCAACCGCGCGACGGTCAACATAAACGGGATCGGCTACGAAGTTCACATTCCGGTGTCGACTTACGACAAATTGCCAGCGGTGGGTCAGCAGGTTCATCTTTTGACGCATCTGCAAGTGCGTGAAGACGAGCACACGCTTTACGGATTTGTCAGCGATACGGAGCGCGATCTTTTTCGCCTCCTTATCAACCAGGTCTCCGGAATCGGGCCAAAAATGGCATTGTCGATTTTGAGCGGCATGCCGGTTGAAACATTCAAGGCTTGTGTGGCTAACAGTGATATTGCGGCCCTGTCGAGAATTAAAGGGGTCGGGAAAAAGACTGCCGAACGCATCGTGGTCGAATTGCGAGACAAAGTCGGCGCCGCGAGCGCATGGCAGGCGGCTGCCTCGGCAAACCTCGGTGCGGCACAAGGCGGGGCAAATGACGCCGTGCTGGCTTTATTGACGCTCGGCTACAAACAGGTGGAAGCGCACAAGGCAGTGAAGGAATTTCTGGCGACGGTCAGCGGCCAGCCCGGGCCCGACGAGATGCTCCGAGGAGCGTTGCGGGTGTTGAACTCCTAGCGTCGCGTTTCAGATCGCAAAGAAGACGGAATGATCGCCCTCGACAGCCTGCGGCAGAAATTTCCCCCTCAAGGTTTCTTTGCGGAAAAGGAGTGGCTCCTTTCGCCGGAACCGTTCCCCCTCGATGCAACGACGGCGGAGGAAATCAGGTCTTTGGGATATCGTCTGCTGCTTTTTTATCGGGCCTGCAATCGGCTTTACGAGCGGAGTGTGAAAGGAACGCTTCCATCCTGGATTGCTGCGTACTGTGATGCGGGGAAACCGGCCGGGTTGCTGCAACAAGCGCGAGCGCCAGCGTTGCGCCAGGCGTTGCCGCGAATCATCCGCCCCGATTTGCTGCTGACCGAACGGGGCCTTGTGGCCGCGGAACTGGACAGCGTCCCCGGCGGAATTGGCCTGACGGCGTGGCTCAACCAGACCTACGGAAGGAACGGCGGGGGCGATGTCCTCGGTGGAGCGACCGGAATGCTCGAAGGTTTCACCAGCATCCTGCCCGGCGGGGCGGACATCCTGATTTCCGAGGAAGCCGCCGGTTATCGACCGGAAATGGAATGGCTTACCGCGCGATTGAACGAACAGACGCCCACAAACGGAGGCAGGTCGTACCGCGTCGTGGATGCTGAGGACTATGTGCCGCTGACTGATCGGGATGCCTACCGCTTTTTCGAATTATTCGACCTCGCGAATCTCCCCTCCGCAAGCGCGCTGCTCGACGCGGCCGCTGCCGGCCGTCAGCTTCTGACGCCGCCGCCAAAGCCTTGGCTCGAGGAAAAGCTTTGGATGGCCCTTTTTTGGGCCCGTCCGCTGCGTGACGTTTGGCGCCGCGAACTATCGGACAATCAGTTTCGGAGATTAAGCGCCCTGTTTCCGCAATCATGGGTCGTCGATCCAACACCACTGCCGCATCACGCGGTGATTCCAGGCCTCGATGTGCACAACTGGATGGAAATCGCGCAATTCACCCAAAAGAAGCGCGAACTGGTCCTCAAGCTCAGTGGATTTCATGACCACGCCTGGGGCGCCCGCAGTGTGACCGTCGGGCACGATGTCTCGCATCGTGACTGGGAGGCCGCCCTCGAGCACGCCATCGCCAGCTTTCCGGCGCATCCTTATGTGCTGCAGGAATTTCATCGCTCCAAAATCGTCGAGCACCCGTACTTCGACCGGGAGACTGGCGCCATTCAAACGATGCGCGGTCGTGTCCGCTTGTGCCCGTATTATTTCGTCAGCCAGCAGGACGATCGCGTGACGCTGGGAGGCGTGCTGGCCACCATCTGCCCCGAGGACAAAAAAATCCTTCACGGCATGAAAGACGCAATCATGGCACCGTGCCGTGAAAGTGGCGAAAGTTTCCACCCTTCGACCCTGGAATCTCGAAAGTCGGAGACCTCGGCTACGCGAAGTGGCGATGCTCCGCAACCGCCATCCCACCCATGAGCACCGAACGGCCTGTTGTCTTATTGACGGGCGCAAGCGCCGGTCTGGAACTGGCCTTGGCGCGGCGGCTGCTGGCAGAAAACGCCTTCCGCCTGGTTCTCACGGCGCGCGCCGAATCGCTCAACCGTTTCGCGCCGGCAGGCATCGAAGCTTCGGACAACGTGTGGGTGCGAAGACTCGACGTGACCAACGCCGCCGAACGCCGTGCGGTGGTGGCGGAGATCTGCCAGCGTTGGGGAGGCGTCGATATCCTGATTAACAATGCGGCAGTCGCCTACCGAACCGTGATCGAGCACATCGATGACGAAACCTGGGAGCTCGTGATGACCACGAACTGCAGCGCCCCCATGGAACTGGCCCGCCTCGTTTTGCCGGCCATGCGGTCACGCCGCCGGGGTCGCATCATCAACGTTTCCAGCGTCGGCGGGATGATGGCGATGCCCACCATGTCGCTGTATAGCGCGTCGAAATTCGCTCTCGAGGGCGCCACTGAGTCGTTGTGGTATGAAGTTCGGCCCTGGGACATCCACGTCAGTCTTGTTCAGCCGGGGTTCATTCATTCGGATTCATTCAAGAACACGCGATACACCGCCGAAAGCCGCCGGCAAATGGAAGACCCGCACGCCCCCTACCACGCTCATTACTTTTTCATGGCCGATTTCATCGCGCGCCAGATGCAATGGGCTCGCGCCACGCCCGAGCGAGTCGCCGATGTGGTGCTGGACACGATCTGGCGGCGCCGGCCGCGCCTGCGCATCGCCGCGACATGGGACGCGCGCCTTTTCGCGCTGCTGCGTCGATTTTTTCCGCGGCGATTTTACCACGCCGTTTTGTTCCGATGCCTCCCGCACGTCGACTCGTGGGGAAAGCGATGACGAATCAATTGGTCGACACTTTGGTCAGCAATCCTTTTTCCCGGATGACAGCGAGAGTCCAGGCGTAAAAGCATCCGGCCAGTGCGAGGGCGGTCAAATTTAGACCTGCCGACCAGGCGAAGTGAAGCCAGGAAAACCCGCCCCCTTTCATGAGCTGGCGCATGCCTTCAAAAACGTGAGTGCTGGGCAGGCTGAACGCCACGTGCTGCAGCCACCCCGGCATGACAGAGACGGGATAATAAACAGCGGTGATTGGTTGAATCAGGAACGGGACCGCCCAGGCGAGGCTTTCCGCGGCCTGGCCGTAGCGCATGATGAGGGCGGTCGAAAAAATCCCGATGCTCCATCCGAACACCAGCAGGTTGGCAAAAAATGGAACCAGCGCGGGGCCGAGCGACAGCAAGTTGAATTGGTAAAGCGTCCAGGCCAGGACCCAGAGTATCAGGACAGTGACCGCGATCCGCAACAGGCCGACGCCAAAGGCAGCGGCCAGGTATTCGACCGGCCGCACCGGCGCCACGAAGACGTTCACTAGATTTCTGGTCCAGACATCTTCGAGAAACGACACCGCCACCCCCTGCTGAGAGCGAAACATCACGTCCCAGAAAATGACGCCGCCGAGCAGCCACGTGAACGGTTCGGACCGCGCTGCCCCTAACTTTTCATCAAGGTAAACGGTGAGAAATCCCCAGGTGATGAGTTCCATCGCCGGCCAAAAGATCAATTCCGCCAGGCGCACCCAGTTGCGGGTGTAAAGGAAAACGTAGCGCAGAACCAAGGCGTAAATGACGCGCAGGTTCATTTGCGCACCTCCCCTTCAAACACTTCGTCCAGCTCGCTGCGCGCAATTTGGATGAACACATCCTCGAGCGACTCGCTCTGAAACTTCGCCAACACCGCGTCCGGCGTGCCTTCAGTCACCACTTTTCCACGATGAATAAATATGATGCGGTCGCACACCTCCTCGATGTCCCGCATGTTGTGCGAAGTGTAAAGAATCGCCGTCCCCTGCTTTCGCTGGCGAGAACGCACAAATTTTCGCACCTTGTCTGCAATATCAGGATCAAGGCTCGCGGTGGGCTCGTCGAGCATGAGCAGTTCGGGGTCGTTGAGAAATGCCTTGCACAGTTGCACCCGCGTCGCCTCACCCGTCGAAAGCTGTCCGGTCACCCGCTTGCGCAGCGGCGTGATCTCGAGCAACTCGAGCAACTCGTCGATCCGAGCCCGATGGTTTTTCACACCGTAGATTTTCGAAAACACCAACAGATTCTGGGCCACGGTGAGGTTTCCCGGCAGACCCACGTAGGCCGACGCGAAATTCGTGCGCCGCAGGATTTCGATGCGATGCCGCTTCATTTCCTGGCCAAAAATCCGAATCCTCCCGGAAGTTGGAGTCGTCAGCCCGAGCAGCATGTTCAGCGCCGTCGTCTTCCCCGCCCCGTTCACCCCGAGCAGCCCCACGATCTCGTTGCGCCGCAAATCAAAGGAAAGCTCATCGAGCGCAACCGTCGCGCCAAATGTTTTGCGCAGCCCACGCGCTTCAATCACAATCGAGTCAGACATCGGAAACGCGCTCGCGTTCGCGCAACAAACGCCACGAGTCAATCAGGGAGTGCAGTGAAAAGTCCCTGGCGCAGCATTGCGTCGAAACGGCGCTATACTTGATTGCGATGACGCGCCGAATCTTGCTAAAATCTCTTGTCGCAGGACTGGCTTGTGTCGGTGTGTTTTTTTAGGGCAAAAGAGGAGTGTCCCGGAGGGACCACGGAGTTTAGCCGGTGGTGAAACGACCGAAGGAAGCGGAAAGCCAGACCCAGCTTGAACCAATCATTCACGCGAACGGCCGCTTCGTGCACGTCCACGTTTTCCATTCGAGCGACAACCGAGTGGAACGAACCGAGCGGAGCGAGATAGCCTGTGCGCCAGCACAGCCCGAAGGGCGAACGCGGCGGCGGGCGGCAAATAGCCCGTGCGTAGCACGGTCCGCAGGATCAGGCGGGGCCGCCTCAGCAAAGTCGAGGACGTTGCCGCCGCACTTGCAATCCGAGAAACAATTCCAGCAATTCTTGGTCGTCGAGACTTTGAACTGATCTGGTTTCGTTCCTTTGTGAATTGGGCAAGGCCCTTCCAGGCTCTCGCCATTTTTTATGGAGCGCATCTGGGCCATCAGCCCGTAGTGCTCCAGCACTTGAGTCATCGAGACACATGCTTTGAGTGCCCCGAAGTCGATATATGGTTTTCCCATGCTTCAATGAACTGGTTGTTTGCGGGTGTTTGCGTCGTGCAAACAGCTCCAGTTCAGTATTTTAACAAACTGGCCTCATTGAGTTGTCCACAGGTTGAACACGTGGTGGACGCTAGCCGAAATTAGCCAATGCACGTCGGGCGGCCGTCGCTGTCGCTTTGATCGACGGTGCGGTGGATTTCTTCGATTGGACAAAGTTCCAGATCGGTTGCAAAGTTCCAACCATGATGGCGCACTTACCGATGTTGCGGCGAACGGCGAGAGTACCGCGTCGAACCGTGCCGATTCTGCTCTTTGCCGTGTTGGCGAGCACTTCGGTGATTGGAGCAACAATCACGTTCGAGGATTATCCAGTTACGGTTTCAAACGAGCCGCTGCAAGTAATCACTTCACACGGTTACGAATTCAGAGGCATAATGCTCCTCCGCGACGATTCGTACCCTCACATCCCCAACAACGGCTCTAAAATCCTCGTGCACGAATCATTGTACGCTTTGACAGTATCGGCGATGGCCGGCTTGTCCTTCGATTTGCTCTCCGTCCGAGTGGCGGAAGGTAGGAACATCGACACTGGTTTCTTTGACTTTAGCGCAAGATCGGTGCGATTCCTAGGCAACAAAGTCAGTGGAGCACCTGTAGAGTTGGTCTTCAATTTGGACTTACAAGCCAGTGAAGACGTGGCTGGGGATTTCGAAACGATCCATTTCGGTGGGTTCGACGGACTTGCATCACTCGAAATAATCGGCCAAGGAGGGGTCAGCCGGTCCTCCTTTGCGCTTGACGATGTTGTATTGGTGCCAGAACCGAGCAATGCTCTGATGTGGGGCCTCGTGCTGGCGTGGCCATCGCGAAGGTCACGCGGTAAAGTTCCCACTATTTAATAGGCAGCAACAGCGGCTCGGTAATGCTCACCGTTCCGGCGAAGAGTTGCCCGCAGCTACGTCGGGATACAAATGTAACGCTCGAGCTAGTTCGTCCTGTTCGTGCCGCAATGCTTCTGTCAGTTGCTCGATTACTTCCTTGGGTTGATCCTGTTGCTTCGCCTCCTCCAGTTGTTGCTCAAAGCTTGAGGCGGCATGCTGGCGCCATTTTACGAGTTCATCCGGAAAGGGGCTAAAGCCGTCTTCGTACGATTCGGTAACTGAAAAGCTGCCACCGAGTCCTTTGCGCTCGAGCTCTGGATCAAGAGGTATAATGCTCCAGAAAACAATGGAAGCGAAGGGCCGTTCCGAGAGGACCTCGTGATGGCCGCGGCAGTCGCGTAACAGCAAAGCCTCGTATGACGCAGAATTCGGTTGTTGCACCTGCACTAACCAAACATCCACGACACTGCGGTGTGGACGGAAATCACCAAAGGTGCGGCCGAGGCACTGTTGTAGTGTCGAGTTCTCGCTGGAGACCTTCGGTATTCCCGTGAATGTAACGCCGGAACCGAATGACGTTCCACTTCCAATCAGATTCGAAAATCCAAACTTGACTTTGTCCACATCCCAGACGGTTCGCATCTCGATTCCTGTGTGATGCGCCCTAACAAAATTCCTTGCTTCATCAAGGTAGATTGTAAACCGTTCGAGCGGCACCAATTCGACTTGGCCGCTTGCCTTAACCCGCGGCACAGCTGGAATCGGATTTACCGGTGTCGGTATCCCTGCGGAAAGCCAATCGCCGGGAAATTCTAAAAGCGGCTTTCCCTGATCGACACGTGCAGACGTGGCGGCTTGTTGTGCAGCAACCGTGACGTGCGAAGCTGCTTCCCTATCACGACGATAGTTGCGAAACAGCCACACCGATGCGCCAACTCCGCTGAGGAGGGCACAGATGATTACTGCCGGTCGTTTCGTCATTGCTTGTCCGCAAAACCCCACCTTCTATCATCCCATATCAAAACTTTTTCGCTTCCAGTTCCGTTATTTGCTTCCACATTGACATGCCAGGCGCCAACGGTTGTCGGCGATTCGTCTGACGCAGAATTGGCTGCACCATTTCGCACGCGCACCTTGGAGCCGGTCGGGGTACCAGTAAAATTCCAGTTAAACGCAGCCTGAGAAGGGGTACTGTTTCCAGCTGCCCAATGGAACCAGTCCGCGGCTGACGTCCCCGCAGGCTGTGAGGTGCCATCGCGACGCGTCGCTAGTTGCATCCCCTCCATAGATGCCTCTTTCCCTGCATAGCCTGGCGCGAAGGAAATCGACTGTGTGGTCTCGAATTCAATCTCAATTTCACGACAGGCAGCGGTCTCGAAAATGGTGCGCAACTGATCGTTAATCGTTCCCTCCGAATTATCAACCACACGCGGAGCGCCGATCTGAAGATGAAAGTATCGATCCGAAGCCACTTTGTCGCTCCAAGCGGCAAAAGAACCGTCAGGGCGCCGGCCATCCCTGTAGCAAACGTGCCAATGATGCGCGTCCGGACCACTCTCGTTCGAGATAGCTTTGAACAATATGAGGTCCAGAACTAAGCCTCGGTCCTGCCATTGTTGCAGCGCTTTTTGATTCGGAAGCGTAATGTTCGCTACCTGTGGGCTGGTGCTTTCACAAGCGCGGAATCTGTGAGCCACGGCACCCCTCGCCGGATGTTCGGCGCCATCTTCAAGATAAGCACACACCGGCGAGGATCGCTCGTAGTCACTGTCTTGAGCAAAATACAGGCCCGTTTGCACCCAAAACGGAGAGTTGCCCCCTTGGCCTCGTAAGCCGATCCAGAAGCTCGAAGATTGCAGATGGCGCATCCTGCCACCTGTTCTCCAGGTGAATTGCGCCTGAGCGCGTGTAGAACCGGACGGAACAAAGGACGGAATGCGTGCCTTCAGTCTTGCGCGTAGCGCGACAATGTGAGCCGATGGATCTTCGACAAGGTTCGCTAGATCCGGTGTGAATCGCAGGCCCGTATAGTTGGGGTTCTTGCCTGTCGATTCACTCTCCGCGTTTGCGATTCCCGACAAGCTGAAGGCCTTGTTGGTCGTTGCCGGATTCGAATGCGCATATTGATCAACGTTAACGATTAGTTTAACGGTATCCCGAAACCGAACATTACCACTTTTCCGTACTTGCAACTCCAATCGAGCCGGGCCGTAAGAAATGCCTTCCACAAGCCAGTGTAGGCGTGTATAACGTTCGGTCGGGTTTGGAAACAAGATGACGTAGGGAATCTGTCGTTCTGCGACCCCAGGCCCGATCCAGGCTTCGGGTTTCGTCTGATCAGCGCTGACCAATCTCTCGTCGAAAACGCGAACGCGATTCTCCGCGCCATCCAACGCCACAAGCCAATACTCGTATCCAGGCACGTTGATGGTTTCAACATCAAGGCGGCCAAATCGGTGGCCGTTAGAGGCAAAAGGATCATCCATCTCTGCCCTATCTTGCGCGGTGTCTAGCCTGTCATTGGCGTTATCAACGGTATCTTTGGTAGAGGACGCCGCCTGATTGTAGTCAGTGTTGTTGTTGTTTACGTCGATGATCACTCCTCGAGCAGACGCGTCCTCGAGGGTTTCGTCCGCCTGAGAGATGGTGCCGTTCATGTCGGTATCTACATCGAGATCAAAATGATCGGGATTTACAACCGTCGTTCCGTCTTTTGCGGGTCCTACTCCATCAGAGAAAGTTCCCTTGGACGGATCGATTGTAAACGTTGGAGATTCGGCCGCGGCGCGCTCGGCGGTCCAGAAAAAATCTTTCGACTCCGGCTCGTTGAGCGATTCATCCCCAACGGTTGATGGATCATCAGCAGGATAGAACGTCTCAATCCAGCGTACTATAGTAGCCCCGGTCGCATTGCCTTCGCGGCGGAATTTAAACCTGTACTCTCGAAGAGATATCCAGCCTGACGGATCTTGAACGAAATGAGCATTTGCTGAACCACTAGGATCGGTTCCTGGAGATAATAAATCATCGTTATCGAGGATTCCGATGGGAGCACCTGCATAATTAAGGGCAAAAACATTGTCGCGGTGCTGATTATATGTGATCTTATCAAACAATTCAACAGTCCTCCACGGTGTATCCGGATTTGAATTGCCAGCCCTCGCAAAATCTTCACGCTCCCAGACGAGCGTCGGTAGGTAAGTGTAGCTTGGCGCAGATTGGATTTCCGATTCAAGTGTCGATCGCGTGACGTTGGAGCTGCTCGTCGCGGTCCAATTCTGCTGCTGCCAATTCACCTCCGCGTGCCATTGCCATTCGTCGGTACCATCAAATTCGGAGGTGTGTTGGGCCGTCCCGTACTCCCACCATCCTTCATACGGAGGCACGCGAGTTGTTATATAAGTCCGCCAACCAGTCACGCGACCGCCACTCGGAGATTGCAGGTTAAATAACTGGCTGTTCCCCGAAGATCCCGTCGCAGGAATCGGACTACCTTGGGTGAAGACGTAATCCCATCGGATACGAGGAACATAATAACGGCTGTTATAGGTCAGCTGACCTCCATTCAGATGCTCTTCGACAATGCGGTCGTAAATATCGTCGCGTTGAAAGAGTGCAGCCGCGCCGGTTGGGCCGTAATACTCTGCTTGTTCCGTTGTAGTAATACGCTTCCTGTATTTAGCCAATAATGGGCGGTTACTCCAGCCCGATTCATATCCCGTTACAGGCACTGTCATGACGCGGAAGGCCTGCCAATTGAGCACGAAGTTCGTCGGCTCAGAATCTCCAGGGTCCAAGGGAGATCTTCCGTCCGCAATCTCGGCCCCGTCGAACGTACCGTCGCCATCAGAATCGGACAAAAACGGATCAGTGTGATAGACAAGTATTTCGTCGGAATCACTGATGCCGTCACCGTCGGAATCCACAATTTCGCGCACTCGCCAAAAGCGCTGCGACCCCGCTACTGGCAACGCGGCAGATGAGGTTGATTCTTGGCCAAGCGTCGGGATGATCAGGTTCAGGGCAGTGAGGCGTGCTGCTTCTTCTGCCGGTAAATCTGGGGTTATGGGAATCGAGATCGCGCCATGGGCGAGTGGTAGTTGAAATACTGAAACCTGGTAGCCATTTGACTCCCTAGTTTCGGGCGGAAACGTATCACTCGGCGGCCCTACCGGCTCGGCTGCGTATTGCATGCCATCAATGCCAGTCCACGTAGCCAGCCAATTATTTTGCGCTGGATCACCGATGCGACGCAGCGCAAACAAGACCGCCGGCTTCGACGGAGGAAATTGATTCGTCGGCGGCTGTGTTAGATCCACGGTTAGAAAATGGTAGCGGAAGAGCCGTTGGGCTTCAGCAGGAGATTCGGGCGCGACGGCGGTCCAAGTAAAGAAGGAGGCCTCCGTCTCCCAGGTACCAAGATCATCACTTCGCTCAACCCTGTATAACTTGTTGACTTCACCGTTCCAGCACAAAATGTGCTTAGTCGTTTCTTCGACTTCAATGAGAGTCGAGAAGTCGTCTAAGCGATAAGTTGGCTCGTCAGAGGTTGAGAAACCCGCCTCAGCAGCAGGCAGCGGCTCTTGGTAGGCATTTTCCCATCGCTCTTGCCCATCGGCAATCCCGTTGCTGTTGGCATCTGTTTGGTCGAACGCCAGTGGAACGTCCAAATCGAAGCAGAAAGCCAGTTTTAGTTGTCCTACGGTGGCGGGAGCACTGTTTTCACCAGGAGGAGCCGCAGGATTCCATGGAAGGCGGGGCGGCGCTTGCTGGTCGAGCTGCTGTGAGAATGCAGTGACCTCGGAGCTCGCCACATGCGCCAGTAGTCCCGGCCGCACATCTAAACCGAGGTCGTGGAGGCGACGGTAAAATGGCGCCGCAGCCCATTTCAACTGACCGACATTGGCCAACGCAGCGTCGTCGGGGGATGATGTGAAATAGTGATTGAACAAGATGTCGTGGCCAGCGCCACCCCGCGCTTGGAGAACGTTCTGGAAATACATCGCAGCCTGCCACATCACGTGCTTCAGCTGACCGACGTTTATCGGCGCCTCGTGTTCAACTGCCAGCGGCGATGTGAAAATCGGCTAGATCAGCCGGTTTGAAAGTCGGAGTATGGGCTGCGGGATTTTCTTCCAACGCTTCACAAAGAACTCTTCTTCCTGCGTTTTGTTCTGCGTGTTCTTCG
>JBPCQC010000052.1:0-25297 GCA_050998515.1 Verrucomicrobiales bacterium
GTAGTGGTTGGTTGTTGGTTGGTTGGTTGGTTGCTGTTGGTTTTGAGCGGCCCGAGTCTTCGGTGTTGGTTGGTTGAAGGCCCTGGCTGCTTGTGATCGAGCGTTAACGCGAATGCCGTGCCAGGATTTTGGAATGTCGATGCAACTCGCTGTATTTCAGCAAACAACAACCCAAAAAAATATTCATCCCTCGGTTTTCTAAGCTTGGCCGACTCGTTCATGGAGGTCCGCCTCCATCGATTGGAGAAGCGATTCCATCATTAAATCGCGCGGCCAGTCCGGCGCTGCTCGAAGCCCGCTCAAGCAGCTCCCGGGGGCATTCCGTTGCTCGACGAGCGCCGCCACAATCCGCGCCTGGGCGCGAAAACCATCGCGGCCACAAAAACGAGCGCCTGAACCAGCACGATACAGGCGCCGGTCTCACCATTTAGGAAGAAGCTCACATAGACGCCAACCAGAGTGGAAGCGACCGCGGTCAGTGCGGCAATAATGAGCATGCGATCAAATGAATTGGTCAATAGATAGGCGACGGCGCCCGGCGTGATCAGCATGGCAATCACCAGGATGATGCCGACGGCTTTGAGGGAGACAACAATCGTCAATGCGAGAAGCGCGAGCAAAAGGTAATGGAGCATTTTGGTCGGAAGCGCCAAAACATGCGCTTGAGAAGGATCAAAGCAGAGGAGGACCAGATCGCGCCGTCGCGCGATGATGATCGCTAGCACCAGGCTGCCCAGGCCGATGGTTTCCCAGACCTGAGCGCGGCTAAGTCCGAGAATATTTCCGAAGAGAATGTGATCGAGGTGCAAATCGGAGGGCGTTTTGCTGAAGAGGACAAGGCCGAAGGCGAAGAGGCCGGTGAAGACGACCCCCATGACGGTATCCTCTTTCACGCGGCTGTTATTTTTGATGAACCCTGTGGCCACCGCGCAGAAGAGCCCCGAGCCGAACGCCCCCAAGGCCAGGGGCAGACCGGCGATGTAAGCGAGGACGATCCCCGGCAGCACGGCGTGG
This sequence comes from Verrucomicrobiales bacterium, assembly GCA_050998515.1. GTDB lineage: Bacteria > Verrucomicrobiota > Verrucomicrobiia > Verrucomicrobiales > V1-33 > JBPCQC01. Next base: position 1,015 of record JBPCQC010000052.1, read on the forward strand.
GAAATCGCATCGCCCATGAGCGACCATCCCTTGAGAATAAGGAAGCATGAGAGCACCGCGGACACGGCACCGATGAGCGATCCCAGCAACATCGCCTCGCGCATGAAGCCGTAGCTGAATGGTTCAAGCAGCGCATTCATGTGGTCACAGGGGCTTGATGCCTGTCCCGGCCACGGTTTCTGTTTGCGAGCATCCCGTGTTTTGGAGCGAGAAAAAGCGCGCCCAGAAAGACGAGGGTCTGCAACGTGACGATGCAGCCGCCTGGCGCGCCGTTGACAAAGTAGCTCGCGTAGGCGCCGAGGGCGGAGGTGACGGTACCGATCCCGCCACCCAGCCAAAGCATCCGCCCGAATCGGTCGGTCAGCAAATAAGCCGTCGCTCCGGGTGTTACGAGAGTGGCTATTACGAGAGCGGCGCCCACGGTTTGCAAGGCAGCGACGGTGGTCGCCGAGAGCAGTGTGAGCAAGATAAGGTGGAGTCCTGTGACGCGAAACCCAAGTGTGCGCGCCTGGTTCGCATCAAAACAATACAAAACCAGATCGTGCCATTTGAGCGCCAAAACCAACAGAGTGACGGCAGAGATGACGACGATCTGCCAAATGTCACCGGTGGAGATGCCGAGGATGTTTCCGAGGACGATCGATTTGAGGTCGATCCCAGCGGGAAACACCGAGATGAGCAGCGCGCCCAGGGCAAAGAAAGCGGTGAAGACCACGCCGATGACAGCATCTTCACGCACGCGGGTCTTAAGTTTAACAAATGCCATGGCGCCGGTGGCGAGCAGTCCGGCGCAGAATGCTCCCAGAGCGAACGGAGCGCCCACCAGGTAGGCAATGGCCACGCCAGGCACCACGGCGTGGGAAAGCGCATCACCCAGCAGCGACCATCCTTTCAAAGTGACAAAACCTGAAAGAAATCCGCACACCCCTCCGATCAAGGCGCTGACCCACATCGCCCTGATCATGTACTCGTAATGGAAAGGGATGAGCAGCGCTTCCATCATGGGCCGACGTCCTCCTCGCGCGCGCGCACCAGGGCTTCCCGACCTGCACGGTCCTTGTATTCGAGGTGGCCATCCTTTCCAAAAACCAGCGGCCTCTCGTCGTCAGTGAGGACTTTGACCGTGCGGCCGTCATGATCCTGGATGGTTGAATCTTCAAAATGGAATTGCCGCAAGACGCCGCCGAAGGCCCGCGCGAGATTATCCTCTGTGAAAACTTCGGTCGTCGGGCCGCTCGCGAGCACAGTGCGATTGATCAAGACCACGTGATCACAAAACTCGGGCACCGAGCCCAGGTTGTGCGTGGAAACCACGATGATGCTACCTTCGTCCCGCAACTCCCGCAGGAGCGCGACCATCGCTTCTTCAGTTTTGACGTCGACACCGGTGAACGGCTCATCGAGCAAAAGGATGCGTCCTTGCTGGGCGAGCGCGCGGGCCAGAAAGACCCGTTTGCGTTGCCCGCCGGAAAGCTCACCGATCTGCCGATTTCGGAATTCCAACATCCCGACCCGCCGCAAGCTTTCTTCGACGGCCGCTCGGTCGGCCGCGCGGGGAATGCGCATGAAGTTCATGAACCCGTAACGGCCCATCATCACGACATCGCCGACGCTGACCGGGAACTGCCAGTCGACCTCTTCGGTTTGCGGAACGTATGCAATGAGGTTCTTTCGCAGCGCCTCACGGACAGATTCGCCATTGAGGATTACCCGGCCGCGAACCGGCCGGACAAAACCCATAATGCTCTTGAAGAGCGTGGACTTGCCGCTGCCATTGACGCCAACCAGCGCACAAATCGTCCCGCCCGAGAGCCGGAAACTCGCGTTTTCAAGCGCTGTCGTTCCGTTAGGGTAACTCACCGTCACGCCTTCCACTTCGACGCTCAAAGAGTGGTGGGGAAGGTCATGCATCGACGCGTGCAAAGGTGAAGGTTTCAGAAACGAACCGACATACCGACAAACGGCTGGTAATCCGGAACCGCGCCAGCGAGGCCAAAATTACATCCGACATCAAGCTGGACGTTCTCCGTCAGCGCGAAGGTGATTCCAGCGTCAAACTGGGCAGACCAGCCCTCGGCCTCCGCGAGCACAGATACTAACTCGACATAGGCGCCTATCCGCTCCGTCACATCGATACCAACGGTTGCTGAATTCAGCCATTCGAGATGATGTCCGCCGCCAGGATCATTCGCCACCACATCCACTTCTGTCATCAGGCCGACTGACCAAACGCCGCCCGGTTTCCACGCGAACGGCACGATCAGTCCCCCTTCGACCTCGTTGTTGCCGATGTCATCGGAACGGAGCGGAAGTTTCACGAACGGCATTAGCCCGAACGCGGTGTCGCCGCCATCGTTTCCCCACAAGTTTATTTTCAATCGCAGTGTCAGGTCTCCGATCCCCTCGGCAGAATTCGCTCCCAATCCGGGAAAGGCGGCCTTCTGGTGGACCCACCCGCCAAAGATCAATTGCACGTCCACATTGTGAGAGAGGCCGACTTTCACGTTTATGGGGGCGATATTCCATTCCTTCACCCCTTCGTCCCGGCTTCTGGTGTAGTTAAAGAAATCGAGCTCGATCTGCACATGACCGGCGTCGACGGTGTAGGGGCTTTCCGTTTGATCCGGGCGGTCGGTGCTCATTTCCCGCATCAATGGTCGGGGAACAGGCTCCCATAGCGTAAAGCGGGATTTGTCAGTCCGGGCAGTGGGCGGGGGTGGGTTCTCACCAGCGGCGAGCCAGCCGGCAGCCAGCAACGAACCGGCCGTTGCGGCAATGATTCTTCTGGTCGGGTCGGTCATTACGCGGATGGGCCAAGAAAGGCCCTTACGATGGTGGCAGCATTGTATTCGAGCAGCTTGAGGTAGGTCGGCGCAGGACCGCTAGTGTCAGTCAGCGAATCGACATAAAGGACGCCCCCGAACTTCGCGCCGGTTTCCTTGGCAACCTGCCGGGCCGGCTTGTCGCTAACGGTGCTCTCGCAAAAAATTACCGGGATGTTGTTTTTTCGCATCACGTCAATGACATGCTGCACTTGCTGCGGAGTTCCCTGTGCATCAGCATTGATCGGCCACAGGTAAAGCTGGTTCAGCCCATAGTTTCGGCACAAATACGAAAACGCTCCTTCGCTGGTCACCAGCCATCTCTGCTCGGGCGGGATGCGATCGAGCTGGCGGCGCACCGGTTCATCAACCGCCTTGATCTTTTCAACATAGGCCGCGGCATTGGTGTTAAAAACCGCTTCGTGGGGAGGATCGAGTTTCGCCAGGGCACGCCGGATGTTCTCGACGTAAAGGATTGCATTGGCGGGAGCCATCCACGCATGGGGATTCGGTTTGCCGCTGTAAGGGCCCTCGGAAATGCTCATGGGCTCCACCCCCTCGGTCAGCACCGCCGTCGGAACCTGCTTTACATTTTCGAAGAATTTCTCGAACCACAATTCCAAATTCAAGCCGTTCCACAGAACAAGGTCGGCCTTCTGAGCCTTCACCACGTCCTGCGGGGTTGGTTCGTAGCCGTGAATTTCCGCCCCTGGTTTCGTGATCGAATCCACCGACGCCACGTCGCCCGCGACATTGCGAGCCATGTCAGCCAGAATGGTGAAGCTGGTCAGCACCTTTTTGCCGCCACCAGAGCGCAAAGGCTTGACCCCGCATCCGGCAGCCGTCCCCGTCAGCACCGCAAGCACGGCACGGCGCGTCCACCGGGAATCGATTTTGCTCTTCGCAGGCTCGTAGTTTGCATTCACGGAGAATTTAGTATCAGCATACAAACTTAGTCGCAACTACAATTTCATTGTCTGGTTGAATTTTCTGGCGTTCCGGCGAGACTTTGCCGGTGCCAGCGCTGACTCAGAGCACGACTGCCGTTCAAGACTACCTCGAGCAAATTCATAAGCTGATCGAAGAGAAGGGCTATGCCCGGGCGGTGGATATCGCGGCAGCTCTCGCCATTTCCCAAGCCAGCGTCAGCGCCATGATCCAGCGGCTCGATGCCGAGGGTTTCGTCCTGTATGAGAAGTATCGCGGCCTGGTACTAACCGACAAGGGCCGTCAAATCGCCCGGGAAATCGCGCAGCGTCACGACGTGCTGACGCGCCTGCTGCGGCGCTTCGGCATCGATGAGGATACGATTTATGATGACGTTGAAGGAATGGAACACCACATTTCCCCGAAAACGTTGCGGGTGTTAACCCAACTGACCGAGGAACTCGAGAACAACCCCGAGTTGGTGCGCCGGCTCAAACGCAGGCTCGATGCGGGTGGCTGAAAATGGACGAGCGAGCCGCTCGTGCCAATCATCTACGAGCCCAGCCTGTCGGACTTTGACGCCGGTGACGCAGGCAACTTGCCGGGCAACTTGCCTGTGCGTACGCCAGCCATCCTTGGCTGGCCACCGTCCGTCGGCATTGCTCAGGTAAGATGCCCGAGGTACGCGCAGGCGGGACGCCTGCGTCACTTTAAATCCGACCAATCTTCGTAAGTCAGACAGGCTGGCGCCGTCGATGCAATGTGGAGACAGCGCCCCCCGCCGCAAGGACGCGATGCCGCGGCTCGAGGGCGGTCCGTCTCCCAGGGTGACGTTCAGGCCCCCGGTTTTTTCAGAATGCCTGCCACCAGGATGGCTCCGCCGGCGACAACGGCGATCCAGCAAACGATCGGCGGAATCAGCACGGTTTTTTTGACGTGGGCGGTCGCCTCGATAGGGCCCACCTTGAGGATCTGCTCGCGCTTGGTGTAGCTGATTCCGGGAATCACGAGGCCTAAGAGGCCGAGAACGAGCAGCACGATACCGAGGATGGTGAGGCGGGACATGGATCTGTGCCTTAACACGATGCGGCACGGCTTGCAACGCTTTGCGTGACCGTCTACCCATAGTGGCATGAGAATACTGCTCACCGGCGGCGCAGGATTCATCGGCTCGAACCTGGTGCATTACCTTCTAGGGCCCGGGGGTCGTGAGGCTGGCTGCGTGATCGATCTCGTGGTCAACCTCGACAAGCTTACCTACGCCGGAAATCCGGAGAACCTCGCCGCCGTCGCCGGAGATTCCCGCCACCTTTTCGTGCACGGCGACATCTGCGATGCGGAACTGGTGCGCCGGCTTCTCACCGAAAACCGCATCGATGCGATCATGCATTTGGCGGCAGAGTCGCACGTGGATCGCTCGATTGATTCGCCGGGAGATTTCATTCAGACGAATTTTGTCGGCACGTTTCGATTGCTCGAAGCGGCGCGCGCGCATGCGAAGAACCGGGACGGTTTTCGGTTCCTCCACGTTTCGACAGATGAAGTCTATGGCGCTCTTGGGCCTGCAGATCCCGCGTTTTGCGAAACGACGCCCTACGCGCCGAACAGCCCGTATTCCGCGAGCAAGGCGGGCAGTGATTTCCTGGTGCGCGCTTATCTTCATACCTATGGCTTGGACGTGGTGACCACCAACTGCTCGAACAACTACGGACCTTTCCAGTTTCCCGAGAAACTCGTCCCCCTGATCATTCGCAAGATCATGCGTGGCGAGACCCTGCCCGTGTATGGCGACGGCATGCAGGTGCGCGACTGGTTGTTCGTCGAAGACCATTGCCGCGGACTTTTGGCATCGCTCTTGCGGGGCCGTGCGGGAGAGACTTATTGCATTGGCGGCCGGTCGGAAAAACCGAACATCGAGGTCGTGCGCACGCTGATCCGAATCGTTACCGAGCGCCTTCCGGCGCGGGATCGCAAACGACCCGAGGAACTCATCTCACATGTCAAAGACCGGCCCGGCCACGACCGCCGTTACGCCATCGACTGCTCGAAAATCGAGCGCGAGTTCGGCTGGCGGCCGCAGGAAACTTTTGAAACCGGCATGACACGCACCGTCGACTGGTATTTTGCCAACCAGTCGTGGGTGGAACACATCGAGCGCGGGACGTACGGAGGCGAGCGGCTTGGAGTTGGTTAAAATAAAACCATCCGTCACGGAGCCACGGTTGACTTCACCGAACTGAACAATTGACGAACGCTAGTAATAGGAAGGGGCGCGTTCGAGCTGCCGCTCCCATCGGTGTCTTCGACTCCGGCGTGGGCGGGCTTTCGGTGCTGCGGGAAATTCGCTCCTCCCTGCCTAACGAAGATCTGATTTACGTAGCTGACTCCGCCCATGTTCCTTACGGGAGCAAGAGGCCCCAGGACATTATTGATCGAAGCCGCGTCCTGTCCCGCTTTCTGCTCGATCGGGGGTGCAAAGCCCTTGTCATTGCTTGCAATACTGCGACCGCCAGCGCTGCCGCGATGCTGCGCCAGGAATTTCCGCACCTGCTCATCATCGGCATGGAGCCGGCGGTGAAACCGGCTGCCGCTGCCACCAAAAACGGAGTCGTCGGTGTGCTGGCCACCGTGGGCACAATCCGCAGCGCACGCTTCGCCGCCCTGCTCGATCGGTTTGCTCACGACATCAAGGTCGTCACCCAACCTGCCCCGGGGCTTGTCGAGCAGGTCGAGGCTGGAAAGCTTGACTCACTGGAGACGCGTGAACTGATCGACGTCTTCGTTCGGCCGCTGCGCCGTGCCGGTGCCGACACCATCGTCTTGGGCTGCACGCATTTCCCGTTCTTGAAGCCGCTGATCGCCGAAGCCGCCGGAAATGGCGTCACATTGGTCGATACCGGCGCTGCGGTGGCCCGGCAACTAAAGCGTCGGCTGGCGGAGGCCGCGCTGCTACGGCCGGTTGGGCCTGGGGAAGAGCAGTTCTGGACCAGTGGGGACCAAGCCCGTGTCCGCAAAGTTGTCGGTCGCCTTTGGGGCGGTGAACCGTTGGTTCAGCTGCTTTCGTAGCGTAAGCTTCCAACTTGCGATCGATGCTGGATGAGAAGCTGGGAAGCTGGCCCTACGGAATGTCCGACTCAGTAATCAGACGATCATAAACTTTCCGCGCGTAATCGTAAGCGACCTGGGCTTCTTGCTTTTCTGCTTCCGCGTAGGTTTTCTCTTTTACCTTCCAGCACTGATCAACGCATCGGCGAAACCACTCCGCGCTGCGTCGTGATGCGCGGATAGGTTTCTCATCAACTATCACGAAGACCGGATTGGTGTGAGCATGAGGGAAAATCCGCAACGCCACCCAACTGCTGCGCTCGATCGGGATCTCGAAGCTGAGGTCCTGCGCCGTGCCATTGGCCGCTACCATTTGCTTCACCGCCGGATAGCCATTAACCACAAGTTCGACCGCCACCTCTTTTCCTCCGTCGCGTCGCGCTGCCACGTGCGCGGCGACCTTGACAGTTCCTCCCCTGGCCAGTTTGAGTTCGCTGCCATTTTCTCCCACCGCCACGCCGCCGGCCACGAAATCGATGATATGGGCTGTGCCGTCACTCACGTAGCTGCGGCCATCCTGAATGCCCTGGCACCACGAATCGAATTCGAGCTTGCCGTCCTGTTTCACATAAACTCGGCCGTCACCGACTCGCTCGCCGGTGATGCACGGGAAATCGGTTTCGCCGCTCGCACGCACCAGGAAGCCACAATTCAGCGTGTGATACCACATGTTTAATTCGGAGCGGCGATCGGTGTCCATGGTTGAAATAAAATCCACCGCCGGCACCGGCTTGCCATCCGGGCCCGGGACTTCGTGGGTGATGTCGACGACGTACTCACACGCTCCGATCCCATCCAGATGTGGAATGACGTAATTCGGCAATCCGTTAGGACCATCTGGTCCCGCGACGCGGCCGTTATCTCCGCTCAAGCCCGCCCCGGAATGAGCCGGGCCGCACACCGCGCCCTGTGCCTTCGCCCATTTCAGCGTATTCAAACCGAGCGTGGGCCAGTGATGCTTCGATTCGCCGCCGGGAATGATCTGTTCCTTTAGCCTCAGCAAACAGAGATGTCCGGACTGGTGCGAACCAAAGCCCGAGACCTCAATGTCATAGCGCAGCAGATACGGATACTGCGATGCTTTGTCGATGCGGCCGGTGAAGAATTGCTTTTGATAGTCGAAGCACGGTCCCCAAGTGAGATTGCAGCCTACTTTCAAATCCTCGCCCATGATATGCCGTTGCATGTCTGAGGCATGAACACCCTCGGAAGGATTGGTGTAGTGCGCGCACCCAGCGGCATGAATATGATGATCGCCCGAAAACCAGCCGCGCGCCGCGGGGTCGGTCCATCGCTTGACTTGATAATCGATCACCGGCGCATGCGCCCCATCGTTGGCCGCACCGGCATTCTCCGTGATCACAAGCTTCTTCTTTTCCGGTATAGATTCCGGCCCACGCCAGCAGGTCACCGAGTAGTTGCCAGCCGGCAGCCTGACGTTTTCACCGTCGGCGCGGTAAATCTGCCTTTGAAAGAAAAAATCCGGGGCCAGGCGCTTCGACATCAGCGGATAGATGCGACCTTTTTCGTCGCTGATGATAAATGCGGCAGTGCACGGTTTGCCGTGCTCGTCGCGGACCGCGCACTTCACTTCATGCGATGGCTCGACTTGAAAGGAAACCTGTCCGCTTACTGGTTCCGGGGCTGGTTCGTCCAGTCCAATGATCTCGATCCAATCTATAGCGCAACGACCAGGCCCTGACCCCGGATCGATACGAAGACCCGCAAGGGCTTCGCCCGAACGAAACGTGAGCGAGTATTCGCTCCAGTCCCCGTTGTCTTGAAACACGCTCATCGAGCGCGACCGCCTGCCGTCAGTCTCCGGATGTTTGTCTGTCCACCAAAAGATCTGCCAGTTCGGCGTGCTGGCATTTTTGGCTCGGAACCGTACCAGCTTTTCGCCGGGCGGCATGGCAAGGGCAGCGCTCATTTGGGGGTCCCCGCCGGTGTTGGCGATTTGCAGGGCGCCTTCCCCAACTTCGATACTCGAGTCACGCTGCGTCTGCCAGCCCTCGGGATCGTCCGAAAAATCCCATCGCTTCACCGAGGCAGCTCCACTGTCAGCCGGGACATGACCCAAATTGAACTCGAATGTCGCTGGGTGCGATCCGGCGTCGCGCGCCCAGAGCGTGATCAGCCGATACTCGAGAGGCAGGCCGCTCAGGTTGGGTGAAAACGGGGTGGACGGTGTCGCATCGAGATCGAGCCAACGCGCCTCGACCTCTTCCTTTGGCGCGTTCGGAATCGGGCGCGCGTTGGGACTTTTGATGCGCAAGGTTCCCCGGCGGCCGTCGGCATTCGCGATCTTCAAAAGAAAAGGCCGCCAGCCTTGCTCGAGCGCTTTAGGCGGTGCCGGCGCCGCAACAAACTGTGGCGCGCCATCTTTGGACAGCCGCAAGGCCCCAAGACACAGCGGATCGAGAACTTGCTGAATTGACTCGAAGTGGCCCGAGGCGAGTGCTCCGTCCAACTTTTGTTTTGCTTCGTTCGGGAGCGGTTGCCCGGATTTCTCGAGCGCCCCCGCAATATTCGAGACGTGGTTTTGAAGCCGCACATCTGGCTTTTCAAGAGAGACGATTGGCCAGGAGGTCTCCGCCGCAAGGCTAAGCGTGCCTGCCGCATGGGCGAGATAAAAAATCACCGGGGTTTTCATGCTGGCGACGTTGCCAGATTTTCCCTACAAAGACCAGCGCCCAGTTGCTGGGCATAGGGGGCCCAGGCTCCCAAGCAAATAGCGGCTTGGAAGCCTGCTCCACTGGCCCTCCGCTCGCCGATGTCGGGCGGCGGACTTAACTTAGGAGGGCCGGCGGCGGGTCTTCACAAGTCGGCTACAACAAGCGCCCTCCAACTCCGAGTCCGGATTGCGACTCAACTCGCATATTTTGGGAAAATGGCGTTCCGTGAGAATCGGGGCTTGGCTAATTATGGAAATTATAACACACTTCACTAAATGAATACCCGATGCGTGTCAGTTGACGTCCAGTTCCTCGCTGGGGCAGGGAACCAATACTGCTGCACCCTGCTGTTTCAGCATAAAGGCGGTGCCCTGGATCCAAACGAAAGACGTGAACGCTTGAAATCGCTCTACGAACGGCGCTTTCCGAACGCCCCCTCCCGTAACGATTGCCAGGGCCCCGGTGCTGGAAGACCCGACGTGCACGTGGTTATTCATCGTTGGCTCGAAGTTCGTGAGATTGCCCTGCTCGCACAGAGTTGCGGGTTCGGAAGAGTGCATTCCTCGGGCAGAATGACACCGGGCCCGAACACTCCAGTTCTGAGCCGAGAGTGAATTGGACTTCGAGCCCGCGGTATTGCTAATCCCAGGAACGAGATCGCACGATGCGGCGCAGCGCGGACCGTCGCGATGACGAGCCCGGCCTTACGCCCTCACAATAACCTTGCGGCCTTCCTCGGTTTCAATCCAGGCGTTCACAGCCGCACGCAACGGCCGTTCAGGGAAGGTCATTACTTCAGCCACTTCCCGCCAGGGAAGCCCGGACAAATAATGCATTGACCAGGCGCTGTGACAGTCTCGTTCTTTAATCTTCCGACGAGGATCGGCCGGCGTGTATCGTAGTGGTTCCATCGTGATTCGATTGTCGCGAATTACGCGGCAGAATGTCGAGAAGATTCCCGCGCCGCCCAAAAAATTCCGCTTTTTGTTGCCTCTTGGTTGCTTCGATTTCGTTTTTGTGTTTCCTGTCCCATTCGTAACCGTCTCATTACCAAACTCTCTGGAGCCGGTAGTCGGAATTGAACCGACGACCCGCGCATTACGAATGATTCCCAGCGCAAGTCCGCTCAGAACCAAAATCATTGCAGCAACGTTGGCGATTTTCTTTTAAATCCCAAGCGCCGCTGACCGCCCAGCTACTCTTGAGGCATAATGCGCACACCGTCCGCTTTTTTGGCCTCATCCACTTCGCCGACGGCTTCTGAAGGAGCCGCAGGCTGCGCCTGTTCAGCGGCCCAGCGCCGCGCGGCCTCTGCGTCTTCCGCCGTCCACTGGGCCAGTTCAGTGCGCAGGGCTTCGCGAACTGGCGGACTTCCGCCCGCACTGGCCACGGAGGACAGCCAGTCCACCGCCGCTCCTCGGCCCTCGCGCTCACCCAGCGCTTCGGCGGCTTTCAGAAAGTGCTCGGAGCGCACGAAACCTTGGTCCGCGTAGGTCAGCAGCCAGTCGCACATTTCCTCGATGCTGCCACCGCTTTGCACCGCCTGCTCGCGCTGGAACGTCACCGCATCGAAAAGCGCTCCCAACGTGGCGGACGAGCCGGGGTCTCCGTCGGCGTTGAGCATCTCGTGGTCAAGCCAGTCGTCGGCGGCTTCGTAGCCGGCGGATTGGATGAGACTGAGCGCGGTTTCGCTGGCCAAGGCCGCTTTATCTTCCGGCGCGAGCTGCGAAAAGTGGGTAATGGCCGATTGCGTGTCTGCCTGAGCCAGTCCCCAGGCGAAGCGTGGCAGCAGAGCACTCCGCAAGCGATCATTTTCCGCGGCCGAGAGCCAGTCCCAGGCCGCGTCGGGCACTTGCGCCGCCCAGCCACTAAATGCTTCCGCTGAGCCCTGAAATCCGCCTCCCGAGACATCCGTGGCCAGTAATTCCTCGACCGCTTCTTTACCCGCCAAAGCGCCTGCCTGAGCGAGCGCGAGCGTCCACTCGGTTTCCTGCGTTGAGCCAGGGGCGCCGCCTTCCAGCGCAGCCAGCACTTCGCGCCAATTGGCGGCCGTCATGCGATCCAGCGCAGCCGTGGGCTCAGGGCTCAATGGCGATCGAGCGGCTTCCGTCGGGCGCTGCGGCATCGGAATTGCGGAAGGATCCTCCACCAACGCGTCTGAGGTCCGGGCTTCAAGTTTCGCTCTGCTGAGGCCATTTTCCCAAAGCATCCAGCCACCAACTCCCGCGGCCGCAAGTGCAGCTGCGAGCATCAACAACTTCGGCTTTTTAGTCAGGCGCACGGACATCTAAAATGTCACAAATGCGGGCGGAAAAAAAATTTCTTTTGCGGTCCGATCAATCTAACGGGACGAGAAAGCGGGGGATGTCTTCCGGGAATTAAAGTCCGAAAGTTTTATCATAAACAGATTATGACTCAGAATCAGAGAGAGGAAACGCTCAGATTGAAAAAATAGTGGAATAATCTTTGTCGGCGTTGCATCCGAGTTAGTAACACAACCCGTAGACATGCCGACCGCGTGTCCTACGCCCTCTGCACTTTCGCACTTTTAAAACAACCCATCGATCATGAACAGACTGTTTCTTAGCTGCCTCCTTGGCGTCGCCTCGCTCACTTCGCTTCCCGCCGCCGCTCTCGTCACCGGCACCCTGACCGAATATATCGCTCTTGGGATGACCGGGGGCACCATCGGCAGCGCGCGGTTCTCAAGCTTCATGCTGTTGCCCTTACAAACCGGGGCGGAAGAGCTCTCGCCAGATACCATTATTATCACCCCCAGCAGCTCGGGATCTGTGTTGAGCCTCGAGTTCACTGTTAATGATAGCGCGGTCGACACCGACCTTTTCGAGTCCCGCTTTTCGTATCGGGTCTCGGATACCCCGATTCGCAGTGCCATGCTTTCGATCGCAGGGGCGACCACCGCTGGCGGCAGCAGCGTCAGCGTCGTCTCAGATTTGATCATCGCCACGCAGCCGGACCGTTCATTAGTCGTTCTGCTCGCCGGCCCTGACAATATTCCGGATGACTCGGTCGATTTTCCCTCCACGACCAGCCTGCTTGTCTCCACAGACATCACGTTGGATGGCGGCAGCAGCGGCACCACCGGAATGGCGGCATTGGCTACGACCACCAGCCGGTTCGTTATCCCTGAACCCGCGTCGTTAGCTTTATTCGCGCCACTCGCCGGTCTCCTCGCTCTGCGCCGCCGTCGTTCCTAGTTCCTTTTCTCCAAACCCACCAACCAAACAATCCATGTTCAAAACATTCCCTGGCCTCGCCGCCACGGCTCTCTGTTCGCTCACTCTTCCGAGCGTCGTGCAGTCCGCCAATCACCGTGAGGCGCCGATTACGGCTCTCGATCACAAAGCCGACATCACTGATGTCTACGCTTTTGTCAGTTATGGTCCAAATCAAGTGGCCAACACGCCACCGTCCAAAGTGACGATGATTTTGTGTGTGGACCCGCTGCTGGAGCCCGCCAACGGCCCCACTTGGTTTCCTTTCGACCCAGCGCTGCTGTATGAGTTGAAAGTAGACAACAACAACGACGCCCTGGCCGACGTTACTTTCCAAGTGCGCTTCCAGACCGAACAGCGTCTCCCGGCTGTGTTTCAAGCCTATGCAGGAGTAGGAGCCTCGGGCGCGGCTGCTCCCGCAAACTCACCTCCGCCGGTCCCTCCAGGCACAGTCATTGTTCCGCCACAAATCGACGACTTCAATGATGCGGGATTGGGTCAACGCCAGACCTATACCATTACCATGGTAACAGGTGGAGTTTCGACTCCCATCACCAACGCTGGTGGATCACCCTTCTTTGCGGTGCCAACCAATGTCGGCCCGCGCACGATGGACTATGGGGCCCTCTTCACAGCGGGAACTTACTCACTGGCCAACGGCATGTCCGTCTTTGCGGGCACGACCGATGATCCTTTCTGGATCGACCTCGGCGCCGCGTTCGACACTTTCAACCTGCGCGCAAATGTAGCTCCCGGTGCTCTCACCGCGGCCCAAGATGCCTCGCCGACCAACATCACCTCGGATACCGTTTCCGGCTACGCCGTCAATTCCATCGCGATCGAAGTGCCGATCGGCATGTTGACGCGCACGGGAAATCTAGAGGCTGCTATTTCCACCGCCGCCACCATTGGCGTGTGGGGCGCGACCTCTCGCCCACGGGTGACCGTTCGCCGCTCGCCGTTTCCCCAAGCCAACTCCGGCACCTTCCGCCAAGTTCAGCGCATGGCTAACCCCCTCATCAATGAACTCCTCGTAGGCATCGGTTCCAAGGATCGCTTCAGCATGGACCAACCCAGCAATGACAGCCAGTTTGCTCCGTTCTTTCTCGATCCAACGCTGGCCCGCGTCATCAATGCATTGACGGCCGGAGTCGTGGCAATTCCCACGCCGCCCCGGAATGACCTCCTCCCCGTGGTGCAATATTCCCCACCGATCGCCGCTGCTGGAACTCCAGCTGGTCCGATTGCTGATTTATTGCGCTTGAATGTCGGCGTGCCTGCTACTCCTCCCGGCAGCGCCAGTCGTCTTGGTGTCCTCGGTGGAGACAACGCGGGATTCCCCAACGGGCGTCGCTTGATGGACGACGTCACAGACATCGCTCTCCGGCTAGTCGTCGGTGGCGTGCTCGTCCCAGCCGCAAACCGGCCTGCTGGTTACAACGCAGCCATCAATGAAAGACTCGGCGATGGCGTGAACGCTAATGATACAGCTTACCGCACGGCCTTCCCGTATCTCGGTGATTGCCCAAGCGGACGCAACCGCCGCCACCTCGATCCAGGTGAGCCTGGCGGTGGCCCAGTAGAGTAAGTCAAAAACAGAGTGTTCGGGTGTGCCGTGGCCTTCGGGTCACGGCACACTTCATTTAACCCTAACGCTTTTACAAATGAAACCCCACGTGTTCTGGACTTGCTCGGCGCTCACGTGCGCGGCGTTGAGTGTCAGTCGGGCGCAAGTCGCCTCAGTTCCGCCGTCCCCGCCCCCCGTGGCGGCGCCACCGTTAGGACCGAAGCCGGAAGGATCACCGGCTGAAGGTGCGACGCCTGCGCAGGTCAAAATCGCCGCAGCGCGCGAAGCCATTCAGACGAATCCCGCGAACTTTCAGGGCTACAATAGCCTGGCTCTTGCCTTGACGCGGCGAGCGCGTGAAACCGGGAATCCCGAGTTTTACGACCAGGCGGCCGTCGCCTTGCAAGAGTCATTCAAGCTCCTGCCACACAACCTTGAAGGCGAGCGAGTCGAAGTCTGGATTTTACTTGGAAAACATGATTTTGGCCAAGCTCTAGAAAAGGCGCGCGCCCTCAATAAACGCGTGCCGGACGATACCATGGTCTACGCACTTCTAACCGACGCGGCCGTTGAGATGGGACTCTACGAGGAAGCCGAAAAGGCTGTGCAGTGGATTTTTGACATGCGGCCAGGAGATATCGCTGGAGTCACTCGTGGCGCTTACTTGCGCGAACTCTTTGGCGATCACGAGGGAGCATTGGACCTTATGCAGTCTGCCTATGATAAAGTGGCTCCCGCGGAAGTGGAAGACCGGGCTTGGATCTTGACCCAGTTGGCTCATTTACAGTTACTTACTGGAAAGTCACAGATAGCAGAGAAGTTGTTGGAGCAGTCGCTTCTACTCTTTTCCAAGTATCATTATGCGCTGTCTACTTTAGCCAAAGTGCGCACGGCTCAGAAAAGACATGCAGAGGCGGTAAGCATTTTGCAGGACGTGTATCTTGCCTCCCCACTCTCCGAAAATCTCCTCGCGCTGGCAGAGGCGCAGAAACGGGCCGGTCAAACGAAAGGAGCCGAAGCTGCCTTCAAACATTTTGAAGTTAAAGCGCTCGAAGAATCCATGGGGCTGCACAATCACGATCGCGAGCTGGTTTTCTACCTGGTCGACCACGCGCACAAGCCTGCGGAAGCTTTGCAGATTGCTGAAAAACTGCTGCAGAGGCGCCAGGATGTGCACACGCTGCACGCGGCTGCGTGGGCATGTCACGCCAATCAGAAATACGCGGAGGCACGCCAGCACATTGAAAAAGCGCTGGCCGTCGGGATTCGGGAGCCGGTGCTGTTGTATCACGCGGGAATGATCGCAGCCGCAAGTGGCGATGGCCCCGCCGCTGAGCGGCACTTTAAAGCCGCGATTTCGCAGGCTCCGGACTCGGAAGGTGCGGACCTGGCCTTAAAGGCCTTGGCTCAACGCGCCTCGGCGGCCACCGCCGTGCAGTAACCATCGCGGCACCTCACCACGTAAGGAAACGCACCGCTGAGTGGGGGAATGGGGGAATGGGGTCAGTGTGCAAAAAGAGGCTTTTTCCCCACAGCACGTCGCGTTCGGCGGAATTGCGCTGTTCGGCCTTCGATACGGTGTTGATCTGTGTGCGCGAGGCACTGGGGTGCAGGGAGAGGCATCGCTTTCAGGTCTGTCCGGGGCGTGTGAGCATTGACAGTTCCTGATTTTTTGGCAGCGTGCACCAGTGGCACGAAGTATTCGCATTGAATTCCCCGGTGCTTTTTATTATGTCATGGCACGCGGCAATCGGCGGGAAGCGACACGACAGTCCCGTCTCGCAGCTTCGCTAGCGCGATCACATACGCATCGGCCTCTTCGAACTCCGCCTTGGGATCTTTCAAGCCGGGGAAACGGGCCTGAATTGCCAGCGCCTCCGCGAGCACATCTTCCAACGGCACAAACATCAACGGTCGCGCTTTCGCCCAAGCCACGAGTTCCGCCGTTCCCACCGCGTTAAGCTCCTCCACCACGATTTCCGGTGCGATCCAGCGCTCCTCCACGATCATCCCATCCACGTAATCCCGCATGGATGGAAAGATGTCCGTCGGGAAATACCGAGCCTGCCAGTCCATTAGAACATTGGTATCGATCGAGCATATCGCCTTCCGCGGCGCTTCACTCATCGGCATCACCGCCAGCCGGTCCTCCGCTGAGCGATTCCTTCAGTTTGTCGAAATGCTCGAACCTCAATCCGAGATAGCGCGAAGCATCCACCGACGTGATCCGATTCGCAGCCATCGCCTCCATCACGAGCTGCACGTAAGGCCGCCCATTTCGACCGAGTGCTATATCCACCGGATGCACGGAGCCACTACGGCGCGGCGGCAGTGTCGCGACATATCCGTCCCAAGCGTCTTTCCATCCACGATATTGCGGCCAGTCCATGAAGCCGGAAGCGCGCAGCCGGGTCGCCATCGCCAGAGGCGTTACGCGAAAACGACGCGCGATCTGGCGCACCCCGCTCAAATCCCAAGAGGACGCGCCCGCCGCATTCACGCGCAGAGAGGCCTCCGAAATCAACGCGTGGCTCGCCGCCGCTTCGGCGAAGCGTTCGACCGCTTCCCATTCCGCACTGCTCCGTCTCTCTTGCAGCGCGGAGACCTCCTCGCGTCCGGCTGCCAGCATCAGATGAATTACCTCATGCAGCAGCGTGTAGATTCGTGATTCCGGCTGTTCCTTGCTGTTAACCCCCACCCCCGGCAGCGGAAAACGCAGCAGCGCCAGACCCCGCGTTTCGTTGAGTTCCACCTTTGGAAATAGAAAGACCAGCACGCCCAGCCCCTCCGCGGCGGCCCGCCATTCTCTCCACGCCTGCCACTCATCTCGCCATTCTAACTGCGTTTGGACTTCAATCCGCAACGCCGCGCGCAACCGCTCACCCACCGCTTGCGCATCTTCGCTCAGGTGTGCTTGCAAAGTGAAGGCCGGAACCGGCTCGCCCAGTTCCTCCATGAGCGACAACGCCGATTCGCGCCGGCTCACCATCTGCCGGATTGCGAGCCGCAACTTCGGCGATTCCTTTCCCGGAGTGACGCCTGGCAGCCGGCGGTATTCCGCGGCGAGCGGAGTCAATTGCGGCGGCGACGGAAGGAAGAAAACATTCAGTGGCCGATGGAAAAAGCGCGCGAGTTCCTGCACTTGCCGCAAGGTCGGCGGCCTCTCGCCACGCTCCCACGCCTCCACTCGTTCTGGTTCCACTTGCAGGCGTCTGGCCACCCGATCCACAGCATAGCCGCTCTCCTGCCGAGCCCATTCGAGCACGGAAGGATTGATTGGCACTGGAAGAGTCGTCGGCATGTGCGTTGTGACGCTTTACCCCACGGCGCAAGCCGCGCGATTTTCGACAAGCTCACCGCTGAAGGCGCGGTGGAGGATGGATTGGCGGAGGCGGGTGGCGCGCTGGAGGTTGGCGCTGTCTTCGAGCGATTCATCTTTGAGCCAGAAGAGGTCGAGATTTATCTTGTCGCGCTTGACCAAATCTTCGTAGGGGAAGCCTTTCCAGCGTTCGCTCTCGGTGCGCTTGGTGCGGTCCCTGGCCGAGTAGCAGGCCACGAAGTCGTCGAGGTCGGCGCATTTGAGCTGGTTTTCCTTGAGGGTGAAGTGCAGGTTCGTCCGCAGGTCGTAGATCCAGAGTTTGGTCGTCCACGCCTGTTTATCGGCGGCGGGTTTGCGGTCGAAGAAGAGGACGTTCGCCTTCACGCCCTGCGCGTAGAAGATGCCGGTGGGCAGGCGCAGGAGCGTGTGAACATCGGCCTGCTTGAGCAGTTCGCGGCGGATCGTTTCACCGGCGCCGCCTTCGAAGAGCACGTTGTCCGGCACCACCACCGCGGCGCGGCCGTGCTGCTTGAGGATCGTGAAGACGTGCTGGAGGAAGTTGAGCTGCTTGTTCGAGGTCGAGGCCCAGAAGTCGTCGCGGTTGATGATGAGGCTCTCTTTGCTCGTCTCGCCCGCGTCGTTGACGATCGTCACGCTGCTCTTCTTGCCGAAGGGCGGATTGGTCAGCACCAGCTCGTATTCGCCGTGCTTGCCCGCCAGCCCGTCCTTCACCTGCACGGGAATGGGCGCTTCTTTCCCGTCTTCCGCGGTCCCGCCGATGCCGTGGAGCAGGAGATTCATCGAGCAGAGCCGCGCCACGCTGTCCACCAGCTCTACGCCGCGAAGGGCCTCGGTGTTGAGGGAAGCGAAGCTGCGCCTTGTCCAGCTTGTGGTGCTTGCGGATGAAGTCGTGCGCCGCGAGCAGGAAGCCGCCGGTGCCGCACGCCGGGTCGCAGATCACCTCGCCAGGGCGCGGCTGCATCACCTCCACGATCGCCTGAATGAGCGGGCGCGGCGTGAAGTATTGGCCCGCGCCGCCTTTCACGTCCTCGGCGTTCTTTTGCAGCAGCCCTTCGTAGGCGTCGCCCTTCACATCGGTGTCGAGCGAGGACCATTCCTCCTTGTCGATCAGGTCCGCGATCAACCGGCGCAGCTTGGCCGGGTCCTGGATCTTGTTCTGCGCCTTGCGAAAGATGACGCCGATCAGCCCAGGCCGTTTGCCAAGTTCCTCCAGCGTGTGGCGGTAATGCGTTTCGAGATCGTCGCCATCGAGCTTCACCAGCACGTCCCAGCCAAAGCCCTTCGGAATCGGGGACGCCCGGTTGAAAGGCGGCCGGCACTGCTCATCCGCCATCTTGAGGAAAAGCAGATACGTCAGTTGCTCGACGTAATCGCCATACGACAGCCCGTCATCCCGCAGGATGTTGCAGTAGTTCCAGAGCTTTTGGACGATGGATGCTGAGTAATTCGACACCGTTAAATAAAAGTTGAAGATCTGACGTAGCGTCGTATTATTCCGTCATGAGTATCAAGGTAATCATCCAAGCGTCTGGATTCAATCTTCAAGCAATCGTTAAAGACGAAGCTCTCACCGAGTTGATCAGGATCACGCAGGAATTTCGAGATCAAGAAGCAGCGGCAACGACCGCACCGGCTGCGATGGCGGCAAATGAGCCAGCCGCAAAATCGGCTGCGCTCGCCTCAAACGAGGAGTCAGTGCGGGCGCAGCTCGCCGGTTCCGGGGCCGCTGAGTTGTTGAATCACATCCGCTGGGAAACCTATGCCGAGAAGATTCTCTTGCTGGCGGCATGGTATGAAGCGCGGGGTGAGAATGTTCCGTGGAAAAGCGCTGACATGGACGCGGTGTTCAAACAGGCAAAAGAGGGTGCGCCGAGCAACTTTCCACGGGATATAAAAGTCGCGATAAAGTCGGGATGGATACACGCGCATACGCCAAGGACATATTCCGTCACCCGCACGGGCTGGAACAAGATTACCGAAGCGTTGTCGAAGATCCTCTGAGGCATGGACGATCAACGCGCGAGCTACAAAGTCCTGCCGCTCCCGGTTGTTCAGAAGTGGGCGAAAAAGGAACTGTCGCGGTCACAGCTCCGGGCCGGGATCAAGCTCGCACGTCAACTGCGCTTCTACCCGGACGTTCCCGATCTGAGCATCGAGCCGCTCGGCGACGGCATGGAATTGCGCATCGAGCACCCGGAAATCGGGAAGCGCGGCTGGCTGCGAGCGATCTTCTGGGTCCACGAAAAATCCCGGACGATCTACCTCGTCGATCTCTTTTGGAAGAAGACCAACGCGATTTCCACGGCAGACAAACTGCGGGCGAACCACCGGATTCGCGGATTGAAGGCGGCACTCGCTGCCGGCACGAAGCCGTGGGCCTGATCACATCAGGTCGGTCACGTCCACGCCGAATGCCTTCGCCAGCTTTTGAAGCGTCTTCTGCTGAGGCGTGTGCTCTCCCGACTCGAGTGCGGTGACGTGAGTCCGCGACAGCCCCGCCTGCTTCGCCACGTCTGCCTGCGTCTTCAGCCCAGCTTTTGCCCGGAGGGAAAAGTATTTCTTCAGGAATTGTTGAGTGCGCTGCTCATCTTTGCGCTTCAGCGTCGCATAGGCCCGGTCTCCGGCAGCAACCCGGTCATCCCACTGCTCGATTGTCTCCGATGGCAATGCGACAGGCTCATTCCTCGCAATCTCATTGAGCGTGCGGAGGATGTTTTTCCGCTCATCCGAATCCTTCTCCCGATCATACTCAAAGCAGAGTTCAACGATTGCGGCGATGCGCTGCTTGTCCTGATCAGATGTTCGCGATGCCGATCGGGCTTCCGTCGCTTTTTCGATCTTCCGAAGACGCGATTTCAACTCCGAATGATGAGCAAGAACGGATTTGCCCAAGCGTTCTTCGGCGATGATCTCAAGAATTCCCACGGCTGTTTAATAGCACTTTTTATGACTTTTTGCTACTTTATCCTACTTTGTCACACCTTTTCCATCGCCAGTTGACCGCTGAAGGCGCGGTGGAGGATGGCTTGGCGGAGGCGGGTGGCGCGCTGGAGGTTGGCCGCCACCACCGCTTCCAGTTCCTCGATCACCGACAGCAGCCGCTCCACTTCGGCGACGATGCGCCGTTGCTCGACGAGCGGCGGGACGGCGACGTGAGCGGACAACCATTCCGGGAAATAAATCGTTTTGTGGACTGAACCCTTGCCAAACCGGCGCAACGCTTCGCGGTCCGCGGAGAAAACGATTCGAAGCCAATCAGAAGAAACCGCGGAAGTCGGAATCCAGTTCACAAAGTCTTGGCTCGTTGCCATCTCGCGCCCCATGACCACGACGTAGCCCACAGAAGCCGTTCGGCTAATACAAACCGTGCCAGCGGGGAGGAGACGAGATGCGGAGTTGGCGATGCCCTCGGTATTTGTGTGTTGAAAGGTTTGTGGATGGTCCTGCCATCGTATTCCCGTGCATCGGCAATTCCGATCCAGGCAACGTCACCATCCCACCATTCAGGATGGGTGCGGCTAGGCGTGTGACCGCTTTCCATTTTTGCGATTTCAACGAGTGCGGACCACACCCAGCCCTCTGGGAGTTTTGTTTGAGGATTGCCGACAGCCAGAGCGGGATGCCCCGGAATTACGTCCTTGCTTCTTGAGTTCCACCGGTTGGGCCTTGGTGGCGTCGGAGTTCGAGCGATCAACTCGCTTGCGGGTTCGTAGGGGCGGGATTCGCGGCGGGCGAGTTCGGCTTCGGTGGGGACGAGGCGGCCTTCGCAGGCGGCTTTGAGCACGCTGGCACGGTAGCGTTTCAGGGCGGCCTGCACCCGCTTGAGCGACGCCAACCCCCGCCTCCAACCGCGTGAACTGCTTCTCAATCTCCGACACTGCGGCGCGTTGCGCTGCCAAGGAAAAAGGAGGAAGGATGAAGGAAGAAATCTGATCGAAATCAACCCGTGGGCGATCACCAGCGTTGAGGCTGTTCGCAAACTTGACGAAGTCAGAAGCGTTGAGGCGGTAGCGGAGGAAGCTCCCATCGACCTTGTCGTTGCTGGGCAGAACGATGAACTCGGACGAGCAGAGACCTTCACGGTCAGCGTGCCAGACTTTGTTAAGATAAGGGCGCAGCCGCGAATAAAGAACGTCGTCGGAATAAAACCGATTTGCGGTACTCTTCATCTCACTCGCCGAGACTGTTCCGAGCAATCGTGTCGAATGAGCCTCAACGTGCTCCAAACCTACGTAGGGAAGATGAGGATATGCAGAAGGCGATGCCTTCTCGCGACGCGGTGTCACCATCCCTCCGATACTTCTTCCTTCTTCCTTCATCCTTCTTACCTCCCCTCCTTTGCCTTTCGCACGATCGTGACGAAGATCGCGATGAGTTCGTCGCACTCCTGCCTGAGAGGAGCGAGCTTCTCTGCGGCGACGATGCCGCCCTCGACGAGGAGTTCGAGCCAGTAGCCGGTTTCCTCGATTTCGCGCAGGCAATCGCCAGCCTTGGCAATGAACTCGGCTTTGCTGCGAGCGCGGTGAGCTTCGCGGTAGTTCGCGCCGACCGACGTTCCCGACCGCAGAACTTGCTTCCCGAGCACCTGCGCTTCCGTGGTTTTCGGCAGCGCCGCAAACATGCGCAGGATGCGCAACGCAAACGCCTTCGTTCGTGCGAGCAAATCTCTTTCTTCCTTCTGCATTCCTCCTTCTTCCTTCATGCCGCGAGGGTCAGGTTGAGTTCTTCCATGAGCGGCCAGAGGCGTTCGCCGAAGGCGCGGTAGACCGGGCCGAGGACGTTGTCGGCTTCGAGGTGGCCGCGGTCCACGCTGCCGCTGGCGCTGATGTAGTCGCGCATCTTTTCCAGCCACGCGAGCTGGTCGGCGTCGAACGCGATGTCCGTGGCGCGTTTCTCCTCCAGCCAGGCGGCGAAGCGCTGGCGGACGTGCTCCTCAAACGGCTCGAGGACGGGCTCCTGCGCGAGGGCGAAGCGGACGAGGGAGACGAGGTCGGTGAAACGCCGGAGAGTAGAAGCGGCATCCTGCCGCTTTTGCTTCGGAGGTAAGCGACTGGAAGTCGCTTCTACTTTCTTTGGGTTGTCGCGGATGTATTGGGCGAACTTCTCCAATGAGGCGGGGCTGCGGACGATGTGGTCGAAGGATTCTTTCTGCCAGAATGCGCCGGTCTGACCGAGGCGTTTGTTGATCGCGGAGGCGGTGTAGGATTTCCAGGAATGCAGGATGGAAGACAGCTCGTGCTCGTTGATCGGGGTGACGAGGGCGTGGACGTGATTCGGCATGACGATGAATTGCCGAGTTCGTAACGGTCGCCGCCAAAGTAGCGCAGGGCGTCTTCGACGATCTTCTTCAATTCGGGACGGGCGAGCACGCACGCGCCGTAGCCTTGGTCGAGCCAATGCTGGAGACGCTCGGGGAATCGCTCGTAGTAGTCGCGACGGTCGGCGTCGGTATGTGGCTCGGGGTGGATGCGCAGCCACTCGGCGCGTTCAGATTCCCATTGCGCGAGCTTTTCCTTCGGCAGGGAATCGGCGGTGCGCAAGGTGACGAAGTAGGTGGTGCCGGACTGACGCCAGTGCGGGAGATTGCCGGAGAGATTTGCGATGGGCTCGGTGCGGTCGAAAGCGTGGAAGAGAGTATAAGCGGCATTCTGCCGCTTGTTGGTTGAGGATGAGCGGCTGGAAGCCGCTTCTACTTGCTCGAACGCTCGCCACAGGCGAGGCACGGGATCGGGGCCGAATTGGGGCTCCTGTTTCAGCTTCGCTTCGAGTTCCTTCAATCCCTCTTCAGAGAGGCGTTGTTTGAAGGGGCGGCTGTAGAGGATTTGCAGGGCCTCGATCTCGGCGCGGTGCTGCTCGATGTAGTCGCGGAACGTTTTGATCAGGCTCTCGGCTTTCTCCTTCGCCGCGGCGTCGAACTGCTGGCTGAGGACTTTGTCGATGGTGACGTGGTCGATGGTCTGCTCGTTCTGCTGCCGGAGCTTCACGAGGGCGTCGCGCACTTCGGGTTTGTCGAACGGCGCGCAGGCCTCGAGGGCGAGTTGCTGCTTCGTTCTCTCGAAAAGCGCGGGCTCGACTTCCTGCGGGGCGGCGCCGGGTTTGCCGGTGGCGCGTTCAGCGATCACGTCGGGATCGAGGGACCGCAGCAGCCCGGCGGACATCTGCCCGAGCGACTGGCCATTGGTCAGCTTTTTGACCTCCTGCTTTGCTGTCTCGTCCAGCTCCCGCTCCAGCCGGGCGAGGCGTCCGGCGAGGGTGGTGAGGGTGTCTTCGTCGCGTTTGCCGAGGGCGACGCCGAGCAGGAGCGCGTCGAAGGCGACAGTGGGCTTTTTCTCCAGCGGGCGGGAATCGGTCTTGTCGCTCTCGCAGACGCCGACGGCATCGACGATGACAAAGTGGGTCTTGGCCTGCGCTTCGGCGCCGGAGACGGCTTGCAGATCAGTCGGCGAAAGGACGCGGGTGCCGCGCCCTTTCATCTGCTCGAAATAGACGCGGCTGCGCACGTCGCGCAGAAAGACGAGGCACTCGAGCGGTTTCACGTCGGTGCCGGTGGCGATCATGTCGACGGTGACGGCGATGCGGAGCTGGGGCGAGAGCCGGAACTCCTGGATGAG
>JBPCQC010000053.1:0-18329 GCA_050998515.1 Verrucomicrobiales bacterium
AAAAGCAAAGAGCGCACGATCAAGAAGAAACCGAAATGCAGTTTTCCAGTGCGAAAAAAGGGAGCCAAGCCCGTGACTGAGAAAAGAAATTTACAGGTGGAAATCACTTAAGTGAACAGTATTGGGCAAGATGCCTGCGTCACCGGCGCCACGCATTGCTACCTGGGCAACAGTTCCGCTTCCGGCTGTTGCACGAATTTTAAGAGATCAGCGAAATCCTGCAAGGTGAGGCCTGCTTCCAATCCGTCAGGCATGATGGATTTGCCTTCGGCGCGAAATTCCTTGATCTGGTTGCGAAGAACTGTTTCATCGGGCTGGGCCGGGCGGCGCAGCGTGATGCTGGTGGCGGTTTCCGCGGCGATCAATCCGCTCACGGCAGCGCCTTCGGTGGTGACGACTGTGTAGTTGACGAAGTCCGGCGAAACCGGCTGGCTGGGGTCGAAAATATCAACCATCAGCATTTCAGGGGGACGGCTCGCCAGGCTCGATAGTGGAGGACCGATGTGCTGCGTGTCAATGGCGTGGCAAACGAGACAACTGCGCGCGAAGATGGCGGCGCCTCGCTTGCGATCCCCTTCCAACTTCAATGCCGGTTGAAATTGGCGCACCACCTCTCCGCGGTTCGAGGCTGAACTCTTGAACATTTTGGCCACGCGTAATTTAATGCTGGGGTCCTGGATTTTCTGCAACCCCTCGCGTGTCGAAGCATCCAGTTCAACCGATCGAACCGTCTCGCGCTCGAGGCCATCGATAAGCGCGGCGGTGGTGCAGGACCCGCGAAGGGATGCGGCGAGCAGTTGGCGGCGAGTGGCCGTGGAATAACGATTCCAACCCTCGAAGACAGTTTTTGCGAGTTCCGCGTCTTGAAGATCTGCAAAAGCGCGGACCGCCGCCGTCTGTAATTCGGCGGCTTCATCCGGCTGCAGCAACTGGAGAACGGCTGCCGCTGCGGATTTCGATTTGCCGTGCACGGCCACCCGCAACGCTGCGGAACGGCTCGTCGCATCCGCGCGGGGCTCGACTGCGGCCGCGCCAGACTCGCGCACGGAATCGCGAATCAAATGCAGCGGTTCGCGCAAGTGATTCGGCGGTTCGCTGAGCAAGTGATCGAGCGGCTGGCCGGCACGGGCGAGGCCATCACTGAGTCCGGCGAGCAGCGTGAAGTGCGCAAGCCGATGCGCGGCCCGCAAAGAGCCGATGAGGGCGAGGGACTCAGCCAACTCACCCTCATCGTGATTCACTCCCACAAGCCTCGCCACTCGGTCGAGAAAGCGAGCTTGTTCGACGGTCGGCGACTGCAGCCATGCGTCGTTCTTTGCAATCAGCGATTTCAAAAACAGCCACGGCGATTTGTCGAGACCGCTGAGGATGGCTGATGACTGCCAGCGGTCTGCGAAATCGCGTTGAGCGAGCCGCGCCAGCGCTTCGAATTTGGCAGCGTTTGACAATTCGCCGATCGCCAGGCCGACTTGAAAGCGAACTCGCGCATCGGAATCATCTACCGCCCTGAAAAGGGATTTCGTGAGTTCCTCGTCGGACTGTTGCGCCAGGAATTCGCCCGACAGAAGAATGGCGTGTTCGCGAACTCTGGCTTGAGCATCAGCGATCAGAGTTTTGAGGAGCGGCCCAGGAAGCCCCCCCATGCAGGCAAGCGTATGAAGTGCACGAACCCGCGCCGCGATGTGGGTCGATTCTCGAATCAGGCGTTCAAGCGTGGCCTTGCCTGCCGCGTCGTTGCGCTCGACCAACAATCGCTGCGCGGTGTCGTGCCGCCAGCCATTGTCATCTTCAAGCGCTTTGACCAGTGTCTCGGTGCTCGCGGCCGCCAGCTTGTTCCGCGAATTGTCCGGCTGAAAACGTTTTGTTCGAAGGCGCCAAATTCGACCGTGCTCGGCGCCAGTTCTCCAGGGGATTTTTCCACGCATGGCTTCAGGCACATAGCTTGGGTGTTCGACGAATCGGCGGTAGAAATCGACCACGTAGAGCGCACCATCCGGGCCGGTGGCAAAATTCACTGGATGAAACCAGGGATCGTTCGAGGCCAGAAATTCCCGATCTGGCTCGACGCGCCTGGCCGAGAACGTCGGTCCTCTTGGCTCAAGCACTCGGCGGTGGACAAGATTGCGAAGCGACTCCCCGACGAAAGCATTGCCGCGATAAGATTCGCCGAGTGCGTGGCCACGATAAATAACCAATCCCGCGAGCGCGTTGAAGTGAGCCGTCGATTCCCGGTTAAACGTCAGGGGCGCCGGTGTGAGCGGATAAATCCGGCCGTCGTCGCCGGGTTCGGTGATATCGGCCACCGACTCGGTCTCGGCGAGAAACGGGGTGCGAGCCAGATAGCGTTCCGGCAGCACTTCGTGCCGAACGGCAATCGTATTCCACGAAAGAAAGCGGTTGCCCCAATCGTCGCGGGCGGCGCCGAATTGGCTGTGGCCTGCGATTGCTTCGAACTGCCGCATGTCCGGACGGAAACGAAAATCGCGTCCGCGAATTGAGATCGCTTTTTCGCTGGCGCCCGCAGGATCAGCCCAGCGAACGTCTCCCTGGCTGCGACCATTGGCTCCGTATATCCACCCATCGATTCCCAAGAACAAGCCATTGACACGCAGTTGCGGATTGCCTTCAGCGAAGCCGGTCAGGATTTTTCGGCGCTCATCCGCGACACCGTCCGCATTGGTGTCTTTGAGGAACCAGATATCCGGAGCGGCGGTGACGAGAACACCCTCGCGCCACGGCAGGATGCCGTTGGGAAAACGCAAATCGTCGGCGAAGACGGTTGTGCGTTCGCAGCGTCCATCACCGTCCTGATCTTCCAGAAGCTTGATGCGTCCTTTTTCCGGTAAATCCGGATAATCGCTCATCTCGGCCACAAACATGCGGCCGTGCGCATCCCAGGCTACCGCGACCGGGCTGGTGACATCCGGTTCCGCAGCGACGAGGTCCGCGGTTAGCTGTTCGTCCGCAAATTTAAATGACTCGCGTTCCTGTTGCGGCGAAAGGGGGCCGGATGCGGCATCGGCAGCGGCACTATGGGCCGAACCGAAGCCAGCCGCCAGAATTCCTGTGGCCCCAAGAGCGATGGAGATGGCGCCCTTGCGCCGGAAAAAATCCCCCGTCCGGGGGCGGGCCGTCTCGAGCGCGCGCTCGGCCTCCGGAGGGCTTTTTGCCGGATTCTGGCCCAATGATCGTCGCAAATCTTTTTGCCTTCCAGTGCGCGCCACGCTCAGGTGTAATTGACGATCACCGATTTGATTTGCGTGAACAGATCGAGCCCGTAAGCACCTTTTTCCCGGCCCCAGCCGCTTTGTTTGAAGCCGCCCCAGGGTGCGGCGTTGTCGAAGGCGTTGTAGCAATTCACCCAGACCGTGCCGGCGTCCAGCGCGGCAGCGGCTTGATGGGCGGTGCGCACGTTGGTGGTCCAGACTCCGGCGGCGAGCCCGAACGGAGTGTCGTTCCCCATTTCGATCGCATCCGGCAAATCCTTGAATGGCAGGGCACAGACAACCGGACCAAAAATTTCCTCGCGCGCAATAACCATGTCATTGGTGACGCCGGCAAAAACCGTCGGCTCGACGAAAAATCCGCTCGCGAGCGCGCCCTCGGGAGCTTTGCCTCCGGCAACCGGAGTTGCTTTCTCCGAGCCGAGGCGGACGTAATTCAAGACGCGCTGCTGCTGTTCGCGCGAAACCAGTGGTCCCATTTTGGTCTCGGCATCGAGTCCATGGCCCAGGCGAACTCCCCGCGCCATGTCAGCCAGACGGGCGACAAAGCCGTCGTAAATCGATTCCTGGACGAAGAGCCGTGATCCGGCGGAACAAATCTCGCCCTGGCAAAAAAATACCCCCATAAACACACCCTTGAGGGCGGCCTCGAGATCCGCGTCCGCGAAGACGATGTTTGGCGATTTGCCGCCGAGTTCGAGCGACACTTTCTTCAAGTTTCCAGCCGAGGCTTTGACGAGCAGCCGACCGACTTCGGTCGAGCCGGTGAAGGTAATTTTGTCGACGCCGTGATGGTTGGCCAGGGCAGCGCCGGCGGTTTCTCCATAGCCGGTGACGACGTTGAAAACCCCTTCCGGCAGTCCCGCTTCGAGAAACAACTCTGCCAGCCGAATGGCAACCAGCGAGGTGTCCTCAGAGGGCTTGATGACAATGGTGTTGCCGGTCGCAAGAGCCGGCGCCGCTTTATAGAGCGGCATGGTGAGCGGATAATTCGGCGGGGTAATGCCCGCGACCACACCCAGCGGCTCTCGCAGCGTATAGTTGAGAAACTGGCCAGGCAACGAAACGGGAATCGTCTCTCCCAGCAGCTTCGTGGTCCAACCAGCGTAATACTCCGTCCAACTCACGGCGGTGGCGACTTCCCGCTTCGCCTCCCACAGCGGCTTGCCATTTTCGAGCGTAATCAATTGCGCCAGCTCATCGCGATGCTGCTCGATCACCGAAGCGGTCTTTTGCAGCATCCGGCCACGTTCATATGGAGAAATCCTGCGCCACGGCCCAAAGGCGCGTCGCGCGGCCGCCACCGCCAGGCTGGCGTCCACCTCACCACCGGCGGGAACCTTTCCGATCACCTTGCCGTTGGCCGGATCAAACGATTCGATCCACTCGCCGTTCGAGGCTTCGAGCCTCTGGCCTCCGATAACCATTCGTGCCGGCTTGGCCAGAAACGCTGTGACGGCGGGGCAAACCTCAGGCGTGATCATGGCAGCGGTTCCTTGAGGCGATGAATGACGTCGATCTGTGGTTGGTCGAAATCCGGATAACCGCCGCTAACAGTTGATGGGCCAGGAAAACCGATCCGCTGCCAGACCCCGGGATCGCTCAGATACATCGCGGACACATCCATCCGCAATTGTTTGAAAAATAACGGCAGCCGGTCGCGGATCAGGTCGAGAAGCTCGTGCCTCTCCCATGAGCTCAGTAGATCGACGTCGCGGCTGTAGGTTTCCGCAGCAATTTCCCGCGCGATCTTCAAACCTTGTTCATACAACGACGTGTGGATACCGGCCGCCATCTTTTGAGCGAGCCGCTCGCCGGCGTTAACGCAGCCAGCGCCTTCATCCATTTCGTCCGCCGGAATGATCCCGGCAGCCAGGGCGGAAAGAACGCCGGTATCGCTTGTCGTCCTCATGGTCAGTCTGCCGAATTGATTCCAGGTTGCCTCAACCGACAATAGTTTCGGCCTGGCCGATCACCATGATCGGTCACTTCGCGGGCGGAAATATCAAGGGAATTATCTCTCGTTTGTTTCGGAGTTGTAAGACAGATCAGGCTGACGGCAAGTGCACCCAATTATTCGTCCCGACACCAGCAAGATCGGCGAGGCTTCCCTAAACATTGTAGCCACTTTCGCCATGTTCAGCGCGGTCGAGGCCCTCGTTTTCGGCGCTGTCCGAGACCCGCAAGCCGATCGTGATATCGATAAGCTTCAGGATAATAAATGTCGCGCCGCCGGACAAGATGATGGTGTAGACGGCGGCCAGGAGTTGGGTGAGGAGTTGGCGTCCAATGTCGAATTCACCGAGACCTCCCAGGAACGATTTGGTGCCAAAAACCGCCAGCAGGACGGTGCCGGTAAAGCCGCCGATTCCGTGCACGCCGAAAACATCCAGTGAATCATCGTAGCCGAAGGTTTTTTTGATTTTGGCGCAGGCAAACCAGGCCAGCACAGCCGAAATGGCGCCAATACACACCGCCCCGGCTGGCCCCACGACACCCGAGGCTGGAGTGATCGCCGCCAGGCCGGCGATGGAACCGGTGGCCACGCCAAGCACACTGGGTCTTCCGAGTTTGAGCCATTCGAGCGCCATCCAGGTGACCGCCGCCGCCGAGGCGGAGAGATGAGTGACCACGACGGTCATTCCGGCGAGCCCGTTGGCGGCGCCTTGGCTGCCGCCGTTAAAACCAAACCAGCCCACCCAAAGCATGCCCGCGCCGGCAATGGTCAGCGGTAGACTGTGAGGAAGCATCTGAGTTTCCGGGTAGCCCTTTCGAGGACCTACCATGAGACAGGCGACCAGCGCGGCGACGCCCGCTGTAATGTGCACGACAATGCCACCGGCCAGGTCGATCACACCGGTCAGCCCAAAAAATTGGCCCGCCTCCTTGCTGGCGCCGTTGTGCCAGACGCCATAGCAAACCGGCACGTAGACAATAAGACTCCAGAGAATGCTGAAGATCAGCATGGCACTGAACTTCATGCGCTCCGCGAACGCCCCGACAAAAAGCCCGGGCGTGATCAGAAAGAACATCATTTGAAACGCGAAAAAGACGAGCTCCGGTACGGTCTGGCTGACTACCTGGCCTGCCACCAGGCCGCTGCGAACGGAATCCGGACCCACGCCCTGAAGGAATATTTTTGCCGTTCCTCCCAGCCAGGCGTTGCCATCGGAAAAGGCCAGTGAATATCCGCACACCAGCCAGACCAGGCTGAGAACGCTGGTCAGCATGAAGCAGTGCATGAATATTGAGAGCACGTTGCGAGTCCGCACCAGGCCGGCGTAAAACAAAGACAAGCCGGGGATCATCATGAAGAGGACGAGAGCAGATGCGGTGATCAGCCAGGCCGTGTCGCCGGAGTTGATCGCAGCGCCGGGAGTCTGCGCGTGCGCCGCTGAGAGGGTGGCGAAAAGGCCGAGAGCGGTCAAAACCCGGCGGCGAAGAGTGGTGGAAGTCATGGGCTAACGATGATTAGAGGTTTAAGGGCCCCCGTTTTTGCGCCGGAAATCGCTGCGGCGTAAAGGAAAAAGTACGCCGCCAGGAAAGTAGCGCGCTCTCAAAGGAGGGAGGAAAGCGGGCGAAAACGGTTCCGGGGAGCCCGACCGTCTCGGTCGCACCAGTCCCGCATACTGATTTCGAATTCTCTCTCAGACTCTCTGCCTCGCTTACTCCCGCCGAAGAGCGGCTCGTTGCTGGCCCCGGGCGACTGCCCCAAGCGTTTCGGGTTTCACTTTTCATGAAAAGGACATCGTCGGTCTCCTAAATTGTCATCGCGGTTTTAGGAGTGCGGGCAGCGCGATGAAGCCCGCTTGATTTTTAACACCTGGTTGATTTTTCGACTTTATCCCGTTCGCTGCACGAACGCGTGCCACGCAGGGCGGGCTGTCATTGACCTATGATAAGGAAACTTTGTGAACTTCAAGCGCGGGGCCGGCACATCCGAGTGGGGGTGGTCGGATGTGGAGCCATGGGCACTGGTGTCGCCTCGCAGGTGGCACGCACGCCCGGTATGCGGCTGGTTTTTATGGGTGCGTTGGACGAAGACTCGCTGCGAAAGTCAGCCGAAGCCAGTGGTCTGCGTGCGGTGCCGGTGAGAAATACCGAAGCCCCACCCGACCCGAAAGAGGGCGAAGTGCTCATCACGACCGGCACGCTCAGCCTGCTCAAGACTCTCAAGGTCGACGTTCTGGTTGAGTGCACCAATTCCATCTACGACGCCGCACTTTACTGTCTGGCTGCGATCGACCAGAAGGCCCATGTGGTTCTCATGAATGGCGAAGTTGATTTTGTGTTTGGAACTCTCCTGGCGCACGAGGCGCGCAAGCAAGGAGTCGTTGTCACCAGCGATGCTGGCGATCAACATGGCGTGCTGGCAACGATGGCGGAGGAAATCCAGCTTTGGGGGTTCCGGATCGTCCAGGCGGGAAACATGAAAGGCTTTCTCAACCGGCATGCAACGTCAGAGACTCAGACCGGGATAGCTGCCAAACTTGGACTCTCGGTTATTCAGTGCGTCTCTTACACGGATGGGACCAAGATGAATATCGAGCAGGCATTGATCGGCAATTATCTTGGTCTTACCCCTTTGGTGCCCGGCATGGAAGGCCCGGTCTGCTCTGACCTGCGCGAAGTGTTGGATAAATTCGATTTCTCTAAATATGGCGACGGCGGACATGTCGATTACACCCTGGGCGTCCCCTGGCCAGGTGGCGGAGTTTATATCGTCGGTTATTGCGATGACACGTGGCAAGACTTCATGCTGAGATATTACAAAGTAACTTCCCGCCGGCCTTACTATCTTTTCTTCCGGCCCTATCATTTGTGTCATATCGAAACGCCACGCGCCATTGCACAAGCTTATTTTGAACATCGCCCAGTGATTAGTCCGCCGCTCGGTAGAAAGATTAATGACGTGTTCGCATACGCGAAACAAGATTTGAAAGAAGGACAATTGATCCACCGCGCGCTAGGCGGCGACGAAGTTTATGGCATGATTGATGCGCGGGAAAACGCCGAGGCCCGCAATGCTCTCCCTGTTGCGCTTCTGCAAGGCAGCGGCAAGCAGTGCGCACGCCTCAAAGTCGCTAAAAGAAGAGACGCACCCCTCCTGTTGTCAGATATAGAGATCCCGCGCACACCCTTTCACGATCTTCTGAATCGGCAGGCGGAACTCATCAAATCGATCGAATAGCTGGAATTGTTGCAGGAATTCGCGCCGTTTTGCAACCGTGCCCGGGAGCCTGCGGCAGGGCATTACGGTTCCTTTTTTCGGCGAAGCGCGAAATCGGGACTATTTTTGGCGGTGACCGTCTGCCACATATTCATCTCGGCTGAACACAACTTCTTTGGGCATCACGAGAAGCCGTCAGGGACGTCGCCAATGGTCGAAGTGAAAACTGCCGCTCTGGTGGCCGGCAAGGGGATCATTGGGGACCGCTTTTTCAATTGGAAAGAGGAATACAACGGCCAGGTGACATTTTTCGCGTTCGAGGTATACGAAGCGCTCTGCGCGCAACTTAACGTCTGGGACAAGCCTCCCTCGGTGTTTCGTCGCAATATTATCGTTGAAGGCCTCGACCTCGGCACGCTTATTGGGCGCGAATTTGAGGTGCAGGGCGTGCGATTTCGGGGCATGTGCGAGTGCTCGCCGTGCTATTGGATGGACAAGGCTTTCGCTTCCGGTGCAGAAAAGGCGATGAAAGACCGCGGCGGTTTGCGGGCCAGGGTTCTTACCAGCGGCGAGGTGCGGGCTGAGCCACGCACAGTTAAAGAGCCTCAGCACGCTGCCGAGGCGTTTGCAAAAAAGCGGTCGAGGCAGGCATCCCTGCCGGAACCTCAGCGTGCAGAGAGGTAGCACCATGACACTCTCCGCTGCTCTCTTGATGGGTGGAAAGTCCTCCCGCATGGGCACGGACAAAGCGTGCCTGGTTATCGATGACGAACCGCTTTGGCTGCGGCAGCTCAAAAAACTCCGCGCTCTGCCGTGCGACCGCCTGTTTCTCTCCGTCGGCACAGGGTTTTCTCCCATTTCCCCGAGCTCCTCGACAATCATTGTGCCGGATGCGTTTCGTGATTGCGGTCCGCTGGGCGGCGTTTTGTCCTGTCTTCAAAAGGTCGAACTCGACGGCGCAGGCTCGCGGCTCGTCGTCCTCGGCGTCGATCTGCCGTTGCTGCCGGTGGAATTTCTCGAAGACGTTCTCTTCGCTTCTGAACCCGAATGTGGCGCGGTGGCCCGGCAGGGCGACATTTTCGAACCCCTGGCTGCCGTCTATCCCATCGAAATGCTTGAGATCGGCCGGCGTCTGGTGCGACTCGGCCACACATCGATGCAAAACTTCATCCGCGAAGGTCTCGAACACGCGATGATGGTGGAAATGAATGCCCGCGACTATCCGGCAGAAATTTTCATCAACTTGAACACCCCTGATGATCTCGCTCGCCTGAGGGGTGAAGTCAGGCCGACCGGACGGTAGACGCGGCGCCCGGTACCGCCCAACGCACGCAACCAGGTGTCGCGTCTGACATGGCGGAGATTTCCAGCCGACGGTTGGAGACCGATGC
This sequence comes from Verrucomicrobiales bacterium, assembly GCA_050998515.1. GTDB lineage: Bacteria > Verrucomicrobiota > Verrucomicrobiia > Verrucomicrobiales > V1-33 > JBPCQC01. The sequence continues at coordinate 9,786 of JBPCQC010000053.1, forward strand.
TCATACCGGTTGCACTCGATGGGGAACGCAGTCAGGCTCGAATTTTTTCACTCAGAGCAGATCGTTGACCCAGTTTTTGACCCTCTTATGACTGATCGAGAGGAAGCCGTTCCAATGCCGAAAGAGCGATTTATTGAGGCGCACCCGGATCCCTCGATTGCCTGCCGGAGGGTCAAAATCGTCCGCGTCGGCTCGGAAAAGCGGAGCACCGAGCAGGATGTGGTGGCCGAGGAATCGCCGCTCGAGATTCGCATCGAAGGCAAGCCGATCGCCGTCATCATGCGCACGCCCGGCCATGACGAGGAACTGGCCGCGGGGTTTTTGCTTAGCGAAGGGGTTATCGCTCGCCGGGAGGACATCTTCGAGCTCTCGACCTGTCCATCGCAAGCTGACGGCGGCACGGCTATCAACATTCTGCTGGCGCGGCCGGACGCCGTCGATTTTGGAAAGCTGACCCGCCACGTGTTCAGCGCCTCGAGCTGCGGCATCTGCGGCAAGGCAGCCACTGATGCCGTGCTGCAAAACTTCCCGGCGCTGAAAGCCGACAAGGTGCGCGTGAGCCCGCAAATCATCTTTTCATTGTCGGACAAGCTTCGCGCAGCTCAGGCCACTTTTGCCAGCACCGGTGGGCTGCACGCCAGCGGTCTTTTTGACCTCGAAGGAAATCTGCTCTGGCTGCGAGAGGACGTGGGGCGTCATAACGCCGTCGATAAAGTGTTAGGCGCGGCATTTTTGGAAAATCGCCTGCCTCTCGCCAGCCACATTCTAATGCTGAGCGGCCGTGTCTCTTTCGAACTGATGCAAAAGGCTCTGGCCGCGCGCATTCCGCTCGTCGCTGCCATCGGCGCGCCCAGCAGTCTCGCCGTCAGCTTCGCGGAATCGAGCGGCCAGACCGTATGCGGTTTTGTGCGTGAGGGCAGAATGAACATCTATGCCTATCCAGAGCGCATTGCCGATACTTCCCGGGCGAAAAGCCGCCCGGGCTGAAATGAAGGCTCGGTCGCAGTATTTGCGCACGATTTTGGCGGTAACTTAACGACGCAGACCGCAGGTCCGCGACACGGCAGACTGAAAGTCTGCGGTACGATTTGATTCTATGGGTGAAATCCCCATCCGACCCCGTCACTTTTCCTTCGGCGCCAACAGGCACACGCGCGCTTTGTTTCCGTGATGGGCGACGGCGACGCGGAGGCCATCGGGATGGAGGTCGATGCCCCGCGCGGTGTCGGGAAGGTCAAATTTATGAAATGGCTTGTCGTCGCCCTCGTTCCAAAAGAGAAGGTGGCCGCCGCCGCCTCCAGCGACCCCGATGAGAAACCCTTGAGGATGAAAAGTGACTCCCCACAGCGTGTGGTTCGCCAGGCCCTCCGCGAGATGACTTTTCACTGCCTTGCCTGATTCCCAATCGAAGCGGATGGCGAGCGGCTCCTGGACGTTGCCGAGTGGGTTGGTGGCTTTGTGCAAACCACCTGCGGCGAGCCATTTTGTGTCGAGACTGAAGGTGAGTCCGCGGACACCTCCATAGTGCACCGCCTGTCCGCCTTCATACATGTGCAATGGAGCCGCGTCGAAAGTTCGCAGCTTGTTTCCATTCGCCATGTCCCATTGATGAATCTGGCCCATCAAATCACCGCTGAGCAAGAACGCTCCTGACGGGTGAAAGGCCACGCTGTAAACATCGCGTTCGTGAGCGCGCATTTCGCGAACGGCTGACCCATCTGCGACATTCCACAGCCGCACTGCCTTGTCGTTGCCGCCGCTGGCAACGAATTTTCCGTCGCGACTTATTGCCACTGACCGAATCCATCCCTGGTGGGCTTTTACCGTGCGAATCGGCGAAGGTGCCTCCGCAGCCACCGGCCACCAAACCAAAGTATCGTCATAACCAGCGGAAATCAGCATTTCGCCATCGGGCGTCATAGCGAGATCACCGATCCACGACTCGTGGCCTTTTAGATTCACCTTCTTGTCCGATGCCAGGTCCCAACGCGTAATCATGCGGTTTTCCGCTCCGCCAAAAAGAAAGCGTCCCTTGGGATCGAACCGCACACAGGTCAGCGGCGCGTCCGAGGCAAATTCCCTTGCGATATGGGTTTGTTTGGGGTCGGCCATGGAGGCAGTCAGTGAGTCAGTGAGTGAGGTTTCCGTGGGGCGGTTGATAACTCTCTGAATCTCTGAATCATTGACTGGATTCAGGCCAACAGTTCCTCGATGGGGCCAAAGGCGGGATCTGCCATGGGCATTTTCTGTCCGGCGACGAGAAAGTTGCCCGTGGATTTCACGCCGAGCGCAGCCAGGTAGGTATGAAAGAGGTGCCCAGTATCGACCTGGCGTTCGGTGACCTCGGTGCCGCCTTCGTTGGTTTTCCCGATGACTGCACCGGGTTTGATACCGGCGCCGGCGAGGCAGACCGACCAGGCTTTGCTCCAGTGATCGCGGCCGTAAAGACGGTTGATCCCGGGCGTCCGGCCAAATTCGCTCAACACGACAACCAGCGTGTGTTCGAGCAAGCCGCGTTGGGCGAGATCGTCGATCAGCGTGGCGAAGGGCCCGTCGAATTCACCGAGTTGTTCGAAGTGAAAATTGAAGTTCTCGTTGTGAGTGTCGTAATTTGAGTGGGTCACTTGCACGAACGTGATGCCCTTCTCGATCAGTCGCCGGGCGAGCAGACAGTGCCGGCCAAAATCGTGATCGCCGTAGCGGGCTCGGTCCTTTTCCGCCTCTTTGGAGACATCGAAGACCTCGTGTTGTTTCATCAACTCCTGCGCCTGTTCGAAGCACATGGTGTAAGCTTCGGTTTCGGCGGTTCGGCGGCGCAAGGCGAACCGGTCATTGAGTTTGCGACGCAGATCGTTCGCGCACATGACGGAGTTTTCTGCGAGTCCGTCCGGGCGTTGGGAATATTGCGGTGGCTTGCCATTGCCGAGGACGACGCTGGCGTATTTCGGGCCGAGATAAGCAGAGTCGGCGTTTCGGCCGCCTCCGCCCCCCGGGGTGATTACGATATGTCCGGGCAGGGAACGGCCCGGGGTGTCGAGCGCCTTTGCCACCACCGCCCCCAGCTCGGGATCCTGCACGCCGGGCCGCTGGCGGCGCCCGGTCATCATCAGGTAGTGCCCTTTGCCGTGATCGTCCTCGTGGGTGTTGATGGATCGGATCAAAGCCAGGCGGTGCATTTGTTTCGCGGTTAGCGGAAGCAACTCGCAAATATGCACGCCCGGAACGGAAGTCGGGATCGCGCGAAACGGCCCGCCCGTCGGGGTGCCTGGTTTAGGATCCCAACTCTCGAGCTGACTCAATCCTCCCGCCATGCGGATGACCAGCATTCGTTTCTGTGCTTTTGCCAGGCTCTCAGCCATGGCCGGCGTTGCAAAATAGCCAAGCCCGGAAAGCGCGGCCCCGGCGCCCACTCGGGCGATATTGCCAAAAAACTCGCGCCTGGCGATGATATGCTCGACGGTCTGGCACGAGTAGGAACATGGTTTCATAAATCTTCAGAGGGTGGAGGTGGAGGCCGTAATCGGGTCAGTGCCGGAAGCGAAATTCGACCGACGTGAGCACCGCCCAGATGAGGTCGCTTACGGCGGCGGATTTTTGATCAGGTGGGCGGGAAGCGATGATCTGAGAGACCTCCGCTCCTTCTGCGTCGGTGGGGACGCGGGTTAGAACGCTGAGATAGAGTTCATCGGCAATTGCGCGTGGATCCGCCAATTTCGACAGGCGGCTGGCGAGGTTCTCGCCGCCCGGGCTGCACCAACTGCGAAGTGATCCGGCATTCTCGAAATAAAGCGCCTGGTCCGCGGTGGCGAAGAAATCACTTTGGGGCTGGCCGGCACTGTGGCCGAAAAGCCGCACGAATTGATCCTCATGGCCCTTCACTTTTTCCCACATCAGCTTTTCGATGGCCGCCAGGCGCGCGCTCTTTTTGGCAGGGTCCGCTTTGTCGGGTTCTGACTGCGGGTTCTTCTGATCCCATTCGGCGGTGGCGGCGGCGCGCTGCTGGTCCAGGAAACCGGTGGCCTTCATGGCGCTCCAACAGAACTGTTCGGGCGTGAGTGGAATGAGACGCGCCACCGCGAAACTGTCTGAGCGGAGCGTTACAAACTTTTCGTGGGCGACCGCGGCTTGATTGCGCGCTTCTGCGGCTTTCGCCAGAGCGACACCGGCTTGCGACTTGAGCGATGGCTGTTTCTCCCTGGCGGCGGCCGCTTGCGACTGTGCGCGGGCGACGGCTGCGCGCGCTTCGCCGAGGCGGGCCACAGCCTTTTCCGCCGCCATCGTTTTGACGGCCAATGTTTTTTCGAGTTCGAGCAATTCGCTGGCCGCCTGTTCGGAGCGGTTTTTGACCAGGGTGGCGGCGTTCTGCACATCGGCTTCCTGCGGCAGCTTGGCGGCCGCAGCCGACACTTTCGCTTCGGCTTCCGATAAAATGCGCACTGCTTCGCGCTTGGTGTCCCCAGCTTGCTTCGACTGGGTCGCGTCGGCGCCTGCGTCCGTCACTGCCTTTTCCAGTGCGGACATGTCGCGTCCACGGGACGCTATTTCTGCGGCAAGGTTAGCGAGCTCTTGTTCCGCACCCAATGATGCCTTCTGCGCCTGGTCTGCGGCCGCCTGCGCAGCCATTGCGGCAGCCTCCTCCGCAGCCAAGCCCAGAAGTGCCTTTGCTTCGGAGAGTCGCCCGGACGCGTCGAGCGCCGAGATGCGCGATGTTTGCTTCTGCGCGTCCACCGCGGAAAACCGTTGCAGGACAACCGAGAGAGATTTCGCTGCCTCATCGGCCGCGGGTTTCTTCGCGGCGGCGGCCATTTGGGCTTCGGCGAGGGCTTTGGCCTTTGTCTCGAGTTCCGCCTTTTTCGCTGCCAGTTCCTTTTCCGCGGCCGTGACTTCCGCAGTGGTCTTTTCCGATTTTGTCTGAAACGTCTTCACCACCGCAACAAGCTCCATGTCCTGGGGCATCGCCTTGCAGGCTGCGGACGTCGATTGCGATGCGTCGGCGAGCGCACGCAGGACATCCCGTTTGGCGGACAGGGCGGCCTCGGCCTGTTTCCAAGCAGCGGTCGCCGCATCAGCCGACTTCATTGTCTCCCCTGCGGTCGAGAAGGCCTTTTTCCAGTCAGCGATAGACGGCTGTGTGGCCCGCTGGACGTTCTCGAGGTCGGCGCGAGTGCGGGAAAACTCGCCGTCGTGATTTTTCACCAGGCTGTCCATTCGTTGCGCCTCTGTTTCCCACTCTGAGAGCTTTGCCGCTAAAAGCCCCGTCGCCTCAGGAGAAAGCTCAGGCGGCTCGAATCTCTGTTGGAAGGCGCGGGTCAACGCCAATTCCCGCAAGAAGGCCTTGAGGTCGAATTTCATCTCCGCCATGCCATCCCCGAGCAACACGAGCAGTTCCGGATGGGAGGGCGGGTTGAGGGAGTGCGAGAGATCGGGCGGGTCGACCAGGCCCCGTCCCATCATCATCGCCCACATGCGGTTCGCAATGTTGCGCCGAAACGCGGGCGTCTGGCTTCTTGTCAGGCACTCGGCAAGACGCGCCCGCCGGCTGTATTTTGGCACCGGGCGGACGTTCTTGTCCTTGTCGTTGGGTGGGACGACCCACATTTCGGAAGGCGGTAGTTCAGGCTCGTCGATTTCCGCCTCCCCGGGAAGGTGTGGCCGGGTCGAGCCGCTGACCTTCGTGAAAACCGATGTCCAGGTCGTTTCGCCGTCAGCTTTCTCGCCGAGGACGCCTGGTTTATTCATATCCGGCTGGAAGAGGAACGTCCTCCCAACGAACGCCTGCAGCCCATAATAATCCCGCTGCGAATAATCGTCGATGCGCGGATGATCGTGGCACTGCGCGCAGGCCATATCTCGGCCCAGAAACAATCGGCCAATGTCACGAGTGAGGAGGTGTGTCTCGCCCTCACGTTCAAGGACCCAACGTGCGAGCGGACGGGTTTTTTCGTCCGCCCCATCAACGCTCACGATGTCTCGGACTAGTTGGTCCCAAGGCTTGTTGGCGGCGATCGATTCCTCGAGAAAGGCGAGCCATGGCCCAGCCTTGACGTGCTTTTCCGCCCGCCGCTCCATGAGCATGACATCGAGTGAAACTGCCAGATGATGAACGAATTCTGAACTGCCCAGCAAGCGATCGAGGAGGCGAACCCGCTTGTCCGGTGCCTGGTCGGCTAAAAACGCGCGGGCATCGGTAGCGGACGGAACTTGTCCCGCCAAGGCGAGCCACGCCCGGCGGAGAAACTCGGAGTCACTGGCAATAGGGGTTTGAGCGCCCACGGTGGCGGCCGTCAAACTCTGGTCCACCCGTGCATGCAGGGATCCCTCCTCCGCGGCCTGTCCCGACCAGCCCCAAAGAGTCAGCAGCACGGGAAACCACCCGGCTTTCTCGATTAAGGATAGGGATTGTGGCCGCAACCAGCGGCCGCGAGAGCAGCGCATTTTCCAGGAACTTTGGAAAGCTTGGCAAGCAACAAGAGGAACATCAAACTCAAATGACTACCCTCTCCCCGGCTGGATTGTCAGATATCTCCCTAGGGGATCTAGGGGGCGGACGCGTGGAGCGGCCGAAAATAAACGCGGCGCCCCGCGGCGTCATTTTTAGAGGCCAACCCGGCGCGGGGCCCGCGTCTTCCTGCCGTGCCCAAAACTGAAGATGATTGAGTCGCGGCGAACTGCCAGTTAGGCTCCAGCCATGACCTTGCCGCTCGAAGACAATTACGAGGACATTTTGGGCAAAGCCATGCGGGGCCTCGGAGTGACCCCTGAGGAACTCGCCGGACGGGCGACGTTGGATCGTGAGCAGATAGCCGCGCAGCTGCGGGGCGATTTTTCCCCCCAGGCGGCGCTCGCGCTCGCGCCACACTTGCATCTCGATGCCGATACGCTTGTGGCCAGCGGACAGCAGGCCTGGTATCCGGACGTCCCCATCGTTCCAGGGATCAGGCAATTCACCAGCAACTGGAAAAGCATGACTGTTAACGCTTACGCCGCTTGGGACGATAATGGTGATGCTGCCATTTTTGACACGGGCGCTGACATAGCAGCCCTTCTGAAAGCAGCGTCCGTCCATCCAATGCGGGTCCAGGCGATTTGCATTACCCACTGTCACGCCGACCACGTTGCTCGCCTCGGTTCCCTCAGGGAAGCTTTTCCAAAGGCAACGGTTTACGCCAGCCGGCGCGAACCCATCGAGTGGGCGATTCTTCTGGAAGAAGGTGACGATCTTGTGGCCGGCGACTTGCGCATCGAGGCCCGCCTGACATGGGGCCACTCGCCAGGTGGTCTGACCTACGTCGTGCGCGGATTAGGCCGGTTGGTCGCCGTGGTTGGTGATGCCCTCTTCGCCGGATCGATGGGTGGCGGCTCGGTATCCTGGTCGGATGCCCTCGATACCAATCGAAAACAGATTTTCACTCTGCCTGACGAAACCGCCATTTGTCCCGGTCACGGTCCAATGACCACGGTGGCCCAGGAAAAAGAACACAATCCGTTTTACCCAGAGTTCAAATCCTGAGGCCATCGATTATACGTCATTGGTGATTGGTTATTGGCTGTTCGAGTCTCCGGGCTTCGAGCCAAACGACGAACAACATCGAGTCAAAATGTCCATTGTCACAGGCCGGGGCGACGGCGGGGAGACGGATTTGATGTATGGGCGGCGAGTGCCGAAAACTCATCCGCGGGTGGTTGCGTGCGGAGAACTTGATGAATTGAATGCCGCACTGGGGCTGGCGAGGACTCTTTCTGCGCACGAGAACATCATTGCTGCCATCGTAGCACGCCAGACTGAACTGGTGACAGTCATGGGCGAGGTTGCCACAGATCCTGCCGATCTCGCACGCTACGAAAAAAGTGGTTTTCTGCGCGTGACCGCGACCTCGGTGGCGATCCTAACTGGTGAAACCGCGGCTCTCGAACAGGAATTGAATGCGCGCTTCAAAGATTGGGCTACCCCAGGAGCGGATACGACCCCTTGTGGCGCTGCAATTGATCTCGCACGCGCGATCTGCCGCCGCGCCGAGCGTGCTGTCATAACTGTAGCTTCCGAGAACGGCGAAATGGTCCGCTACCTCAATCGGCTCTCGGACTTTCTGTGGCTGCTTGCGCGTCGCGAAGCACGGGCTGCACTGCGTTAGGCCCTCACTGGCGACCACTCAGCACGTCGCGACCATTCTACTCGGGGACCCTCGCACCCTATTCCATTTACACCGACAGATAAAGGTCGGGGCGGCGGCGCCCCGCGTTCTTGGTTGAGGAAACGCGGCGGGGCGCCGCGTCTATCTTCCCGCAGTGGAATCCGCTCTCTAATCCATGGAGCCAGAACTCCATCGCCAAGGCCACTGAAGCACAAAAAAGGGCGGGATAAAAATATTCTGTATTGTTATTGGCTGATCGTAAATTTGTTGCAGCGACACTCCAATATCCTGGCACGGCATTCGCGTTAACGCTCGATCACAAGCAGCCAGGGCCTTCAACCAACCAACACCGAAGACTCGGGCCGCTCAAAACCAACAGCAACCAACCAACCAACCAACAACCAACCACTAC
>JBPCQC010000018.1:0-8167 GCA_050998515.1 Verrucomicrobiales bacterium
TCAAGGGTTGCGGTTGATTTCTCCGGCCTCACAGAGGCCGGCTACAACGCTGTAGCCGGGGTCTGAGACCCCGGTCGGATGGGCAGGATTGGAAACCTGAAGTACCATGAAAAAATCAGCCCTGCGATATTCTGATCCTGCAATTTAACTACTTGACGAAAACTGGCAGTCCCTGTATCCCTCGATTTAGCATCGACACCCTTTATATGAAAGCTCTCTCTCCTTTTTTCGTCTTCGCCTGTCTGGCCACTGCCGCTCCTTCAAGCCAGGGCGCCATCATCCTCTCGCAAGACTTCGACCTTGATGACCCCAACTACGTGCTTCCTCCGGGCAGTGAGTTCGTCCAGGATGCAACCGACCCGACCAAATATTGGAATCTGAGCAACGCAGTGGGAGCCAGTCTCAATCCGAGTATTCTTGGAAATGCGACCACCTATTTAACGGGGCAAAACATGGATGCCCCCTTGGTGTTCACGACGGGAACCCCCGCCCAGGTGGACTTTGTGGTGAACGTAACAAACATCACCGATCTCGAGCTTTCCATCGACCTGGCCGGCCTGTTATCCCCTGAGCCTGAGAACTACGTTCGCGCTTTCCTCGACGGAGAGGGGGATGGTTTTTTCGAGACGCAGATCTTTAACTTCGCCGGCACCGGCAACTTGCCCTACACGGACCCGATCCTTGGGCAATTGAGTGAGACCTTCGCCACGTTTTCCGGTCTCGCCCTCCCCTCACCCACGGCCCCCGACGGATTGCTGCGCCTCCGCCTCGAAATTTATAACGATACCAACTCCCTCAATGAGGCCGTGGGCGTCGACAACATCCTGATCACCGGCACCGTCATACCAGAGCCAGGTGCAGCTCTGCTTGCAGGCATCGGCTGCGTTGGCTTCGCCCGCCGCAGGCGTCGGTAGCCCGTTGGGGGTTTGTTGAAAGACCCGCCGCCTCCAGGCGGGGAGGATACTGAATAGCCGTGGCCGGCGTTGCCTTCGGCGCCCACTTCAAGGCCTCGAGCTGTTCCACGCGGCCCCACCCTGTCGGAATGGTCCTTTGCCAGCGTTGGCGCGCGCTTGCAATTTTCTGCGCCGCGCGGGCCGCATGAGTCTTGCAACGTGGCTCATGGATGCTGGCACAGCCATAGCGTGGCCGTCCCGTAGTTAGTTCCGGGGATGAGATGACGCGAAACGTGTCATCATAGTCGCTTCGCCCCCTGGCCTTGTAATCTAATGTGGCGAAATTGTAACATTGGCCCTCAGGTGGCGAAATCGTTACAAGCCCTCATTGGACGAAGGCAAGGCGTGCAGATACTGCGTCCCTCCGGTTACGAAGTCGTCACAGCGCAAGTCATTAACCTCTCATCTTTCTCTAAAATGAAATTTACATTTCTCAGCGCCACCTTGCTGGCGTCGCTCGCTCTTGGCATCCCATCCTGTGGCAAAAAAGGGGGAGGAAGCAGAGTTGAAATCCGGGTCAAAGGTTCAGACACCATGATCCAACTGACGACGGCATGGGCGGAGGGCTATCGAAAGGTAAAACCGAATGTCTACATCAATGCAAACGGCGGCGGTTCCGGCACGGGCATCGCTGCCATGCAAAACGGCACGACAGACATCTGTGCGTCGAGTCGGGACATGACAGCCGAAGAAAAACACAAGGTGAAAGAGACCACGGGCAAAGAGGCCCAGGAGTTTGCAGTTTGTCACGACGCCTTGGCGATCTATACCCACAAAGCCAATCCCACCACGGAAATTTCGATTGAAGAACTAAAGGAAATCTGGGCCGAGGGGGGATCCATCAACCGGTGGGAGCAAATTAACCCATCGTTTCCAGGCGAAATGCGCATGTTCGGGCGTCAGAACAACTCAGGGACCTACGATTACTTTCGCGAACACATTTGCGGAAGAGGCCCCGATGGCAAGCCGCGCGAACTGAAACACGGTATCAGTGAAATGAACGGCTCGGCGGAAGTGGTGGAAAATGTTTCAAAGACCCCCAACGCCATTGGCTACAGCGGAATGGGATATAAGACCAAAGACGTCAACTGGCTCAAGGTCGCACCTAAAAAAGGAGCGCCTGGAATCGAACCCGGCGCGGAAGCGGCTCGCACCAGATCTTACCCAATCGCCCGAAAACTCTACTTTTACATAGCCGGGGACCCTAACTCCGAGATGAAAGCGTTTATTGACTGGGTGATCGGTCCTGAGGGTCAGAAAATTGTCGTCAACGAGGGTTTTGTAGCTTTAAAGTGAATCACTTTGCCAACTCATAGCTTGTAAGCAGACCTCCAGCACAATGCGTGGCAGCACCAGCAGAGACGCCCCAGTCCGCTCTCTTTGGCAACTGGTAGATAAGGTCGAACGCCCTATTGAATGGCTGATCAAACTCTGCGGCTGGAGTTCGATTCTCGGGGTGGCGGCGATCTTCGTCTTCATCTTTAAAGAGGCGGCGCCGATGTTCGGCAGGCTGGACTGGGTGGAGTTTTTCACCAGCACCCGCTGGGTTCCCCATCCCGCTCAAGGCAATGAACCCCAGTTTGGCACCCTGGCTCTTCTCGTAGGCACGTTTTCCACCACCGGGTTGGCGCTCCTGATCGCCGTGCCCATGGGGCTGGCCGCGGCTATCTTTGTTTCCGAATTCGCGGAAGGCAAAACCAGAGAGACTCTGAAGATCGTTCTCGAGCTGTTGGCGGCGATTCCCTCCATCGTGTGGGGATTCATCGGCCTGATGGTGCTGGGACCGATTATCCAGAAGGTTACTGGAGCGCCGCAGGGCACTAATCTCCTCAATGCGGGAGTCATCCTCGCATTGATGAGCGTTCCCCTCATCGTTTCGTTGTCCGAGGACGCGCTGCGCGCCGTTCCAGACACTTACCGCGAGGCGGCGCTCGCCCTGGGAGCGAACAAATGGGAAATTGTTTATCGCGTTTTGTTTCCTGCGGCGCGCAATGGTCTCCTGGCCGCCTCTCTCTTGGGCATGGGCCGTGCCATTGGCGAAACGATGGCTGTACTCCTGTGCACCGGTCACAACAATCAAATACCGCACGCGCTGACCGATCCGGTCCGCACGGTCACGGCCACCATCGCGGCCGAGATGGGCGAGACCGTCCAGGGTGGTGATCATTACCGCGTCCTCTTTGTGCTGGGTGTGGTTCTTTTCATTTTGACTGGAGCCATAAATGTGATCGCGGACCTCATCATTAAAGGCGTGAAGAAGCAGAACCGGGCCTGACCCTTCTTATGAACCCATCTGCCACCCCTGAGCAAAACCCCTTCGCGCCGACGACTTTCGAGTTCGCCAAGGGCAGGCGCTCGACAATCGCCAAATTGTCCACTTTGGCGGTTTGCCTGCTGCTGGCGGCCCCCCTGTTTTTTATTCTTGGGGACATCCTGGTTAAAGCCTGGCCGGTTTTATCCTGGGACTATCTTTGGTTGAATCCGTCGAACAAGGGCCAGTCCGGAGGGCTTTGGGCACCTCTCGTTGGAACCTTTTATCTGGTCGTTGGCTCGCTCCTCATCGTCGCGCCCATTGGCATTCTCGCCGGAATTTACCTCAATGAATACGCGCGAGATAATTGGCCGACGCGGATTATCGGCATGACAGTCACCACCCTGGCCGGTGTCCCCTCCATCGTCCATGCTCTCTTCGGCCTCGGTGCGTTCGTGCTGGGGCTTCTACCGATGGTCAACCGCTTCTTCGCCGACCCCAATGATCGCGACACTCATTGGGAAGCCGGTTTGTTGACGGCCTCACTGACGATCGCAGTCATGAATTTGCCCGTGATCATTACCAGCACTCGCGAAGCCCTGGGTGCCGTACCCATGGCCTTCCGTGAGGCCTGCTGGAATTTGGGCGCCTCCAAGTGGCAGACCATACGAACTCTGGTTTTGCCAAATTCATTCAGCGGAATTTTGACCGGCGTCATCCTCACTGTTTCTCGCGCCGCCGGAGAAACGGCGCCGATCCTTTTTACCGGCGCCACCTTTTTCAAGTTCATCGCGGACGAAGGGTTCGACAAGCTCTTCCCGTATCACCCAGGCGAGCCGTTCATGGCCATGTCGATGCACCTGCACGTACTTTCCACCCAAATGTCCGGAGTGCCGGAGAGCGTGAAATTCGGCAGCGCCGCGGTGCTGATAGGCCTCATTCTGGTGGTGAATAGTTTCTCGACCACCCTGCGGGTGCATCTGCGGCGCAACAAGCGCTGGTAAAGTTGGAATCGCCATGAGCGCCACCACGCCTGACTGTTACGCCGCCGATACTCCTTCCCTGGGATGGACGCGTTCATCCGCCATCCCCTCATGAGCACTCCACATCTGCAAATCAGGGACCTGTCTGTCTGGTATGGCTCGAAGAAAGCCTTGGACGAAATAACTATGAGCGTGCCCCGCAACACCGTCCTGGGCATTGTCGGACCTTCCAACTCCGGCAAAACAACGTTGCTCAAAACCATCAACCGCACCATCGACTTTATTTCCTCCGCCCGGCTGGATGGCGACGTACTCATCGACGGCGAAAGCGTCCGGCAAATAAGGAATGTCTACGCCCTGCGGCGCCGCATCGGCATGGTTTTTCCTCTGCCCGTGGGCCTGCCCATGTCCGTCTATGAAAATGTTGCCTTCGCTCCCCGCCGGATGGGGATTCACGACAAAAAGCAACTCGACGAAATCGTCGAGCGCTGCCTCCGGCAGTCGGTCTTGTGGGACGAAGTGAAAGACCGGCTCGATTTGCTGGGTACGCGCCTTTCCGGCGGTCAGCAGCAGCGTCTCACCCTCGCTCGCGCCCTCTCCCTGGACCCGGAAATCCTGTGCCTCGACGAATTCTCCATCGCCATCGACCCAGTCACCACGATGAAGATCGAAGAGGTGCTCACCGGTTTGAAAAAGCAAATGACCATCGTGCTGGTCACCAACCTCACTCAGCAGGCGCGCCGCATGGCCGACGATGTGGCATTCATCAACGATTCCCAGTTGGTTGAATGGGGCACCAATGATCAGATGTTCAGCCGGCCGGCCAAGGAAATCACTGGCCGCTATTTGAATGGCGAATTTGGTTGATGGCGCCGGGGCGTTATTGGTTATTGGTTATGCGTTATTCGGATCAAGGCGACGCGCGCCAATAGTCTTGCGAGTTGCGCTGAATTCACACCCTTCACGAATAACCAATAACAGATAACGATTCACGAATAACCAACCATGGTCGCCGCCCCAACCACCGCCGAACACGTCGCCAGCATCATCGTGCGCGACTTCAGCTTGTGGTACGGCAATTTTCAGGCGCTCATTAACGTAAGCCTGCAATTCAAGCCAGGAATCATCACCTCATTGATCGGCCCCTCTGGCTGCGGAAAGACCACATTGCTCCGTTCATTCAATCGAATCAATGAGCGCTATGGAAACGTCACCACCAAGGGGGAGATCACCATCCTGGGAAAAAACATACTCGATCTCGATGTTTCGATCGCCACGCTGCGCAAACGTGTCGGCATGGTTTTCCAGCGTCCAAACCCGCTCCCCATCTCGATTTACGAAAACGTGATCTTCGGCATCAAGTCCCACGTCCCGGCGGGTCAGTTGAAAAAAAGCGCCCTGGACGAACACGTCGAGAGTTCTTTACGGGAGGTCTTTCTATGGGAGGGCGTCAAGGACAACCTCAGACGCAAAGCCACAGAATTGACGCTCGAACAGCAGCAGAAATTGTGCATCGCCCGGCTGCTGCCGCTCAAGCCGCAGATCATCCTCATGGACGAGCCGTGTTCGGCGCTCGATGCCGCTGGCGTCGAGCGCATCGAAGACCTGATCACCGAGCTCAAAGCCCGATTCACTATTGTGATGGTCACCCACAACATGGCCCAGGCGCGCCGGGCCAGTGATGAATGCGTCTTCATGCTGCTGGGTGAAATCATCGAGCACCGTCCCACCCTCGATCTTTTCCACGCGCCGCAGAACGAACGCACCGCCATGTACATCGAGGGTCGTTACGGCTAAACCTCGGCCTCATTTTGTTTTTTAACTTGTGCCCTCAAGCCTTCTTCCTTTCCCATGCCTAAACACATTCTTCACGCCTTTGAGGACTCGCTGCAGACGCTCAAGCAGGCCGTCATGACCATGGCAAGCCATGCCCAGCGCATGCTTTCCGAATCCGTGCGGGGATTGCTCGAACGCGACAACGCCCTTTGCAACAAAGTCATCGCCGACGACGACGAGGTCGATCAACTCGAAGTGCAGGTCGACCGCGACGGCGTTCAGATCATCATGAAATACAGCCCCGTCGCGGCAGACCTTCGCCGGGTCATGATGACGATAAAAGTCGGCCAGCAGCTTGAACGTGTCGCCGATGAGGCGGTCAACATCGCCCGGCGCGCGCGCACCATGAACCAGCACGCCCCGGTTCAGGAAACGGCGCTTATTCAGGCCATGTACGACCTCGCTGCCGCCATGTTGCGCGACGCCGTCACCTCATACAACGAGGGCAATCTCCGGCTCGCGCTTGGCATCGAGGTGCGCGATCAGGAACTCGATCGCCGCCACGCCGAGTTGATCAAATCCATGGTGGCGCGTGCGGTCGAAAATGCCTCCCAGGTCGAAGATTACCTCGACCTCATTTTCATCGTTCGGTTTCTGGAACGCATCGGCGATCACGCCGTCAACATCGCCGAAGACACCGTCTATGCCGAAAGCGCCTACGACATCCGTCACGGCGGCGAACGCCCCCAGATCGAGGCCTCCGCTTGACAGTTGTTTGACCAATGTCGGCCGTGAGCGCCGCAGTCTTCGTGCGGCTGCATTGAACTTGGAAAAAGGCTTCGCCGAATCTGACTTGACAGCCGCACGGGGACTGCGGTGCTTCCAGCAAAAGCCGCTTCCCACTCTTCGGCCCACCATGGCTGCCCGCGGACATGAGTGTTCCAGCCCGGCCCCATCAAATTTTAGTGTCGGATTTTCACTCGCGACCCGTTCTAATGGGTGAAAACGTCCCAACTCCGAACTGAAAATTGACAACTGATCACTGACTGCAACTTGCCACAAGCCGGGGAGCCCACTCGGCGCTCCGCCGTCCCCATTCTGCATTCGGCAGTCTGCATTCTGCCTTTCCCTCATGTCTTCCCCGCTTGAATCTGCCGATGACCGCCAGCTGCTGCGCCGTTACGTAACGGATGGTTCAGACGCCGCGTTCGCCGAATTGGTGCGCCGGCATGTGAACATGGTTTACTCGACCGCGCTGCGGCGGGTAAACGGCGAGGCCGCGCTGGCAGAAGACATAACGCAAACCGTCTTCACCGATCTCGCGCGCAAAGCCCGCACATTGCCGGTTGATGTCGTGCTCGGCGGCTGGCTGCACCGCCATACGCGCTTTACCGCATCGAAAGCGATTGACCGTGAGCGACGCCGCCGCGCACGCGAACAAGAGGCTGCCACCATGAACGCGCTGACCTACCCCACCTCCGATCCCCAATGGCGCGAAGTCGCGCCGCTTCTCGACGACGCACTCGACCACCTCCTCACCCAGGACCGCGATGCCATCGTGCTGCGGTTTTTTGAAAGACGGGAACTGCGGGCCGTCGGCGAGGCCCTCGGGGTCAGTGACGATACTGCTCAAAAACGGGTCTCGCGTGCCCTCGAGAAATTGCGTGCGTTTCTGGCGCGGCGTGGCGTCACCAGCACGGCCGGCGCTCTCTCGGCGGTTCTCGTATCGCAAGCGGTGACCGCCGCGCCTCCAGGGCTTGCCGCCACTTTACCTGGTCAGGCACTCGCCGGAGCTGCAACCACTTCCGGGGTCACCGCTGCTCTCGAAGCCCTCACCGGCGCAGGACGGCTCAAGCTCGCCGCTGTCGGCGCTCTGGCCTTCGCCGGCATCACCTCAGCGCTCATCATCCAGCAGCAGCGAATAAAGTGGCTGGACGCAGACAACCGCCGCCTTAAGGAGCAGAACACGATTGCTTTGTCGAAAGCCGCCGTTCCTGCCGAGCCGGCAAAAGAAGCACCGCCGGTCGCGCAGCCCCCTCCGGCACAAAGCGAACCATCCACGCTCAGCGAAATCATCGCCGCGGCCGCGCTCGAGCTGCGTGGCGGTGCGCAGAGCAGCACCACCACAACCCGCGCCCCCGCTTTGCTCGCCCGCGTCGCTCCGGGCGAAATCCCCGCCGCCATCGATTTTTTTTCCCGAGTAT
>JBPCQC010000040.1:0-21482 GCA_050998515.1 Verrucomicrobiales bacterium
CCGCGCCACATCGTTTTCTCGAATCCATTGCTGAATGCTCGGCGGCAGCAGCATCGGAGTATCGCGATCAATCACAACCAGTCTTCGGGCCATGAGCGCGAAGTTGCTTAAGGAAACTTAAGTTTCAATTGCGTTTTAGTAGGGGATTCCAGTACGCAAAGTCCGACAGGCTGAGGAGTGTCGCTGATCCCCTTTGCATCAGTGCAGTAATCACAGCGACAGTCAGGAATTTTTGCCACCGGCGCGATTTCTCCTGTATGGGGAGCGCATGAAAGCCATCCGCGTTCATCGATTCGGCGGCCCGGACGTTCTCGAAATCGAAGACGTTCCCCTTCCCCGCCCGGGCGCAGGAGAAGTGCTTATCCGAATCAAAGCCATCGGCGTCAACCCGGTGGAAACTTATCTGCGTTCCGGTTCCAGTGCCGCCCATTCCCTGCCCTATACCCCCGGCAGCGACAGTGCGGGCATCATCGAAATAACGGGGGAAGGAGTAACCGCATGTAAAACCGGTGACCGGGTCTACACCTCAGGGACGCTGACTGGCGCCTATGCGGACGCGGCCATCTGCCGCGTGGAAGACGTCCACCCGTTGCCAGAGAACATTACTTTCGAACAAGGCGCAGCCATCAACATCCCGTATGCCACGGCCTATCGCGCGCTCAAGCAACGATCCATTGCGCGCACAGGCGAGACGGTGCTCATCCATGGCGCGAGTGGAGGCGTCGGTGTCGCCGCCGTGCAAATCGCCCGCGCGATGGGCCTGACGGTGATCGGCACCGCCGGGAGCGAGCCAGGGCGGCACCTCGTCCTCGAACAGGGCGCCCATCATTGCCTCGATCATACCCAGGACGACTACCTCGACGAACTTCAACCGCTCACCAAAAACCGCGGCCCGGACATTATTCTCGAAATGCTTTCCGACGTTAATCTTGCCAATGACACCACCGTCATCGCCAGGCGCGGGCGCATTATCGTCATCGGCTGCCGCGGTAAAATAGAGATCAATCCCCGCGAATTGATGCTGCGCGAAGCCGACGTCCGAGGCCTCCTGCTTTTCAACGCGACTCCCGAAGAACTTGCCTCCATCCACGCCGCTCTGAGCGCGGGTCTGGAAAACGGGACGCTTCGTCCCATCGTCGGCCGCAAATTCCCGCTCGCCGACGCCGACGCCGCGCACACCGCAGTCCTCGAAAAGGGCGCTTTCGGAAAAATTATCCTGGTGCCGTGAGGCCGTCCCGATAGCTCGGTGGTCCCGGGATTCTGAGTACTGGATGGCGGCCGGGAAAGCCGCCGGCCTCGGGCGGCCTTCAACTCATACCCGGGGAGCCGCTGCATTTTTTCCGCGTTCAGGTCCCGCCTGTGCGGTGCCAGCGGCGTCCCAGCCACTTATAGCATCACGCACCGGGATCACGCCTCTTGGCGGATTTTCCACATGCCGGGAACCGGCGTCCACACTAAAAAGTTGACCTGAAGTGAAAAAAATCCTTCCCATTTCGAATCAAAACGCTAAAAACTAGCCCAAATTGAAAATCTCCCCGAAAGGCAGCTATTAACCCATTAACACTTTTGGCCAGTCTGACCCGCCCTCCGCAAGGGAAACGCTTGCACTTCAGAGTCGGTTTTCATTTTAATTCGACCAACACCATGCACGACACGCGCAACACAATTCTCCTGACAGCCCTCGCGGCCGGCGTGCTCTCCCTGACCAACGGTTACGGGGCTCTTACTCAAGGCTTGGCTTACTCGGCCTATAATATTACGGGCGCTACGGACCCTACCAAGTTCACGACGGTGCCGGCGGGGCCCGTTCCCTTCGTCAGCACCGCATGGACCAATGTCTCTTCCGTGAACGGCGCTTATATCAGTGACGGCGGGGGTGACGGTATACAGGTCGGCGCGGCAGCCGTATGGAACCGCGTCGGCGCTACGGCAGAGCAGACTGATCCAGCGACGACTGTCTATCTGCTCTACCGCGGATTCTTTTATGATTCGGATGGCCTCTTCGCGTTTGCGGAGAATATCGATGATGATGTGCAGGTCAGTGTTGATGGCACGATCGTCCTGCTCAATGACCAAGGCACCCAGAACGGCGCATGGCAAACCCCGACCAGTTCGTTGAGCAATCTCGACGCGAACGGCTCGGCTTTCCTCGGCAACACCGCGTGGACCGCCCTCACACCCGCGCAGCAAGGCGGCGACTTCGGCGTTGGCTGGCACATGATCGAGATTCGCTTGGGCGAGCATTTTGGTACGGGGGGTCCGCACAACAATGCTAATAGCGGAGTCAATTGGAATGACACCTTCGGCTTTGGCATCGCCGGTCTCGGCGACACCCCTCTGCCCGACGGTGCTGCTCAGTATGACGCCCTGAGTTACTCCGCCTTCGACGTGGCCGCTTTCGACGTGCTCGCAACTCCCGATGGTGGACCGGCGCTGCGTTATGACGATATCGATGAGACCGGGGGAACGAACATCATCATTCCCGAGCCTGCCGGTTTTGCGCTGCTCCTTGGCGGCCTCGGCCTCGGCGCGGTGCGGCGCCGCCGCCGTGCCTGATCCGCAACCTTCGACTTCCCATTCATTCAAAACGTGGCGGGTTCCGTGGAAACGGCACCCGCCATTTTCTTTTCGCCCTTAGAGTTTGTTGAACTCATGATTCGCCGCGCCGTTCAACTGAGGAGATCCCTCCTGCCGGGCCTGCTCATGCTGACGTCCTGCGGAGACAGGCCAGCGGAAAGCGCGCGTGCGCGAGCCGGGGATGGGGCCAGGCCCGCCATCGTCTCGATTCCCCTGCCCGCGCGCACCGCCGCGGCGGGCAGTGACAAGCTCTTCAGCCTGCTGGCACCGGAGGCATGCGGCGTCTCGTTCATTCATCCCATCGACCTCACGCATCCGCTGAAGCGGCTCTATGCCGCCACCTTCGCCTGCGGCGGCGTGGCCGTGGGCGACGCCGACGGGGATGGACGAGCGGACATTTTCCTAACCAGTGGTCCGCGCGACAACGCGCTCTTCCGCCAGACTGAACCATGGAGGTTTGCCGACGTCACGGCCGCTGCCGGTCTGGCCGCTCCCGGCACATGGTCCGCAGGCGCATCTTTTGCCGACGTGGACGGCGATGGTGATCTCGACCTCTACGTCTGCAACTATGACGCTCCGAATCTGCTCTACGTAAACAATGGCCGCGGCCACTTCACCGAAGCCGCCGGAACGTGGGGAGTAAACGTCAGCGACGCCTCCGCTGCCGCGGCCTTCTGCGACTTCGATCGCGATGGCGATCTCGATTTCTACCTGCTGTGCAGTCAGATCACGCGCGACGCCGGCAAACTGGCGGAGACGCCGCTCGAGATCGACCCTGTGACGCGGAAACCGCGGGCGAAGGCGGAGTTTGCCAAATATTACCGGCCCCGCGAGCGCTCGCCTGGGGTCTTTGAATTCGAGACCTATGGACGCGAAGACTATCTCTTTCGCAACGACGGCGGGCGCTTCACCGATGTGACAAAGACCGCGGGCGTGGGCAGCGACGGCTTCGGTAACTCGGTCACGTGGTGGGACTTCAACGAGGACGGATGGCTCGATCTCTACGTGGGCAATGACAATAAGAGCGCGGACCGCCTGCTCCTGAACAATAAGAATGGCACGTTCGCCGATGCCGCGGCCCTCGTGTTGCCGCACACGACATGGTTTTCCATGGGCGCGGACGTCGCGGACGTGAACAACGACGGGCGGCTGGATTTCATGATGGCGGACATGTCGAACACTACCCATTACATGTCCAAGCTGAGCATGGGCGAGATGGGGCCGTTCTATCCGCTGCTGCGCGACAGCGTGCCGCAGCAGTTCATGCGCAACACCCTGTTCATCAACACGGGGGTGCCGCGCTTTCAGGAGGCGGCGCTCATGACTGGGATGGCCAGCACCGACTGGTCGTGGGCCATCAAGTTCGGTGACTATGACAACAATGGGCGCGTGGACGTGTTCGTAACCAACGGCGTCGCGCGCATGTTCAATGATGCCGATCACCGCCGCACCAGCGAGGAGTTCACGACGGTGAATGAGTGGGACTTTTACGAAAAGCTGCCGCCACTGCGGATGAAGAATCTCGCCTTTAAGAATGACGGCGGTCTGCGTTTCAGCAAGACCGGTGCGGCGTGGGGACTCGACTTCGAAGGCATGACCTACAGCGCCGCCAGCGGCGACCTCGACGGAGATGGCGATCTGGATCTCGTGACCTGCAATCTTGATGATCCGGTGCATATCTACCGCAACGAATCGACCGCCGGTCATGCCGTGAATCTGCGGCTTCATGGCGCGCGCGGCAACTCACGGGGCATCGGCGTGCGGGTGGAATTGGTTAGCAGGAAATTGGGCCGGCAGGTGCGGCAGCTCATCCCGGACACCGGTTTCCTCTCCTGCAATGAGCCGATGCTGCATTTCGGATTGGGCGATGACACGGAGTTTTCACTGACGGTCTACTGGCCGTCCGGCCACACTCAGCAGGTTGCCGGGTTGAAGGCGGATCATTTGCACGAAATCAGCGAACCCGGCGCTGCGGCCACGCCGCAACGGCTGCCGGAAGACAAAACGCCGCCGATGTTCACCGCCGGAGTGGCACCCGCGGCACTCGTTCACAAGGAAAGTCCATTCAATGATTTCGCGCGCGAGCCGCTCCTGCCCAACGCCATGAGCCAGTGGGGCCCGGGGCTCGCGCTTGGCGACATCGACGGCGACGGTGACGACGACTTGTTCATGGGCGGTGCGGCGGGGTATCCCGGCCAACTGCTGCGCAACGAAGGAGGCGGTCGATTCCTTGTTTCATTCCAAGCCGGCTTCGAACAGGACGCCGCGGCGGAGGACATGGGCGCCGTGTTCTTCGATGCCGACGGCGATGACGATCAGGACTTGTTCGTCGCCAGCGGCGGCAACGAATGCTCCGCCGAGGACGAAGTATTGCGCGACCGCCTCTATCTCAACGACGGTCGCGGCGACCTGACAAAGTCAACCACCAGCGTCCCTGACCTGCGCGACAGCGGCGGTCCGGTCGCCGTCGCGGACTTTGACCGTGACGGCGACCTCGATATCTTCGCCGGCAGCCGTAGCGTGCCGGGACGGTATCCGGAGACACCAGAGAGCCGTCTGCTGCAAAACGACGGCGGCGTTTTCACCGACGTCACAGAAAGCGCCGCCCCCGCCCTGCGCCTTTCCGGCCTCGTCACCAGCGCGGTCTGGACCGATGCCGACGGCGACGGATGGATCGACCTCCTGACCTCCAATGAGTGGGGGCCGGTGAAATTCTTCCACAACCG
Source organism: Verrucomicrobiales bacterium (assembly GCA_050998515.1). Classification (GTDB taxonomy): domain Bacteria; phylum Verrucomicrobiota; class Verrucomicrobiia; order Verrucomicrobiales; family V1-33; genus JBPCQC01. The sequence goes on from JBPCQC010000040.1 coordinate 5,304, forward strand.
CGCGGGAAAACTCGTGGACGAGACAAAAGAGGCCGGACTCGCTCAATTTTCGGGCTGGTGGAACTCGCTCGCCGCGGCGGACATCGATCATGACGGAGACATCGACTGCGTGGCCGCCAATTTCGGCCTGAACACGAAATACAAAGCCAGCCCGGAACACCCGGAACTCATCTTTTTCGGCGACCTCGACGGCTCCGGCAAAAAGAACATCGTCGAGGCGAAGTTTGAGAAGGACACCTTGTATCCCGTGCGCGGCCTCAGTTGCTCGAGCCATGCCATGCCGGAGATCCGCAAGCGGTTGCCGACGTTCCGCGCCTTTGCCAGCGCCAGCCTTCAGGACATTTACGGCGAACGTCTCAGCCATGCGCTGCGGCTCGAGTGCCACACCCTTGAAAGCGGAGTCTTCGTCAACGACGGCAAGGCCCGCTTCACCTTTCGGCCGCTGCCGCGCGAGGCGCAGATTTCGCCCGGCTTCGGTCTGTGCCTCACGGACGTGAATGGCGACGGCCACTGCGATTGCGTCATGGTGCAGAATTTCTCCAGTCCGCAGATCGAAACCGGCCGCATGAACAGCGGACTCGGGCAACTCCTGCTCGGCGACGGCAAGGGCGGCTGGCAGGTGATCGGTCCCCGCCACAGCGGCATCGTCCTGCCCGGCGACGGACGGGCGCTGGTGGCGACGGATTTTGAAGACGACGGATGTCCGGATTTCGTCGCCGCCATGAATAACGGCCCTGCGCACACGCTGAAATATGCCGCCCCACCGGGGCCGCGTCGCCTCAAGGTCCGACTTGCAGGATTAAAAGGAAATCCCACCGCCATCGGTAGCCGCGTCCAAGTGACCTGCGGCAGCTCGCCGCCCATGACCGCGGAAGTGACCGCCGGGGCCGGCTATCTCTCGCAGCAAAGCAGTGCCCTTATTTTCGGCCTTGGAAAAGAAACGACGGCCGCTTCAGTGGACGTCCGCTGGCCCGACGGGACAGTCTCCACCCACACAGCAGGTAAGGAACAGAGCGCATTGGTCATCAAAGCGCCGTAACAGAATGGAGACTACATCAGCGCATCCTCACCGATAACCTGCACTTCGGTTTCCAATTGGATGCTCCGCTTTTCACGCGCGGCCGCTTTTATGCGGTCGATCAGTGTCAGGACGTCGCGGGCGGTCGCGCCGCCTTCGTTGATGATGAAATTGCCGTGAAGTTCCGAAATTCTGGCGCCGCCGACGGCGGAGCCTTTCAGTCCGAGTTCATCGATCAACTGTCCGGCGCCGAGTTCCGGGCCCGGGTTTTTGAAAATGCACCCGGCACTTGCTCCCACTGGCTGGGTGGCGCGACGTTGTTGTTTTGACTCGGTGAGTCTGGCTTCGATGTCGCTTCCATTGGCTGGCGCTCCGCGAAAGACCGCGCTCACTGCGTAGTGGGTCGAGAATTCCGGCACGTTGCGATAGTGAGCCGAAATTTCGGATGCGGTTTTCTCACACAATTCGCCGGCCGCATTGATGAATTTCACGCTGACGACGCGGTCGAAGGTTTGTGATCCCATGGCGCCGGCGTTCATGCGCAGGCAACCGCCGACATTTCCGGGGATGCCCTCCATCCATTCGAACCCTCCCAAACCTGCTGCACGCGCCGCCATGGCCACTTTTTGAAACCGCGCGCCAACCCCGGTGTGGAGGCGATCGTCTTCAATGCAAACGTCCGCGAATTCACCGCGCGCGGGATGAACCACGGCGCCGCGAATTCCGCCGTCGCGCACCAGCAGATTCGATCCGCGGCCAATCACGCGAATGGGAATCCCTTGGTCGCGCAGGTGCGCCACCAGCCTTTGAAAACCGCTGATCGTGCGCGGTTCGATCCAAAACTGAGCTGGGCCGCCGATCAGCATCGTGGTGTGCTGGCGCATCGGCTCGTAGAGCCGCAGCGTGGCCTCGGGTTCGTCGAGGGCGGCCGCCATTTCGTCGAGGGCGCGCAGGTCATCAGCAAGGCGCGCTCCCGCTTCATGGACGTTCCCCGCCCCCAGAGTCAGCAACATGTCGCCCGGCCGCAAAAAGTTTCCCACCGTCAGATGTGCCCGGCCCACTTCCGGCACCGAAAAGGCATCGAGGCCTGGCGCCGATTTCCGGGCCTCCGTCAGGATCGTCTCACCGCTGATTCCGGGAATGGGAGGCTCGCTGGCCGCATAGACATCGGTGACAAACAGTGCGTCGCAACCGGAGAACGCCGGGCCGAACTGGTCGCGCAATAGTTGCGTGCGCGAAAACCGGTGCGGTTGAAACAACACCACCAGGCGCCCGGGGTTCAGTCCCCGCGCCGCTTCAAGCGTGGCGGCAATTTCCGTGGGATGATGACCGTAATCGTCGATAACCCGAAAGTTGCGGCTGCGATACTTCACTTCAAAGCGCCTCTTTGCCCCGCGAAAGGTATTGATGGCAGACTTGATTCGCTCGAACTCGACACCCCGTTCGCTGGCCAGCGCAACCACCGCGAGGGCATTCGAGACATTGTGCCGCCCGGGAATATTCAGCACCAATTCCCCCAACGGCCGTCCTCGCTCGATCACTGTGCAGGTCGTGCTCTGCCCCAGGGAAGCCAGATCGACGGCGCGAAAATCCGCCGACTCATCGAAGCCAAATGAAACCATTTTGGCCCGTCCCTGGCAGAGCCCGCGCGCTCCGGCGTCGTCCGCGCAATAATAAATTGCCGACGCGGTCTGATCGACGAGCCTCTGGAACACAGTCAGGATCTCATCCAGGTTCTTGTAATAATCCAGGTGTTCGGCCTCGATATTGAGAACGATGGCGTGCTCGGCGTGAAAATTGATCAGCGTGCCGTCACTCTCGTCTCCCTCGGCGACGAAGTATTCGCCCGCGGGCTCCCAGCGGGCGTTTGCCCCGAGCACCGGAATTTCGCCCCCGACGTAATGAGACGGTTTCAGACCCGCTTCGCGCAGCACATGAGCCGCCATTGACGACGTGGTCGTTTTGCCATGTGTGCCGCAAATAATTACGCTCTTCTTTCCGCGCATAATCGCCGCCAGCGCTTCAGCACGCCGCCACATCGGAACGCCGCGAGCTCGGGCTTCATCGAACGCGGGATTGCCGTCTTTCACCGCCGAAGTGAAAACAACCAGATTCGCCCCACGAACCGCCTCCGCCGTTTGCGGACAAAAGAATAGCAGCCCCGCCTGCTGCAAACGCTCGGTTTCGGTGGTCGTGACTTTGTCCGATCCTGAGACGTGGTAGCCCAGCTGCAAAAACAACCACGCCAGACCGCTCATTCCAGAGCCGGCGACCCCGATAAGGTGCACATGCGTTTGGTCAGCCGGAAAGTCGTCGAGGGAAAAAGTCATCGGGCAATAGAAAAGCCGATGCCGCCGGTGCAAGCGCCGTGAATGGTGAAAATGCTTCCAGAGTGTGGGCGGCAGGCCGGCTGAGCCGCGGCGAATATGGGAGGGCGAAGCTCGTGCTGAGCCGCAATGAATATTGCGGTTCCGAATTTAGTCCGCTGGCCGCACTTCTCACCTCGCACCTCGCACCTCGCACCTCTCAACTCTCAACCATCCGCCTAACCACCCTTCCATGCACATCAGTGAGCCGGAAATTCCGCCCATCGAAGCGGTGGGTCAGTTTCTCATGATCGATGCCCAACAAATGGAGAATGGTGGCATGGAGGTCGTGCATATGGACCGGGTCCTCAATCGCGAAGTGCCCGAATTCGTCGGTAGCGCCTAACGCAATTCCAGACTTAACGCCAGCGCCCGCCAGCCACACCGTGAATCCCTTGGGGTTATGATCGCGGCCGGTGCCATTCTTTTCCGCGTAGGGGGTTCGCCCGAATTCGCCTCCCCACCAGACCAGGGTGTCTTCGAGCAAACCGCGCTGTTTCAGGTCCGCCAAAAGTCCCGCAACCGGTTTGTCGACCGCCCGGGCGTGTTCGGCGTGTTTGGGGAGATTCGAATGCTGATCCCAGCGCGGGTTGGCAGTGCTGTCGCCGTAGGTGACCTGAATAAACCTGACGCCGGCCTCCGCCAGTCGCCGCGCCATCAGGCATTCGCGCCCAAAGTCGTCGGTTTCCTTTTCGCCAATTCCGTAGAGGGCGAGGGTGGACGAAGATTCGTCGCTCAGATCGAGCACGCCGGGCGCCCGGCTTTGCATTCGCCATGCCAATTCGAATGAATTGATCACCGCCTCGCATTCGGAATCGCCGGGCGAGCGCTGCAGTTGCGCGCCATTGAGCGCCTGCAACAAATCAAACTGCCGGCGCTGCACCGCGGCCGGCAACGCGTTGGTGAGATTTTTGATGGCCAGCTCGCGCGCTGGCTGGCCGGCAACGCCGATGGGCGTTCCCTGATGCACCGCGGGTAAAAAGGCATGACCCCAGTTTCGCGCACCACCGTTGCCCAGCGACGGCGCGATGGTGACAAATCCGGGCAGATTGTCATTTTCCGTGCCCAGCCCGTAACTGATCCACGATCCCATGCTCGGCCGGATGAAACTGGTCGCACCGGTATGCAGAAAAAGCGTCGCCGGTCCATGCGCAACCCCTTCGGTTTGCATCGAATGAATAAAGCAGAGGTCATCGACGTGACGTGCCATGTGCGGGAAGAGATCGCTCACCCAGCGTCCGCTTTGCCCGTATTGGCGAAATCCCCAGGGCGATTTCATGACGCGCTGCTCGGTGCCGTGTGCCCCGGTATTGGCCAGGACACGCGCGTCATCGAACGGCATCTTTTTGCCGTCGTCCTGCTCGAGCCGTGGTTTGTAATCGAAAGTATCCACCTGGCTTGGACCGCCTTGCATGAAGAGAAAAATCACCCGTTTCGCCCGCGGCCGAAACGGCGCCGGCGTGTCTGCCAGCGGATTGCGCGCCGCCGCCATGCCCGAAAACGCCAGCCACCCAAACCCGCAAGCCATTCGCTGCAATGCCTCGCGCCGGTTGCTTGGAAAATGAAGTTGGCCCTCAGTCATTCTTTAGCGAATTGAACCGTCATTGCTTTCGCTGCCGGTTCAAGGCGAATCCGCGTCAAGGGCGCGATGACCCATCGCGCCGCCAGTTCAAAGCGGACGCCTACGGCGACGCATTTGTCGGTAGGGCGTGATGACTCATCGCGCCGCCACATAGACCGGATGCCCCGCCGCCACGCGAAAGGGGCACGTGCGTCCCGCGCGTGGCAATGAACCCTGATCAGATCAGCAGCACGAACATGCGAACACCCTAAGCTGCGCCCCCAGTGCTCCGTCAACGCCGTATCATAAGCCTGGATCGGCTTTGGATTAACCACGGATCTCGCAGATACCACGGATAGAGAAGTCGTAAGGTCCGAAATCCTCCTCACAGATTGTCGTTCCGCGGGAATTGCTTTTTCCTGCCAACGGCGTAGCACCAGCGTCATCCTGTAATCCGTGGTCTCATTCACCCTTCCAGGATAAAGCGCCCGCGACGTCTGTAACTTCACTCTTTACGCCGGCAATGAGCCTCCCCCATGCTGCTCGCGAAAGACTTAAACTAAGATTTCATGCCAGGAAAATCTGTTCACCTCGAAATCTCCAGGCCGAAGGAATTCGTGCCGGACTGCGTCGGCTTCGAATCGGGATTCCGCGACGCCACCGCTCCGTCCGCGAAGAAGAACTACATCATCCCGGTTTTCCTAGAAATGGGGTTCGACCGAGATTCGAACCGGACCAATTGATCTTGACTGAAGATGAACTTCTACGCCCATACCGCTGACGAGGGCGGCCCGTGGCAACCGCTCGCAACGCACCTGCAAAATGTAGGGGAACTCGCCGGACGCTTCAGTGCAAGCTGCGGTCTGGACAACGCGGCCAAATCTGCGGGCCTGCTCCACGATCTCGGCAAGTATCGCAACGAGTTTCAAGAATACCTCTGCCAAAGCCGCGATGCCGGAACGGAAACACACCACGCAATCTACGGGGCCGCGCTCGCCTTCCGACAAGCCACGCAAGACCATCCGCACCTGCTCCCAGCAGCCTTTGCCGTCGCCGGGCACCATGCCGGGCTCCCGGATGTGACGGACCTGCGGCAGAACGTGGAGGGAACGAAGTATCGCACCAGCGAGCGCGTGCCGAAACTCGCAGAACTGCTGGAATCGGAACTTGGCAAAATGCGCTTCGATTCAGCTCCCGGGCTTCAGACTGCCATTGAGAACCAAGACGAACTCGCCTTGGAGTTCGCCACGCGAATGATTTTCGCGGCCCTGGTGGACGCTGACCGACTCGACACGGCCCATTGGCCGGATGCGGTTCCTCCCGAGCGATCGCTCGACGCCAACCGCCTGCTACCGCTTGTGGAAACGGAGCGCGAGCGGAAGCGCAAAGGGAGTGACGATACTGACGCCAACCGCGAGTTGAATCGTCTCCGTAATGCCGTCTTCGACGACTGCCTCGCTGCGGCGAAGCTCACCCCCGGCTTCTTCTCGCTCACGGTGCCCACTGGCGGGGGGAAGACTCTCGCGGCGATGGCCTTTGCTTTGGCTCATGCCCAAGCCCACGGACTGCGCCGGGTGATCGTGGTCATCCCGTTCCTGTCTATCATCGAGCAGAACGCAAAGGAGTATCGCCGCATCCTTGGCGATGAGGTTGTTCTGGAGCACCACTCTGCGGTTCCACCCCGCGCCGACGCTGACGAGGAAGAAAAGAGCGTGGCTGAACTGGCTACCGAGAACTGGGACGCGCCAATCGTCGTCACCACGTCCGTCCAGTTCCTGGAATCGCTGTTCTCTGATTCGCCTGCAAAGTGCCGCAAGCTGCACCGCATAGCCAAGTCGGTCGTGATCCTTGACGAAGTGCAAACACTCCCCGTCAAGCTATTGCGCCCCACGCTCGACGGCTTTCGCCGGCTACAGCGGGATTGCGGCGCCAGCTTTGTCTTCTGCTCTGCCACCCAGCCCGCGTTCCGAAAAAGTCTGCAATTGCCGGAAGGCTTCACGGAAAACGAACTACGTCCCATCGCATCCAACGTCCCGGAGCTATTCCAAAAGCTTCGGCGCGTGGATTACCATATCCCCAAGCCGGACCAGCCACTCGACTGGCCCGACCTTGCCGCCCGTTTGGCCGAAGAGGAGCAAGTCCTTTGCGTGGTCAATTTGCGCCGCCATGCCGCAACCGTCTGGGAAGAAGTCCGCAAGAAGTTCTCCGAGATGGAGAAATCCAGCGTCTTCCATCTTTCGTCGGCCATGTGCGCCCAGCATCGTCTCGACGTGCTGGACCAAGTCCGCGAATTGCTCAAGGCCGGACTGCCCTGCCGCCTCGTCGCAACCCAGTTGATTGAAGCCGGCGTGGACGTGGATTTCCCCGCTGTCTGGCGCGCAATGGGGCCACTGGATTCCATTGTCCAAGTTGCCGGACGGTGTAACCGCGAAGGCCGTCTGCCCAACGGACTGCTTGGTCAGATGCATGTCTTCTTTCCAACGGACGACGGCCTGCCTCGCGATGGCCTCTACCAGACAGCCACGGGCTTCGCTGCCTCCATGCTTGCGAGTTTGACGCCCGAGGAACTGGCGACCAATCCGGACCTGTTTACCCGCTACTTCGCCATGCTTCACGCGCTGCCGCAGGAAAAGGCCCAGCGGATTCAGGAACTCCGCCGTGAGTTGATGTTTCGCAAGGTGGCCCGTGAAGCCAAGGTCATCGAAGACGACACCCGGCCCGTCACCGTCGCCTACCGCACCGGCGCGGACATTATCGATGAGATTCAAACGCGCCAACCAGCACCCGGCGAAAAGCGGTTCGACAAGCGAGACCTGCGCAACCTCCAACGCTACATGGTTAACGTGGTTCGACGCGATTTTGACCTACTGCTGGGCCAGAAGCACCTCCGCGAATTGCTTCCGAATCTCGACATCCACGTCCTCAAGAGCGGCCATTACCACCCGGACCTTGGCTTGCTCGTGAACCGTGCCCGTCCCCTCGAAGACTACCTCCAATGAAAACCGAGAACCTTGTTTCCATCCGCGTCTGGGGCGACTTCGCCTGTTTCACCCGCCCCGAAATGAAAGTCGAGCGCGTCAGCTATCCCATCATGACGCCCTCCGCTGCGCGCGGTGTCCTCGAAGCCATCTTCTGGGAACCTCAGATGTATTACCTCATTCACCAAATCGCCGTCATCAGACACACGGCGGGCGGGCGAGAATACGGCAAGGGCCGGTGGGTGAGCTTCCAACGAAACGAAGTCTGCAAGACCGTAAATCCGCGAACTCTTCAGCAGTGGATGAACAAGCCTGAGAAGTTTGAGCCAATCATTTCCGGTGCTGGCAGCGGGACAGGCAACATTGCCCAACGCAACACGCTCGCTCTCGCTGGTGTGGCCTACATGGTAACCGCTGAAATCTGCCTGACGGATCTGGCCCGCCCACCTCGCGATACGCTGCAAAAATACAAAGGCGAACTCAAGCGGCGTGCAAGCGGTGGCAAATGCCACAGTCGCCCTGCGCTTGGCTGCCGCGAATTCGCGGCAGACTTTGACTGGGTTGACCCGCAGCACCGAGAGTGGATTCCACGCTTCCCTTGGCCGGAGGAAGACCTCGGCTTGATGCTTTACGATCTGTTTCATCATGCCGAGCGGCAGCGGGGGTTCGCTTGGTTCAACTCCGCCCGCAACTACGAGGAGTTCGACTGCTCGCCAGCCGAGGCTGAAGCAGCCAAGAAGCGGCTCCACTTCGGCGAAGCCGTTCAGCCTCGCGCCTGCTTCTTTCCGGCGAAAGTGACCGATGCCGTCTTGGAGTGTCACCCGGACAATGTCAAAATCCGTTCAGTCTCCGGCAAACAAGGCTACAACGCCACAACCAGCGGATAACCCGTGTTTTTACGCTCTCTCTATGAGTTCGCCCAAACGGCCAGAACGCCGTGGGCCGACGCCATGCCCGAAAAGAAACACCTGGCAGACTCGCCTGAATTCGAGCAGAAGCCAATTCATTGGTTTGTCTGCTTGGACGCCACCGGTCGCTTTCAGGGCTTCGAGTCGGTGACGGGAGTGGACAAATTCACCGTTCCGCGAACGCTCGAACCAAAAGACTCCGGCCAGGTAGCTGAGTTCTTGGTCGAGAAGTTCGAAACCGTGATGGCTCTGGGCGAGAGTGCGACCGCGAAACTAAAGCCGGACGCGAAAGCAAAGCACGACCATTTCTGGTCACGAATTCAGCGGGCCGCCTCAGAAACGAAGTTACCGGAGTTGGCCGCCGCCTTGGCTTTCCGCAAAACTTGGCCACGTGATGCACTGCCGCCCGGCGTTGTGTTCGCTGCCCACAAAGCTCCAAAGTCACGGGAGGCAAAGGAACAATGGATGGTCCAAACCGCTTCTGGGTCGAAGCCACTCCGGGAGAAACCCACCATGAGCATCAACTGCTCGTTTAAGGTCGGGGACAATATCCTGTTGCAGTCTCCTGAAATCCTGAAGTGGTGGTCCGAGTCATTTGCTCAATGGCTCGAACAGAAGTGTCGGGAATGCATCAAGGACCACGGAGGCACCGGAATCTGTGTCGTTTCAGACAAGGTCGGCGTGGCGATTTCCGACAGCCATCTTCCTAAGATTTACGGCATCCCCAAAACGCCAGCGTTTGGTGCGACGCTCGTCAGTTCCGAAAGCCCTTCGTTCCACTCGTATGGACTATCCGGCAAGAAATCCGACGCAAGTTACTCTAGCATTTCGGTCGAGGCCGCGATCACCTACGGTTCCGCGCTGAACTACCTACTTGAAAACAAGGATTACCGCATCAAGTCGGGCCGTTTTGCTTTTTGTTTCTGGGCCAAGCGGCAATCACTGGGGTTTATCGCCAGGCTGCTGATGAAGCCCCAGCCAGCCGAGGTGCGAAAGTTCAGGCTCGCTCCCTTTTTTCCTGCCTTGCGAAGGGAGATGACGGGCAATGCCTTGAACCAATTCTACAGCGTGGCACTCACCGGTAACTCCGGGCGAGCCGTCGTCTGGCACTGGCTCCAGCAGTCACTCACAGATACGGACAGCCATTTGAAGCGGTGGTTTGAGGACTTGGACCTCGCAGTCATTCCCCATCTCCCCGCCGAGGAACGCCCTTTCGCCAGCATTGACGACTTGTGCCACGCCACCGTTCGAGATCCAAAAGACTCCACGAATCCAAGAGACCCCAACGCCCTCATTGCCGATTTGCCGGGCCATCTCTATCGGGGGGCAGTGGAAGGAAGTGAGGCTCCGCTAGCTCTGGCGCTCATCAAGCGTGTGCTTCGCCGTCTGGAGGCTGACTTGGCCAAGTTTGGCCAGTGCATTCTTGAAACCCATTTGTCCAAGGACCTCCATCCGCAACTGGACGCTGAAACAAGAAAGAAATTTCGAGAGGCCAAACAGCCGGAACCACCTTCCGGACAGGCCCGCTTCGCTTTGCTCAAACTCATCCTCAACCGAAACCGAAAGGAAACTGACATGAAGATTGAACCTCAACTCGTGGCTGACACAGACGACGTCGCCTACAACTGCGGCCGTTTGCTCGCGTTGTTCGACGACCTCCAAGAGTCCGCGCACAAAAGGCGCGACAACGCCGGCAGAATCATTAGTGAACTGGAAGGGCCAGGCATCGTGGAGCGCTATTTCGGGACTGCTTCTGCCGCCCCCAACAGCGCCTTCCCGATACTCTGGCGACTCCATGTTCATCTGCTGAGAAAGCTTTCGCAGCAAGGGCCGAAAGGCCGGTTGGCGGCGGCAGGAATCGAAAAGCGAATAACGAGTGTCTGCGCCCGACTCAGACAAACCGAGGCGATGCGTCAAAAGCTCCAAGCGCCCAGCTTCCCGCACGTTCTCGACCTGCAAAGGCAAGGGCGTTTCGCGCTTGGCTTCTATCAGCAGAAAGCCCAACGCCAAGCTGACATTGACGAATACCTGCGGAAGAAGAAGGCGGGCGAGCTGCCGCCAGAACAACGCGACGATGAAGTAGAGCTTTTTGAACCTGAAAACTAAAACTTAGCCACAGAAAAACAGATCGACATGAACAACGACAATCTTACCAATCGGCACGACATCCTGCTTTTATTCGAGGTCACCAACGGCAATCCCAATGGCGACCCTGATGCCGGCAACATGCCGCGCCTTGAACCGAACTCCAGTCGCGGCCTCGTGTCTGACGTTTGCCTCAAGCGCAAGATCAGAAACTTCATTTGCGACTTCGAGAAGGAGCGCCAGCGAGACAACAGCGGGAATGGTTACAGCATCATGGTTCGGCAAGGTGCTGTGTTGAATCGCGAGATCGCGCAGGCATTGCAAGCTATCGCACCGGGCCTTCCGCCAAAGCCGCCGAAGAAGAACAAGAGGGAGGCTTTTGACTGGGAGCAGAAGGCGGCGGAAGTAGCCATCAAATGGATGTGTCGGGAATTTTACGACGTCCGTGCTTTTGGGGCGGTTCTCTCGACTGGGAAGGAAGACAAGAGCAGCGCAGCATCGGAAGCCGAACAGGCCGACTCTGACAAGAAAGCCGTCAATGATCTTAAGGGATTGCTCTCAGGCTCCGCGTGGGGCCAGGTGCGCGGCCCGGTCCAATTCACCTTCGGCCAGTCCTATCACCCGATCACGCCGATCGAAATTACTGTCACGCGCTGCGCCGTCACGAAGGAAGAAGACGCCAGCAAGGAGCGCACGATGGGGCACAAGCACATCGTTCCCTACGCCCTCTATTTCGCCAAAGCCTACGTCTCGCCCGCCTTTGCGGAGCGCACCGGCTTCACCAACGCCGACCTCACTCTGCTTTTCGACGCGCTCAACAACCTGTTCACCCACGACCATTCCGCCGCTCGCGGCGACATGATCGTGCGCGGCATCTACGATTTTGAACACGTTGGCACCCAACACCCGAACAACGGCGACCAGAACAAGCGCGAAGCCCGACTCGGCTGCGCCCACGCCCACGTCCTGTTCGACGGAGTCGAAATCCGGCTAAAGAAAAAAAAGAACGCCGACGGAACGGAAACCGCCATCGAAGCCCCACAGTCGATCACGGATTACGACATTGTGAATCAGTGGGAAAACAAGGCGCTGCCCACAGGTGTCAAACTCCACCTGCGCCACGAGAATCCCGTTCGGACTTTTTCGGCTTCGAGTTGACCAAACTCCTGTAGGCTTAGACTCGCCAATACCCGGTGCTCACGCAGACATTTTCGAGAGCGCAGCGAAACCGATCGGATTTCTCGAACCCCTATTATCAGTTCGCTACAAACCCTTCACGCGCCCATGGGCGGGGGGACACCGAGATTGCGACAGATGGAACGACTCAGCTGTTTTTGGATCTCCTGGTGGCGCGGAATGGCTTCTTTCCGCCCTGTCTGCGGATTCAGGTAGAGCGAGTGATTGGCGCCCTCGCGCAGCAAGACGCAACCGTGAGATTCAATGAGGCGGACGAACTCCCGCCGTTTCATCCGAGATTAACTCGGTTTCCTGAGCCGCCGGGTCGGCGGCCATGGCTTCCTCGCGGTTCACTTCAATGATGAGCTTCACGGCCTCGGCCAGGCTCTCGAGGCATTCCTCGCGGGTTTCTCCCTGGCCATTGGCACCTGGGACTTCGAGGCAGGTGGCCCCGAAGCCGCCTTCGTTAGGCTCCCCGAGGTGCAAAATAGCGGTAAGTTTCTTCATCGCGCCAAACTAAATTAGCGCTCCTGTCGCACGTTTTCACTTCAAATCCCCATCATGATCGCAACTTTCTCGCTCCGTGGTCTTCATGTCATCCGTGGTTAATCCTAAGCCGGCGGAGCGTTCATTGATATCGGTTGTTCATCACGCAGAGGTTGCGAGAGCGCAGAGAAACAGTTCGGATTTCAGCATCCTTGGGACTCTCGGGCCGTGTGCGACTTGCTTAGTCCACCGATATTAGCTAACCTCCAGCCATGGCTGAAACCGTCGTCAACATTCACGCCGCAAAAACGCAGCTCTCGCAACTCGTGGCTCGGGCCGAAAAGGGCGAGCGTATCACGATCGCCCGTGCCGGCAAACCTGTCGCGCAGCTCGTTCCCGCGCCGAAACGCAAGCGCCACAGGCTACCGGCCGACGATCCATTGCTGCGTCTCGATGAATGGGGTTTCGATGGCCCGGTGGGCAAGGTAACTAACCGCGACATCGATCGCATCGTCTATGGCATCTGAGCCGGTGTTTGCCGACGCATCGTTTTTCTTTGCGCTCGCCGCCAAACGCGATGCCGCGCACGGATCGGCGGTCAGCGTGTTCGCGGCATTGCTGCGCAAACAGCGGAGCATCGTCACCACCGATTACGTGGTTGCCGAGGCGCTCACGCTCACCAAGGCCCGCACCAATGCCGAGGTGGCCTTGGCCTTATTGGATCGCATCGAGCGATCCGAAGCGATCGGGCTGGAGACGGTGAGCGGCGCCCGCTTCGAGTTGGCTAAGGCATTCTTTCGCAAGCACGCCGACCACGACTATTCCTTTACCGATTGCACCAGCTTCGTGATTATGCGCGAGCTGGAGATCACCGATGCCCTGACGACGGATCGACATTTTGCGGAGGCCGGCTATCGGCCGCTGCTCGCGGTGACCTGACCGGAGCGCGCGCATGGACCGGTTTCCTCTCAGTCTGCTCAATGACTTCCTCTACTGCCCGCGGCGGGCGGCGTTGAAAATCGTCGATGGCTGTCGGTCGGCGAACGAACACACGGCACGCGGCGACATCGTTCATGAGCACGCCGACTTGCCGGGATACGAAGTCGCCAAAGGCGTGACTCTGCTGCGGGCATTGCCGGTCTGGTCCGAGCGGCTCGGACTTTCCGGCAAGTGCGACGTGGTCGAGCAGCATGCGGACGGCTCGCTTTATCCGGTCGAGTTCAAGTTGGGTCGCCGGCGGCAATGGGAGAACGATGACGCGCAACTTTGCGCCCAGGCGCTTTGTCTCGAAGAAATGTTCGGGCGGCCGGTGCCGCACGGCGCGATTTTTCACGCTCAGAGCAAACGGCGCCGCGACGTCGAGTTCACCGCGGAACTCCGCGCCACGACCGAGGCGGCCGCGTCGGAACTGCACCGCCTGCTCGACGACGGTCATGTGCCGCCCGCTGTGCTGAAGCCGGCGTGCGAGGAATGTTCGCTTTACGAAACCTGCCTTCCGCACGCGACGAGCGGAAACTCCCGGGCCGCCCGGCTCTCGGCCGCGTTGTTCGACACCGCATGACATGGACACTGTCCAGCAAAACACGCTTTACCTCACCACGGCGGGCAGCTACGTGGCGCGCGATCACCTGACCTTGCAGGTCGAAGTGCCGACGTATCCCGACGCCCTGCCGGTTGATGAGCGAGCGCCAGAGAAAATCACCGGAAGGCGCAAGCTGTCGATCCCGATTCATCATCTCGAATCAATTTGTGTCTTCGGCCCGAGCACGATCAGCGCTCCTGCCCTCGACCTCTGCTGGGAACATGGCGTGGCGGTAAACTATCTCAGCGAGGCCGGGTATCTCCAGGCACGAATGACTGGCGTCGCCGACACCAGTGTCACGCTTCGGCGCGCTCAATTCAGAGCCGCCGACAACGTCGAGCAATGCACCGCTATCTCACGACATGTCATAGCGGGAAAGATCCAGAATGCGCGCAACTCACTGCTGCGCGCCGGGCGGGAAACACCAAATGCCGAGGACCAGGCCGCTCTGGCCTCGGCCGCTGACGGCCTCGCCCGCCAGATTCGCGGTCTGCCTTTGATAGCCGACCTCCCGTCGCTCCGTGGTGCCGAAGGCATGGCTTCAACCGTTTACTTTTCGGTCTTGTCGCTCGCCTTCAAGCAACAGCGCAGCGATTTCACGTTTCTCAGCCGCAGCCGGCGTCCACCGCGCGATCGCATCAACTGCCTTCTCTCGTTTCTCTATGCCCTCGTGCGCCACGATTGCATCGCCGCGCTCACCGCCAGCGGATTGGACCCTTTCGTCGGTTTTCTGCACGTGGACCGGCCCAACCGGCCCTCTCTGGCCCTCGATCTCATGGAGGAATTCCGCCCCTGGCTGGCGGATCGGCTGGCCATCACCCTGATCAACCGCCAGCAAATCAGCGCGGCCCATTTTCGCGAACGTGAAGGCGGCGCCGTCGAATTTACCGACGCCGGCCGCAAACTCGTCATCAAAGCCTATCAGGAGCGCAAGCAGGAAACCATCAAGCACCCGTTGCTCGATCAAAGCCTGCGCGTCGCGCAAATGCCGTTCGTGCAGGCCCGTGTCCTCGCCAGGTTCCTGCGAGGCGATATTTCCCAATACGTGCCTCTCGTTCCAAAATAATTCCAGCGCACCGGGAAAGCGCCCCCTCATCATCCATGCTCGTCCTCATCACTTACGATGTATCCACGGTCGACAAGGCGGGTGTGCGACGGCTGCGGCGCGTGGCACAGGCCTGCAAAGATTACGGCCTGCGCGTGCAGAAATCGGTTTTCGAATGCCAGCTCGGCCGGAAGGAATGGGTCCTCTTGCGCCAGCGGCTGTTGTCAGAATACGACCAGAAAGCCGATTCGCTGAGATTTTACTTTCTCGATGAAAAGGCGGTGCAACGTGCTGAACATCACGGCGCCAACCCCACTTTGGATTTGAGCCAGCCGCTGGTCTTTTGATATTGTTCCGCGAACCTCAAGCGATGGCAGTCTCTTCAGGGGTTCGCGATTCCCGCCCGCGCCCGTGAAAAACGGATCGCCAGCGTTCTTTGAAAAAAAACAAACGTTCCTTCGATTCAAAGTTCGCGGGTTCGCGGAATTGTGCTCTCAATACTCTGCGATTCATGCCCTTGTATGGACCGCAGTCGCCCCGTGAGCAATCACGGGGCGCGGATTGAAACCGGCGCCGGCCCGAAACCTTTAACCATTATGATCAAGTCGCCCCGTGAGCAATCACGGGGCGCGGATTGAAACACTTCCTGGACGATTTTCTGGCCGGGAAGCGGGGTCGCCCCGTGAGCAATCACGGGGCGCGGATTGAAACATGTTTCGCCAGCCACTATGGAGAGGTTGACCGGTCGCCCCGTGAGCAATCACGGGGCGCGGATTGAAACACGTCCGGACACCCGCGGTTTTGGCCAGACGCGGGTCGCCCCGTGAGCAATCACGGGGCGCGGATTGAAACAAGGACCGAGGCGTGAAAAGAAATCCCACGGAAGGTCGCCCCGTGAGCAATCCCGGGGCGCGGATTGAAACAACCTGGCGGCCATGGTCATCGACCTGACAAACGAGTCGCCCCGTGAGCAA
>JBPCQC010000074.1:0-20921 GCA_050998515.1 Verrucomicrobiales bacterium
CCGGGATGGTTGAACTTCGGATAGACCGCGTAGCCGTCGGTGTGGAGTTTGCCGATGTAAGTGTTTAGTCGCTGCACGGCGGCACTGTGGCCGCGGGTGTCCGCGAACTGATAGCTGACACTGCCGCGCGGGGTGCCGTAGGTCCACCACCAGCCAATCGCATTGCCGCCTGCCTTCGCGCAATCAAGGACCGGCACCGGCGACTCATCCACTTGCATGTACCCGCTGAGGGCGATCTCGCCATAGATGGCTTCACTGAGGGGCCGCAGCAATTCGCCTGCGTGCATGACCCATCCATCAAGAGTTTTGCGCGAAAGATGAAGTCCGCAGTCGCGCAGGAAGGTGGCCGATTGACGGTAGAGAGGCTGATGGTCG
This sequence comes from Verrucomicrobiales bacterium, assembly GCA_050998515.1. GTDB lineage: Bacteria > Verrucomicrobiota > Verrucomicrobiia > Verrucomicrobiales > V1-33 > JBPCQC01. The sequence continues at coordinate 376 of JBPCQC010000074.1, forward strand.
GTAAATTTGCGCACCAGCACTTCGATCGCCACGCTGTCTTCGCACAGTCCGCGCTCAATCACCCGCGCCGGCACCGCTGGCTGCTGGACTCCCTCCTCCGGACAGGCTGAACACGCATACTTGGCCCGCTTGGTTTGCACCACGTAAAACTCCAGCGGCTTGAGACCGAGGGTTTCACTGCTATCCCAGCCGATGAGCTTTTTCTGCGCCCCGCACTGGCCGCAGCGGCATTGCTCGGGCGTGCATTCCAATACCCGCTCCACCCGTGGCAAATGCGCGGGAAAGGGGCGGCGGCCTACATGCGGCTGGCTATAGCGCTTCTTTGGCGAGGAGACCGCTTCGGCCTCCTCCTCAGAGGGGAGGATCGGATCGGCCTGTCCCGCTTCCGCGGCCACTTCAGCAGTGCTCACGCCCGGTTCGAGATCAAGCAGATCAATTTGCAGGCTGCTTAGCTTTTCGCCCTTCGCGCCGTAACGTTCACGCCGCAGCTGCAAAATCAAAAGCCGCTGATGCTCGACCTGCAATTCCAGGCGCTTGATCTGCGCGGCGGCTTGGGTGGATTTTTGGGCCGCTTTTTGGGTAGCTTGCTGCACCATCTCCCGCTGGCCGGGCGTCAGTTCTTCAAGCAGTGCGGCGAGTTCCTCCATGCAGTGCTGATCCTATAGCATGCCAGTAAGTTACTTCCAGTGAAGTTATGTACTAGCGCTCCCTCGTAACTTACCTGACTTACCCTATGCTTTTCGCGCTTTTCGCGCGCGCTTCCACACATTCTTACTCCCGCCGCCACCACACCCGCCGCTGGGTGCGCTCCAGATCCACCCCCGCCAGCAGCAACGCCAGCTCGCTCTGGCTCATCGTTACCCGCCGGCTTTCCTGCGGCCCACATTGCGGCCAGGCAAATCGACCACGCTCGAGCCGTTTTGCCATAACCCATAAGCCGCTGCCATCCCAGACCAGCACTTTCAGGCGGGTGCGCGTCGCGTTGCTGAAAAGAAAAACATGCCCACTGAGCGGAGCCTCCCCCAGGACCGCCTCCACCAGCGCGCACAGCCCGTCAAAGCCCTTGCGCAGATCGGTCGCACCCGCCGCCAGGTAAACCTTCGTCGCCGGACTTAACGCAAACATGCCGACCCTCCTCCAAAAACTTCGTGCGCCCCACGCAGCCATCCTCCGCTCGCCTCCCGCGCCTCCATTTCCACCCTCACCCCACACGGCCACGTGATCGTCATCGATCCCGGGCTCGGCTCCATTCGCGCGCCCGGCCGCACCTCCACTTCCACCAGACCGCTCGCAGCCGCCCCCGCAATGCGCCGCCGCCAGTAGTCCAGCGTCCCTATGCTCAGCCCCCGCCGTAAACAAAATACTCCCCGGCTTTCCCCGCTCTGCTCATACTCCCGCACCAACCGCTCGCCCTCGCGCAATGTTCGTCGCTTCATCCCAACATCTTCGCCCGCCGCGCACAAATCGGCTAGATGGGTTGGTCAGCCGGTTACCTTCCATCAGTTCCGATCAGCTCCTTTCATCTGACTAGTTGAGGCCCATGCCGGGCACACGAGCGCGGCCCCTGGCCGAACATCATTGCAGAACTGCGCTACCTTCTGCACTTCTGCACTCTGCCTTTCATCTGCACTGCCCTACCGGCACTCAACAAACGCCGCCACCGCCTCGGCCAAATCATCCCGGGTGTGCGCCGCTGAAATCTGCGTCCTCACCCGAGCCTGGCCGTGAGGAACAACGGGATACGAAAATCCCATGACGTAAACTCCCTTCTCGAGCAATCGGTCCGCCAGCGATTGGGCAATTTTCGCATCACCCACCATGATCGGCACAATTGGATGATCACCCGCGCCGATGGCAAAGCCAGCCTGCCGCATCGCATCAGTGTAAAAACGGGTGTTCTCCCAGAGACGATCGCGCCGCTCGCTCGAATGAGTCACCATCTCGAGGGCCTTGAGTGACCCCGCCACAATGCTCGGCGCCAGGGTGTTCGAGAACAAATAGGGACGCGACCGCTGGCGCAGCAAATCGATGATTTCCTTCCGGCCGCTGGTGTACCCCCCGCTCGCCCCGCCTAACGCCTTGCCAAGCGTTCCTGTTACGATGTCGACGCGGTCGCACACTCCGAAGAGATCGGGAGTTCCCCGACCATTGGGGCCCACGAACCCGACCGCGTGGGAGTCGTCAACCATGACCAGCGCGCCATATTTCTCCGCCAAATCACAAATGTCTCGGAGTGGCGCATACGTTCCGTCCATGCTGAAGGCGCCATCGGTGGCGATCATTTTGAAACGGGCGCCGTCCGCATCAGCTTCTTTGAGACGCGCCTCGAGCTCGCTCATTTCGCGGTTGGCATAGCGAAACCGCTTCGCCTTGCATAAACGCACGCCATCAATGATCGAGGCGTGGTTGAGCGCGTCACTGATGATCGCATCCGGTTCACCTAACAATGTTTCAAACAGCCCCGTGTTCGCATCAAAACAAGAGGAATAAAGGATCGTCTCCTCGGTGCCCAAAAATTCTGACAACGCCACCTCCAGTTCCTTGTGCGGCGCTTGTGTGCCGCAGATGAACCGAACGCTCGCCATCCCGTAGCCCCACTGCTCAAAACTCGTTCGAGCCGCCGCGATAATCTCCGCGTGGGCCGCCAGCCCAAGATAGTTGTTCGCGCACATATTGATCACTTCATGGCCGTCCTCGAGCCGCACCCTCGCACTCTGCGGCGAGGCAATCACACGCTCGGTCTTGTAAAGCCCCGCAGCATGAATCTCGTCAAGTTCGCAGGCCAATCGATGCCGGAAAAGTTCGTTCATACACGCAATCGTGGATCGCATTCGCTGCCCGGGTGACGACCATGAACCCCGAGCCGTTCACCGCAGAGGTGGACGCGTACGTCGGATTGATTGAGAAATGCAGTGGGCACGGCGGGTCGGGTCTATTCTGCATCCGGCAGGCTGAGGATCTTCAATTCGGGCAACGTGTTCTGACCGACAATGCCCTGGATACTGCCGTAAAGCCCGGCAGTATTGGTCAGCGCCGCCGCAATGTGCTTTTCGCGTCTCGCCCATTGTTTTTCCATGGCCCGGCGCTCCGAATCCAAGTCTGACTTCAAGACGACGCGTTCCGGGAGCAGGCGAGGTCTTTGCTTTGCGAGAGCCCACACCGTTTCGGTCACGATGGCCGGCGAGAGGCCGGTGACCGCAATGAGGATGGTCGAAGATGCGTTCGCGGCGGCCGCCAGCGGCATTCCTTTCTTATCTGCAGGCATGGCGCCCATACGCGGACTACCAGATCACCCTCACAGGATACTGGTGGATGAGAGGATCCGGGGTGACGATAGCCAGACCGTCGAAGATGGCGTGGGCGATGAGGAGGCGGTCAAAAGGATCCTGGTGGAGATGGGGCAGTTTTCCAAGATGCCAGATCTCTTCGTCTTCGATGCGCGCGTAATCCAGGCCCAGCCGCTTGATCGCCTGCGGAATGGCGATGCGGGGCGAGTGAGGCAGCGGCAGTTTGCCGAGCGCGTTCTTGATCTGAATCTCGAGAGTGCTCGCCTGGTGGAGCCGCAAGGTAGTGCCCGGATCGGCCAGCACTTCACGAGCGACCCCGGATAGCCGATGCTGCTCGTCTGCCAGCCAAATAAATGTGCAGGTGTCCAGAAGAACCGTCATGGCTTGGTCGGGCCGGCAGCAGTTGAGGGAAATATCGGACCCTCATTCCAATCAGCTTCCATTTCGGGATCGGGATCGTTGAAATTGTCCGGACAGGGAAACCAACCCTTCATCAATCCCAGCTTGCGCTTCTTCGGTTTTTTCACGCTGTCGCCAATCGGGCGGATCTCAGCGAAAGGCTTGTTGCGGTCACAGAGGATGATCGTCTCGCCCTTCTTCACCAGGCGGCTGTAGTGCGAAAGTCGTGCCTTGACCTCATGAAGGTTGACCTGGGTCATATGGAAACAATAGACTTGACCGGGTTGTAGGTCAAGTGCCTGGCGATGACCCTGAGCGAGGGACAAATGAACCCGTCCTGGGGTGCAGCAGCGATTCCAGCCTGCCGCGCAACGCGGCGCGTCGAGTGGGGCTGAGGAATAATGAACTCTCGATGCTGTTGGCAAGCAGCCGCAAGAGATCAAGGCGGGTCAGAATAATTCGCGGGTGAGGAGCGAATTTCAGCATGGAGCACATTTTGCTCGAGCAGATGAGCATAAAGCAAGTCGCATTGGCGGCGAAGGCAGCCAGGGTCCCACAACAACGCGCTGCCGTTCGCGTCTCCCAATTTCGTGTAGGCATCGAGACTGAGTGGCGGCACGGGCAGCGGCCAGCCTTCGGGCATTAGCGGTTCGCTAAAAACGGGTAAGGTCTCAGGCTTTTCCGCCGCTGCGCCCACTTCGCGCAACAACCGCCCATGCGTGGCGAATCCACCCAAATGGCAATGCAATTCGACCTTTGGGAGCGCGGCGATCCAGTCCCGGTCGGCCTCGGGATCCACCGGTTGTTACAACCAGACCAGATCAGCCGATGACCACGTCGCCAGCCCCGGGAATGGAAGATCGCTCAACCGATCCCACGCGCCCGCGATTCGGTGACTGCGCTCGACGATATCGCGGACGCGTTCCCGGAAGCGATGCTCCAGTGCCTTCACCCAGCGGACTTGGCCTTCCTGCCGGACAGTTTCGAGTGGGTAGTCGGCGCGGTCAGTTCGAAACTGCGGCCAGCCGGATTCTGCCCCGAGCTTGATCCAGTGAAGGTGCCCGCCGATGCGTGCGGCCTCGATTTGCTCCGGTGTGGTCGGTTGTTGAGCCGCCGGCAGATCACACAACACATGAATGACCTCGGCGGCACCGAGCACGGCGGCCGCGCCACCCGCCAGACACACATTAGCCGGTTGCTCCCCGGTCTTCTCAATCGACTGCTGCACTGCAATCGGCCTGCAAGTGCAGCCGATTCAAAACGACAAAGTATATGCTTATGGGCGGGACGGCCCGTGCCCCTTTGGCGGGAGCTGCAGCCCGTTAGCTGTCCCAATTGAGCACCACTTTGCCTGACTGCCCGCTTTTCATGGCGTCGAAACCTTTTTGGAAATCGGTGTAGTGGAGGCGGTGGGTGATGACCGGGGAGATGTCGAGACCGGTCTGGATCATCGAGGTCATCTTGTACCAGGTCTCGTACATCTCGCGGCCGTAGATGCCGCGGAGGGTCAGGCCATTGAAGATGACTTTGTCCCAATCGATGGCGAATTTTTCGGAGAAAATGCCTAACAAAGCCACTTTGCCGCCGTGGCAGGAATTTTCCAGGATGGCCTCGACCGCTTTGGGCGAGCCCGACATTTCGAGTGAAACGTCAAAGCCTTCGTGCATGCCAAGTTCGCGTTGGACGTCCTGCAGGGTTTCCTCCGTGACATTGACCGTGCGGGTGGCGCCCATTTTTTTAGCGAGATCGAGTCGCCATGGGTTGAGATCGGTGACCACGATGTGGCGCGCGCCGGCGAGTTTGACGATGGCGGCGGCCATGCAGCCGATGGGTCCGGCGCCGGTAATGAGGACATCCTCGCCGAGGACGTCAAACTCGAGGGCGGTATGCGTGGCGTTGCCGAGCGGATCGAAGCACGAGATGATCTCCTTGGATATGCTTGGATCGGCGTGCCAGACGTTGGTGACCGGGATCGAGAGATACTCAGCGAAGCATCCCGTGGTGTTCACGCCGACGCCGCGGGTGTGAGCGCAGAGATGGCGCCGGCCGGCCAGGCAATTCCGGCAGCGCCCGCAAACGAGATGCCCTTCACCACTGACCACATCCCCGGTCGCGAAGTCATGAACGTGTTCACCCAAATCCACAATCGTGCCGCAGAATTCATGGCCGATGATCATCGGTACAGGAATCGTCTTTTGGGCCCAGGCGTCCCAGTTGTAAATGTGGACATCGGTGCCGCAAATCGATGTCTTGTCGATTTTGATAAGCACGTCGTGGGGGCCGATAACCGGCTCCGGCGCGTCACACAGCCAGAGACCGGGTGCGGACTCCTTTTTTACCAGCGCTTTCACTGCCAAGTCGTCGCGAAACGAAGGCGTCGGAGCAACTCAAAATATGCTCGATGGCCGGGCTGGCCACGCTACGGCCAGTTCAGGTGTTTGCGCAGAAACTCGAAGGTTCCTTTGCCGTTGATGGTGTGAGGCCCATTGAAAAACTCGATGGCTGCCTTGTCACCCTGGCCAAGCTTGCTGTAATGGCGGAAGGTGCGGGCAAACTCATAAGCCACCCATTCGTCGCATGAGACGCCGTCATCATGTCCGCGTTCGACCATGAACGGACGGGGAAAGATCAGCCAGCTTAGCTCCGCGTAATTGAATGTGTTGGCCAGATTCCATTCCACCATGTCGTATTCCATGGTGTAGAGGTAACTATACGGGGCGCGGGCGTCGCAGTTTTTCCAGATCCATTCATTGTAATCGGCCGAGCAGATCGACAGGCAATAACCGTCGAGCAGCGCGGGAATGCGCATCGCCGTCTTTCCTCCGTAGCTGAGACCGTAAAATCCGATGCGATGGGCATCGACGAATTCCTGCGCGGCCAGCCATTCGAGACTGCGCTGATGCTGCGCGACGATGAAACTCCAAAGCGACAAGCCGAGCGGCCAGGCTTTGCGGCAGACTTGACGAAAGTGGGTCTTTCCTATGTATGGGTTCTGCGGAGCAAAGACAATGAAGCCCTCCTCCGCGAGGCGTGCTCCGTACGCGTGATAGGCCGGATGATCGGCTTTGGGATCAGCGAGGTCAGCCGGCCGCCCCTCGAGGCCGTGCTGGCAGACGATGACCGGCCGCTTTTCGCCAGGCTTCAAGTCCTTCGGCAGCAACAAAATGCCGTAGCTAAAAACATCAGGAACCACATCGAGCACCACTTCCCACCCGCGAAACCGTTCGGTCTCGAAGACCAATCGGCTTCGCGGGTTCGCCGGCATCGTGGCCGAAGGAAGTTTGCCAATCACGTCCTCCCAATAGTTTTGCCGATAGTTCGAGGTACTGGCGACAAACTTCTCCGTGGATGAAAAATCCGCCTTTTGCCAAAATTGAGCCCGCATCTTCTGGCTTCCCCGCATGAGTTCTTGCGTCTGTTCGAGGTATTGCAGATATAACGCGGGGTCATCCGTTGCTTCGATATTGATCACCGTGCCGTCGGCCAGGTCATCACTGAGGAGTTTTTTCGAAGTCGTCGCATTGTCTGACAAGATCAACCAATCGCCCGAAGCGAGCGACCTCGCGCGCCGTGCTTCGGTCTCGATCGCCGCCCTTGAAACGGGTGCGAGTTTTCCCGGCGCCGCGGGCACAGGAGGCGAGTCCCATTCAGGATATCCGGTCGTCTCGACGATGAGACGGCGGGGCGCGATCAAAGCGGCCAGCTCCCCGTCGCCGAACTCAGGCCACAGTCCGAAAATGGTCCGGTCGATCGGCTCCTGCCATTGCGCTTCGCGCGGCCCAAAATAGCCGCCCACCACCACCATATCGATTCGCGGATCGATGGCTGCCGCGAAGAGCGCCACCATCCCGGCATCCCCCGTTCCAGTTACGGCCACAGCAGCCTTCGGCCGGTTACGTTTTGCGGCATCGACCGCGGCCAGAGTTCGTCGCACGTCCTCGCCCACCAGGGTGTGTCCCAACTCGAAGAAGGCTCTCCACAGAAATTCTCGCGGAGGCAGTTTCGCTTCGCGAAATCCCGGCGAGCCAGCAATGGTTTGACCACGGCCAAGAATCGGAACCGATGCGGTGAAGGAAGATGGCGGGGACGCAAAGTCATCCGCGAGCGGGCGAGTCAGACCCAATTGCTCCCGCAACCGTTCCCGCATGGCCGGTACAGATGCAGGGGAAATCTCGCGCTTCTCGCGCCGCCCGTCCGTCACCGCGGCGGTCGCGCGATCCAGATAGGCATGGATGCCGTCGACCATCTTAGCAGCCAGGTCACCAGTCCATTCAAGAGGCTCGGTTCCTGACAGGGCATGGCTTGCGGCCATCAGGGGTGTCGCGATGCAGAAAAGGGCCAAGGGCGCAGCGACCACGGTTTTCATAAGCCAGGAACAAATCACTTGTCCTATCTTCCAGAAAAACCCGCCCCGCAAAATAACAATTTCACGAAGGGCATAGAAGACCGCGCTCGGGGCAGCACCATTCGCGCCAAGGGTCCCAACGCTGCGATCGGCGCAGAATTTGGCCGCTCCGACCCGGCACCCTGACAAGCAGGGCAAGGAGCTGTCGCCTCTTGTTGGTGGCTCTGTTGAGCCGCGCTGAATTCGGCCCCTTCTGGCTCGACTGAGTCTCGCCCCACCGGATGGGGCAATGGATCGAGGCGACCGCGGAAAAGCCTCTTTTCAGACTCGAATTTGTGACTGATTTGCCGCGCAGGTCTGCCACATCGGCAACGGAAAGTCCGGCGGCATGATTGAACCTGAGAGGTACCAAAGTTGACGCGTCGGTCGGATCGAAAGCATCGCTTTCGGTGGCGATGCGCTCGGACGGGCCGAGCGTGGGGAATGCCATCGCGGTGGCGCTTCATCCGCCATGACGCAGAACAGTGATGCAGCGCCTCGTTTGAATATTATTGGCCAAAGCACGTCAGACTCCCCGCCAATGCTGTCATTCTCGCAGTACCATTTGAAGATCCTAGCGTCTTTTTTGCCGCTGGTGCTCGGGGGAGTTGTGTATTCGCGCGGCGTCAGCGCCGAAATGCGAAGCGCGATTGGTTCCGATGGCGTGAAGTTGTTCCGCGGCGTCGTACTGGCTCTTCTATTGGTCACCGTCTCAATATTGATCCAAATATTCTGGGTGCGCGATCTCTGGCTGTATTCGACCCTCGCAGTGTTGTTGATCTCGCTTGTGACCCTTGAATTTGCTTTTCCGTCTCCTCGCGGCCTCGATAAGAGCCGGTTCTTTGTCGCGGTGGGAATTGGTCTCTTTGTCGCCATCTCCTGTGGGATCGCGCTGATTCTTTCCGTGCTTTTCGAGGGATTGGGCAGCGCCCGGCCCTGAGCGCGACGCCTAACTCCCCGGCAGAATTGCGCCGGGCTCACCGTCGGGGAAAATGTCAGAAATGCGGCATTCTTTGCGGCCATCCACCCAGAGTTTGAGCTTTTCCTCCATGGCGTGCCACACTTGCGGGTGCTGAAGCTGCACTGGGTTTTGGCAATGCGGGTCGGTGGGCAAATAGAACAAATGCCAAAAATCACGATGGACTCCCGGGGTGAATACGAGCTTCCACTTTTCTGTTCGCAGGCAGCGCTGCTTGCTGCGCAGCAAATCTGATTCATACTTCTCCTTGAGCACAAAATGGTAGTTGAAGTCGGGGTCGATTTGCGCCGCTTCCTCCAAGGGCACAAAGTTGCGAGGGTCGGCATCCGGCACGCTGCTCTTGAAAAACGGATAGCTGGTTTCGCCAAAAAAGGGCAGCGAAAGATCGGAATCGTGTTTGGACAGGTATGGCAACAGGCTGGTGCCTTCGAAGGACGGTTCGGGCGGCAATCCGGCGAGATCAAGCAATGTCGGCGCGATGTCCACCGCGCGCGTGATTCGCTCGACTTTCCCCGAGGGGAACTTTCCCGATGGGACGTGAACGATAAACGGCATGTGGTTGGTTTGATCGCCGCCGTTGAAGCTCAAACCGTGTGAAAACGTGGTATTTGGATCAAACAAGTCATCACCGTGATCCGAGGTTACGATGACGATGGTGTTTTCGCTCAGTCCGGTTCTCTCGAGGTGATCAAGGACACGGCCCACCTGGTCATCGAAGAAATTGACGCAGCCGTCATAAAGGTCGCGGACCTGTTCGATTTCATGGGGCGGCCAGCTCTTGAATTCCTCATCGATGCCGGTGCCGCGAACGAAGGACTGGACGTTGAAGTCCATCTTGAACTTGTTGCGGCCATTGTAATCCGGCCGGGCATAGCGCTGGTGATAAGGCGGCGGGCAATAATACGGAATGTGGGTGCAGGAATAAAAGGCGGTGATGAAAAACGGACGATCGCTCTCGGTTTCAACGTCGAGCCTTTCGACCAGGCGCTCGGTCACGACTTCCGGGGTGACGTAGTTGGCAAAGGACTGGATCTGCGGAAACATCCAATAGCCGAAGTCGTTGTCGAAGTAGAGCGGCACGATGAAATGCGGGATGTAAGCGGCCTGGGCCATGTAAAGCTTGAAGTCATCGAAGGCGCTGGCCTGAATTTGCTGAAAGCCGAGCGGCACGATGTGAAAAATTCCGGCGCACCAGTCCCCCAGGGCCACGGTTTTATAGTTGTGGCGGCCCAGGATTTCCGGCAGGGCCGGCGAATTCCGCAGCACCCGTGAGAGGAGCAATTTCGACGGATACATATGCTGCAGGCCGTGAGTATGCGGGTATTGCCCCGTCATGATGGTGGTCACGGACTCGAGCGTGGAGGCAATTGGCGTCAGCATCCTGGTGCAGTTCACCGAGCGGGCGGCGAGGCGGTCGATGTTGGGGCTGGTGGGACGTGAATACCCATTGCAGGAAAGCCGGTCCGCTCGAAGCGAATCGGACGCCAGCACGAGAATGTTGGGTGCTCCGGTAGTGCGCCGTTGCATCTTTTGCTCGCCGCGGAAAAGCGGAGCCGCAAACCAACCGGCCACGGGCAGCAGACAGACTGCCAGCGCCACCCTGGCCGCGCGCGCCAGCGGCCAGCCAGGAAGCCAGCGCAGCAAAAGCCGTGTTCCATAAAACACCGCGGCTCCGAGCCAGACCACCGCGGGCAGGAAGTCGAATAATAAAAAGAACACCCGGTGCTGAATGGTTTCCGGGAGCCCGGTTAACAGACGGAAATACCAATGGTCATAGTCCTCGACGGTCAGGAAGTAGGGGCGGGATTGAATGAGTCGCAGCCAGGAAAAAGCGAAGAAGACCCAACTGACGACCAGCGTACGCCAGATGATCGCCCAGGGTTTGGGCAGGACCCGATTCCGCAGCCAGAGGCGGACCGCGGGATAGGCCAGCAGAGTATAGGCAAATGCCACCAAGGCATACCCCCGCAGCAAATCCAGGTTCGTCCAAACGAGAAAGGAGCGATGGTCTTTCAGAGCGACACCGACGAATTTGCTGTCGGAAGCGGAGGCGGCCAAAGTTAGAGCCACCGCCGACACCACAAAGACCAGGAGGTGTGCCAGCACGATAGGCGTGGCCACCCACAACAAAAACCTAGGGCGCCTTGAAACGGGTTCAGGCGGGGCGGAAGACAAAGCAGATTCGATCATGTACCGGAATGGCGGAAGGCTTAGCTGAAATTTGGCTTTCGGCCAAGGGAAAACGATACAGGTTCGAGCGGACGGCTCAGCAGGAGCTTCGCCCTACCTGGCGGTCCTGTAAGATGACGCCTATGCATTCCCTTCGGCGGCGAGGCGTTCCTTTTCCTTGAGAAATGCTTTGCGGCTCATCTTCACGCGGCCTTTTTCATCGATCCCAATGCACTTGGCCGTCACGATGTCACCCATTTTCACGACGTCTTCCACGTGGTTGACGCGGAAGTCGGCCAATTCGGAGACGTGAATCAAGCCGTCGCGCCCGGGCAGGACCTCCATAAAGGCGCCGAAGTTGGTCGTACTCACCACCCGACCCTCGTAATTCTGACCGATCTCGATCTCGGCAAACATGTTCTGGATCTTCTTGAGAGCGGCGTCAAGACCAGCCTGGCTGGTGCTGTAAATGTGCACGGTACCATCATCGTCGATGCTGATTTCTGTGCCCGTTTCGGCTTGCAGGCCCTTGATGTTCTTGCCGCCGGGGCCGATCAACTCGCCGATGCGATCCTGCGGGATCTTGGTGGTTGCGATTTTCGGAGCGTAAGGACTGAGAGTGGCGGCGGGAGTGCCAATGGCGGCATTCATCGCTTCAAGCACGTGCAGCCGGCCTGGGCGCATCTTGCGGACCGCCTCCTCGAGAATTGACAGCGGAATGCTGGCAAGCTTGAGATCAAGCTGATAACCCGTGACGCCTTCCGTGGTGCCACAGAGTTTGAAATCCATGTCGCCGAAATGGTCTTCGCTGCCGATGATATCCAGCAGTGTTTTGTATCGCTTCAGTTGACCCGCCTCATCGTATTCGGTCACCAGGCCGCAGGAAATGCCGGCCACTGGACGCTTCATGGGCACGCCCGCATTAAACAGCGCCATCGAGCCGGCGCAGACCGAGGCCATCGACGTCGAACCATTTGATTCCATCACCTCGCTGGTGATGCGAATCGAGTAGGGAAAGTCTTCGGTGCTTGGAATCAGGGGCTCGATCGAGCGCTCCGCGAGGGCGCCGTGGCCAATTTCGCGCCGGTTGATGCCGCCGAACCGCCCGGTTTCCCCCACCGAAAAAGGCGGGAAATGGTAATGGAGCAGAAAACGTTTCGAGTCATCGCCCCCGGCATAGTTATCAAACATCTGTTGCTCATCCAGTGGCGCCAGCGTCGTGACCGCGAGAGCCTGCGTTTCTCCACGAGAAAAAAGCGAGCTGCCATGGACTCGAGGCAGAAGCCCGGCTTCCGCGATCAAGGGACGGATGGTGTTGTCATCCCGCCCGTCCGGGCGGCTGCCGTTGTCCAGAACAGCAACGCGAAACGACTTCTTCTGCAGATAATCAAAAGCCTGGCTGATTTCGAACTCGGTTGCGTCCGGATACTTTTCCAGGACCCTTGCCTTCACCTCATCCCGCACTGCGGCAAGAGCCTTGCTGCGCTCGACTTTGCCGGAGCGGTTAAGCGCTTCTCCGATTCGATTGCCCGCTACGCTGTAGGCTATTTCGAGGAGATCCTCCCTCACGGTGAAGGGGGTGTAGGAGCGCTTTTGTTTGCCTGCTACCCGCATCAATTCCTCCTGCGGCGCGATGACCGCTGCTATGTGTTGGTGCGCGAAGTGAAGTGCCTGGATAAAATCCTCGTCGGGCAATTCTTTCGCTTCACCTTCGATCATCGCGACCTGATCCCGGGTTCCGACATAGATCAAATTGAGGTCGCTCTGTTCGCGCTCGTCATGGGTGGGATTAACCACAAATTTTCCATCGACGCGGCCGACGCGGATCGCTCCAATCGGCCCATTGAACGGGATGTCTGAAAGACAAAGCGCCGCCGATGCTCCATTGATACTGAGAATGTCCGGGTCGTTTTGCTGGTCGGCGCTCAACAACAATCCGACGATTTGGGTATCAAAGAAATAATCCTTGGGAAAGAGTGGGCGCAAGGGCCGATCGGTCATGCGGCAGACCAGGATTTCCTTTTCCGTCGGCCGCCCCTCCCGCTTGAAGTATCCGCCAGGGAAGCGGCCCGCCGCAGCGGCTTTTTCTTTGTATTCCACACTGAGTGGAAAATAGTCCTGGCCGGGTTTGAGGCTGGTGCTCGAGACCGCGGAGACGAAGACAATGGTGTCGCCGCAGCGCACCGTCACGGCGCCGTCCGCTAATTTCCCCATTTTTCCTGTCTCAAATATGATTGGAGTCGAGCCGACATGGCTCGTTGCATTGTGAATGTTCATTTTTGTTTTCTGGTTCTAGTTACTGATGTGTGGTTGAAAATCGTTTGCCACGAGGGGCGTATTGAAGAAGGGCCATCGAGCCTTCGGCTCGGAAAAGCACGCGAGGCAGGACGCCGGCCATGAGCTGCCGCTGGGCGGCGGGCACCCAATCCTCCGGCGCGGCAGTTGGCCGCAATCCGGCGCACGAAAGGAAGCCTGCCAATTAACGACGGAGCTTTAAGCCGTCGCGAACTTTCTCGTAACGATCCGGCTCAGTGCCTGCGAGGTAATCCAACAACTTGCGACGTGCAGCCACCATTTTCAAAAGACCGCGGCGTGAACCCTGGTCCTTTTTGTGTGTGGCCAAATGCTGCGTGAGATGATTGATGCGCTGGGTCAGAAGCGCGACTTGCACGTCTGCGCTCCCCGTGTCGCCCTCGTGCAATTGATAAGGTTTGATGTCTGCCGTGATGTTGCTCATTGGTTGCCAATGTGCGAGCCGCCACCCTGGCAGCCCACCTCCCGCATTGGGACAGGACGAGGAAACCACGCTTCCAAAAACTTTCAAACGATATTGTTCGGATTCTCCGGAACCGGGAGGGGAGCGGGCGGCAGGGCAATGGCGTCCGTGCGGGGGTTCTGTGCGTTGAGATTTAAAGAGGCCAACAACTTGAAAGCCTGTATGTCAGACAAATCACGCCATTTTCCCGCCCGCCTGTCGGTCAGCGTCCAATCCCAGTGACACTGGGCGGCAACCGGTGACGGTCTTTCGGCGTGCGGTGTTTGGCAGGCGATCAAGTCTGAACCGCTTCCGTTCGAGATGCCGCTTCCCGCCACCATCCCCGTCATCGTCCTGGTCGAGTGCACACTCTTTCCACACGCACTGTTGCCGCTTTACATTTACGAGCAACGCTACCGTTCTCTGCTTACCCACTCGCTTTCACACGAGCGTTTTTTTTGCGTCGGAACGTTGAAGAATGGGATACTCGCCAGCGGGGAACGGGATGACGACATCGACCGTTATTCCTGCGCTGGCCTGGTTCGTGCGTGCGTCGGTCAGGCTGACGGCACCTCGCGGCTGATCTTGCAAGGGGTGCGCCGGATTTGCTTCGTGGACTGGCTGCAACGAGAACCCTTTCGAATTGCCCGGATCGAGCCAGTCCCGAACACGATTCGCGATCTCCGGCGCGCCACCCGGCTGGCCCGTGAAGTCGTCAGCGCTGCCCGGACCAGCCGCGCCTGCGACGAGGCTTTCGCCAAACAATTCGACGAACACTTCGGCTGTCTGAACGATCCTGAAATTGTTGCGGACGTCATCGGGTACAACTTTTTGACCCGAACCGCAGACAAACAGCCGCTCCTTGGCATGGGCGAGGTCGAGGCCCGGCTCGAATACCTGTTGGAAAAACTGCATAGCCTGCACCCCATGGATTGATGGTTCATTTCCAGTTGCTCGAACTCCGCGCTCTGCCTAACCTGCGAGTCATGACTTTGAGCAATATCAAGATCCTGGCTATGGGCGCGCTCGGAGCCGTCGCCCTGGCTTTTCCCGCCTGCAATAAAGGTGGTGGCGGCAACACCATCCTCATCGGCGAATTCGCCTCGCTTACCGGCAAGGAAGCCACCTTCGGGATCTCGTCCCATGAAGGAACCCAGCTCGCCATCGAAGAGATCAATGCCAGTGGCGGACTGCTCGGAAAAAAACTGGAACTAAAAACCGAGGACGACCAGTCCAAAGCCGGCGAACCCGCCAATGTGGTCAACAAGCTCATTGCCGCCAACAAAGTGGTGGCCGTGCTCGGCGAAGTGGCTTCGAGCCGGTCACTCGAAGCGGCGCCGATTTGCCAGGACAACAAGATCCCAATGATCTCCCCCGCTTCGACCAATCCCAAAGTCACCGAAACTGGCGATTACATTTTCCGCGTTTGTTTTATCGATCCCTTTCAGGGCACCGTCATGGCCAACTTTGCCGCCAATACTCTGAAGGCTAAAAAAGTAGCCGTGTTCACCGACGTAAAAAGCGACTACAGCAAAGGTCTGGCAAAATTCTTCAAGGAAGGTTTTGCCAAGGCCGGCGGGCAGATTGTCGCCGAGCTCGACTTCAATGGAGGCGACAAGGATTTCAAAGGCCAGCTCACCGCCATTAAGTCAGCCGCTCCCGACGCGGTCTTTCTGCCTGGATATTACACCGATGCCGCACTCATCTGCATTCAGGCCAAACAACTCGGCCTCAATGTACCCATGTTCGGAGGCGATGGCTGGGAAAGCTCGACCCTCCTCGATATCGGCAAGGATGCGGTCGAGGGACACTATTTTTCCACCCACTACGCCGCCGACGCGGCCTCCCCGAAGGTGAAAGCTTTTGTCGATGCCTATAAGAAGCGTTACAACGGCAAGACGCCCGATGCCATGGCCGCGCTGGGTTACGACTCGGCGATAATCCTGGCCGACGCTATCAAACGCGGCGGTTCAACCGAGCCTCAAAAAATTCGCGACGCTCTCGCCGCAACGAAAAACTTCGAAGCGGTCACCGGAAATATCACCATCAACGAGCACCGCGATGCCGTGAAGTCCGCCGTCATCCTGCAAGTCAAAAACGGCGCGTTCAAGTATCTCGAAACGGTCAGTCCCTGAATGGTCGATGGTGCGTAGCTGAGAGTTGAGAGATCGGCCAGCGCGGATTATGAGGCTGTGACGTGGACTCCGTTAATCGGTAGACACCTGAAACTCTCAACCCTCCACTCCCAACTCCCAACTCTCTTGGACTGGATCCAGCAATTGATCAACGGCATTGCGCTAGGCTCAATCTACGCGCTGATCGCACTGGGCTACACGATGGTCTATGGTGTGTTGCGCTTCATCAATTTCGCGCATAGCGACATCCTGATGCTGGGTGCTTTTGCCGCGTTTTACCTGGCGCCGATGGCGGAGAAACTTTTTCCGCTCCCATCCCTTGGGGGCGCGCTCTTGATCACGGTGGCGGCGACGTTGATTTGCGCGGCTCTGGGCATATTGATCGAGCTGCTGGCCTATCGTCCGCTGCGCCGGCGGCCGAGGCTAACCGTTCTCATTACCGCCATTGGAGTGTCGTTGTTTCTCGAATTCAGCGGCCAGCACGTTTTCGGCGCCGACACCAAGCCGTTTCCGAAACTGCTTCCGGCTCACGACCTCCAATTTGCCGGTCTGGTCGTCAGCAGTGATGACATCGTGGTCGTGGTCGTGACCTCCGCTCTGCTGGCCGCACTCTGGTTTATCGTGCAGCGGACGAGAATGGGCACCGCTATGCGGGCAGTTTCTTTTAACCCCCAGGCAGCGGAACTGACCGGAGTAAACATCAACGCCGTCATCTCGTTTACGTTTGGGCTGGGGTCGGCATTGGCCGCCGTCGCTGGTGTTCTGTATGCGTTGAAAGCCCCAGGAATCGAGCCGTTGATGGGCATCCAGCCCGGCTTGCGAGCGTTCATTGCTGCGGTCGTCGGTGGGATCGGCAATCTCCCTGGTGCCACGCTCGGGGGCCTCCTTATCGGATTGCTGGAAACGTTCGCGGGTGGCATCCCGGGCCTTTCCAACTACCGCGACGGCATCGCCTTTGCCATCCTCATCCTGATTCTGCTCTTCAAACCCGCCGGACTTCTCGGCAAAGCCCCGATCGAGAAAGTCTGAGGCGGGTTGATATTGGCTGGCCGCTCCATCACTATCAACTTTCAACCATCCACCGATCACCCATGCTCCAGCGACCACGGACCGTCCTTTTGATCGGCATCGCGCTGGCCATTTCGGTTTCGTATTTTTCCGGCGACTTCAACCGCTACTATCTCGGCGTCGCGATTGACGTCGGCATCAGCATTGTCCTGGCCGTCAGCCTTAATTTGATCAACGGCTACACCGGCCAATTTAGTCTTGGCCATGCCGGATTCATGGCCGTAGGCGGCTATGCCAGCGCAAAATTTTCCTTGGTCCTGATGCCGAGCGTCCCGGACGGGTTTCAGCCTTTTTTGTTTCTCGCGGCTCTTGGCGTGGGAGGACTGACTGCCGCTTTGACCGGCCTGCTCGTCGGAGTGCCGTCGTTGCGACTGCGCGGCGACTACCTTGCCATCGTGACGCTCGGTTTCGGAGAAATCATTCGCGTGATCGTGCAAAACGTCGAAGCCGTCGGCGCCGCCAGCGGGCTGAAAGGGATTCCCAAATTCACGACCCTCGGCTGGACCTTCGCAGTGGCGGCCGTCACCGTGTATGCCATTACCGCGCTCGTGAATTCGACTTATGGCAGGGGCTTCGTCGCCATTCACGATGACGAAGTGGCGGCCTCGGCGATGGGTATCAATCCCCTCCGATACAAGACCACTGCCTTCGTCATCGGCGCGTTTTTCGCCGGAGTGGCAGGGTGTCTGTACGCCCACCACAAGCAATTCCTCTCCCCGACCGGCTTCGACTTTTTGAAATCGATCGAAATTGCGGTCATGGTCATCCTGGGGGGCATGGGCAGGACCGCAGGGGTCATTGTAGCCGCGATTGTGCTCACTCTGCTCCCCGAGGTGCTCCGAGGCTTCGCCGAGTATCGAATGATTCTCTACTCGCTGCTCATTATCGTCCTGATGATGGCGCGGCCGCAGGGCCTGTTCACGTTCGAACTGAAGAAAAAAGCCAGCGTCGCCGCCCCATGACGCCATTGCTCGAACTGAATTCCGCCACCATTCGCTTCGGCGGGCTGACCGCGTTGAAGGACTGCACTTTTGCGCTCGATCCCGACGAACTCCTCGGGCTGATCGGTCCCAATGGGGCCGGCAAAACCACAGCATTCAATCTCATTACCGGCGTCTATCCACCCACCAGTGGAACGATCCATTTTGCAGGACAATCCATTGCTGGCCTGCGGCCGCACCAACTAGCCAAACGCGGCATCTCCCGCACGTTTCAAAACATCCGGCTCTTCGGTTCGCTCAGCGTTTTCGACAACGTGCGGACCGCCACCCAATTGCACCGCTCCCACGGCATCCGCGATGCGCTTTGGCGCGGGCGCGATTTTCGCAAGCGCGAAAGCGAGGTCGAGAGCAGGGTCATTGAACTGCTCGACCTCTTCAACCTGGTCCGCGTCCGCGATGAAATGGCGCAAAGCCTTCCCTACGGCGATCAACGCCGGTTGGAAATTGTTCGCGCGCTGGCCACCAAACCCAAATTGCTGTTGCTCGATGAACCCGCTGCCGGGATGAACCCAACCGAGAAGGAGGAATTGATGCGGCTCATTCGTTTCATCAAAGACAAATTCGAGATCGCCGTCCTCCTTGTCGAACACGACATGAAAGTCGTCATGGGGATTTGCCAGCGCATCGTGGTGCTCGAATACGGCGTCAAAATTGCTGAAGGCACGCCCGATGCCATTCAACACAATCCCAAAGTCATCGAGGCGTACCTGGGAACGGAAGCGGTCGCGAGCAAATAATCATCGTTGAGGTTTGAGAGAGATCCAACTCGCGCCTCTGTCTCTCAACTCTCAACTCTCAACTCTCCACCATGCTGGTTCTCGACCAACTCGAAGTCTCTTATGGATCGATCAAAGCTCTTCACGGGGTTTCGCTCGAGGTGTCGGAGAAATCGATCGTAACTTTGATCGGTGCCAACGGCGCGGGAAAATCGACCACACTGCGGACCGTTTCCGGCCTGGTGAAAGCGCGGAGCGGCCGCGTCCTTTACGGCGGCGCCGACATCACGAATCAAAAGGCCCATAAGATCGTCGCTCAGGGATTGTGCCAGGTGCCCGAGGGCCGCATGATCTTCGCCAATCTCACGGTGCAGGAGAACCTGCGCATGGGCGCGTATTTGCGCAAAGACTCTTCCGGCATCGCGGAGGATTTGGATTATTGTTTCACGATTTTTCCCAGGCTGAGAGAACGGCTTCATCAACAGGCTGGAACTCTCTCGGGCGGCGAACAGCAAATGCTGGCCATCGCCCGGGCCCTGATGAGCCGTCCGCGTTGTTTGATGCTCGATGAACCCTCGCTCGGCATCGCGCCCATCCTTGTCCGCTCGATCTTCGAGCAAATTGTCGCCATCAACAAACAACGGGGCATCACCATCCTGCTGGTCGAGCAAAATGCCAACCTGGCGCTGGCAATCTCACATTACGGTTACGTTCTCGAAATGGGAAAAGTTCTCCTTCACGACACCCCCGAGGCTCTGCGCAACAATCCCAAAGTCCGGGCAGCCTATTTGGGAGGGTAACCCAAACTAATTGCCTCCCTGCTTCGTTCTTTGGGAGCGCAGCATTGAAGCTGATCTTCCGTGCATCGGCCTGATGCCTGCGGTCGTAACTACTCGACACTTTATGAACACGCTTTTTTTCCTGTCCCGCTCTCGGTGCTGCCGCTGGACCGTGCCGTTGACTTTTTCCGTGCTGCTCTTCGGAGGCTGCGTGGTCGCACCCCCGCCGACTCCTCACCAAATCATTCATCGCTCGCCGCTGCCGCATCATCGCATCATCGCGAGTCTGCCTCACCACGCGCACCCGGTGATGTATCGCGGCGAACGCTGTTGGGAGTGCGATGGCCGCTATTACCGTCAGGCTCGCGGCGGTTACGAGCTGTGGGACTGACGCAAAACGTCAGATTTCAGGACGCAGAAGAAGCGAGCCAGACTGAGCGGATCTCCAATAATTTCGCTCGACACAAACGGCCGCAACCATTCTGATCTCTGCCCTCTGCATTCTGCCCTTTAGACCCTGGTAGCAGGGGGGGGAATCGAACCCCCGACCAAGGGCTTATGAGTCCCCTGCTCTACCGCTGAGCTACCCTGCCGTTGGGCGAAACAGTTCATTTCCGCGTGGTGCTTGTCAACCGTCGCGCTCCGCAGCGGAGGTCTTCGGCCCCGATCTTCAAATTTGCTCGGCCGAAGGTTGGAACCTTCGCGACATGGCGAAACCTCCCGAGCTGCGAGGACCGGCCTCACAGAACAGTGCAGGACCGGCCTCACAGAGGCCGGCTACAGTGCAGGACCGGGGTCACCGAAGGGGGGGCAAGGGGCGTGGGGGGGAGCTTTTGGGGGGGCGTTTTTTGCACCCAAACCCCCCCCCGCCCCC
>JBPCQC010000093.1:0-54239 GCA_050998515.1 Verrucomicrobiales bacterium
CGCCCACAACAGATAGGGACCGAACTGTCTCACGACGTTCTGAACCCAGCTCGCGTGCCACTTTAATCGGCGAACAGCCGAACCCTTGGGACCTTCTCCAGCCCCAGGATGTGACGAGCCGACATCGAGGTGCCAAACCGCGCCGTCGATATGAACTCTTGGGCGCGATCAGCCTGTTATCCCTAGCGTACCTTTTGTTCGTTAAGCGACGCCGATTCCACTTTCTAGCGCCGGATCACTTAGACCTGCTTTCGCATCTGCTCGACATGTCTGTCTCACAGTTAGGCTGGCTTATGCCTATACACTCAACACGTGATTGCCAACCACGCTGAGCCAACCATCGCGCTCCTCCGTTACTCTTTGGGAGGAGACCGCCCCAGTCAAACTGACCAACTGCCATGGTCCCCCAACCTGATGAAAGGTTCAGGGTTAGATACCCCAGTATCAAAGGGTGGTGTCTCATTGACGGCTCCGCGGACCCCGAAAGGCCCGCATCAAAGCCTACCACTTACGCTGAGCATCGAGACCGAAGCACCAGTGACAGCCTACAGTTAAGGTGCATAGGGTCTTTCCGTCCTTCTGCGGGTAGGCGGCATCTTCACCGCCACTACAATTTCACTGAGCGCCTCGTGGAGACAGCGGTCAACTCGTTACACGATTCGTGCAGGTCGGAACTTACCCGACAAGGAATTTCGCTACCTTAGGACCGTTATAGTTACGGCCGACATTCACCGGGACTTAGGTTCAGAGCTTCGCCTTGCGGCTAACCCCTTGCCTTAATCTTTCGGCATTGGTCACGTGTCACATCCTATACTTGGCCTTGCGGCTTGGCAGAATGCTGTGTTTTTGATAAACAGTCGGTTGACCCCTTTCACTGCGGCCCCTCCATGACTGGAGAGGCATCCCTTCTTCCGAAGTTACGGGACTAGATTGCAAAGTTCCTTCACGAGGGTTCACTCTTGCGCCTTGGTATATTCTACCCACCCACCTGTGTCGGTTTGCGGTACGGGCACCTTAGTATACACGGAGGCTTTTCTCGGCAGAAGGTTTGAAGAATCCAGCTTGGCCGAAGCCGCGCTGTCAGCTTGCGCCCCCGCCACTTTCAATCGACGGGTCCTCTCCCCTCCTGCGTCCTCTCCGCTTAAATGTCGGTGGGGCTGAAATATTAATCAGCTGTCCATCGTCTACGCCATATGGCCTCGACTTAGGTCCCGCCTAACCCCAGGACGAACGGCGTGGCCTAGGAAACCTTGGGTTTACGGCGGGCCGGGATTTCACCGGCCTTAACGTTACTCATGTCTGCATCCTCACTTGTCTGCGCTCAACTTTCAGTCGCCATCCAGCTTCGACGCGCAGACAACGCTCCTCTACCATAAAGAAGGACCGAGGTCCGACTTCATCCAGAGCTTCGGTATAACGCTTGATCGCCAATCATTTTCGGCGCGGGACCACTCGATGAGTCAGCTATTACGCACTGTTTAAATGATGGCTGCCTCTAAGCCAACATCCTCACTGTCTAAGTAGTCCCACATCCTTTTCACTGAGCGTTATTTAGGCACCTTAGCTGCTGGTCTGGGATGTTTCCCTTTCGCCTACGAAGCTTATCCCTCGCAGACTCACTGCCGCGTTTCATTGCGTGGTATTCGGAGTTTGGTTGAGTTTGGTACCCGGGTATGGGCCCTAGCTCATTCAGTGCTCTACCCCCACGCATCAGCACGCGACGCTGCACCTCAATGCATTTCGAGGAGAACCAGCTATCACGGGGTTTGATTAGCCTTTCACTCCTACCCACAGCTCATCCGAGGACTTCTCAAGGTCCACCGGTTCGGCCCTTCACGCGGTGTTACCCGCGCTGCAGCCTGGCCATGGGTAGATCACCACCGCTTCGGGTCTAGCACCCGCGACTCAAAATCGCCCGATTAGGACTCGCTTTCGCTGCGCCTGCGCCCCAGAAGGGCTTAAGCTTGCCGCGGATACTAACTCGCAGACTCATTAAGCAAAAGGCACGCCATCACCTCCGAAGAGGCTCTGACACCTTGTAGGCACACGGTTTCAGGATCTCTTTCACTCCGCTCACAGCGGTGCTTTTCACCTTTCCCTCGCGGTACTAGTTCACTATCGGTCGCCAACGAGTATTTAGCCTTACGCAGTGGTCTGCGTGGATTCATGCGGCGTTTCACGTGTGCCGCATTACTCAGGAAATCCCTAGGCGCGCTCGGGTTTTCGGTTACGGGCCTCTCACCCTCTGGGGAGCGGTTTTCCATCCGCTTCACCTAACCGTTGCGCTGCCATGTCGGGCTCCTACAACCCCGGAAGGAAAACCTTCCGGTTTGGGCTGTTCCGCTTTCGTTCGCCACTACTGACGGAATCGATTCTCTTTCTATTCCTCCGGTTACTGAGATGTTTCACTTCACCGGGTATTGCGTGCCCGCCTCTATGAATTCAAGGCGGGACGTGGGAGGATTAGCTCCCACAGGTTACCCCATTCGGAAATCTCCGGGTCAAAGCGTCTGTGCCGCTATCCGGAGCTTATCGCAGCTTAGCACGTCCTTCATCGCCTGTTGGCACCAAGGCATTCACTGTGTGCCCTTTGTAACTTGATTTCCCGGAAATTATCCAAGAAAACTGCCGTGTTTGTTTTTTCCAAGACAACAAGAGAACTCCCTTTGGAGTCTCAAGTGTTTGTAGTTTGCCTACCCTGTATGCAAATGTCAAAGAACCTCTGAAAACGCTGACGCAAGCCGCCGGCATGCTTGGACGCGGACGAGCCGCGCCGGGCCTGGCTAAGTGGTGGGTCAGACAGGACTTGAACCTGTGACCCCCGCCTTATCAAGGCGGTGCTCTAACCAACTGAGCTACTGACCCCAAAAAGAGCAGAGCTCGCGTTGGTGGAGGCAAGGGGATTCGAACCCCTGACTTCCAGCTTGCAAAGCTGGCGCTCTACCAACTGAGCTATGCCCCCTTTTCTTGAGCATCCGCCAGAAGACGAAGGCCCACTGGTGGGCATGCTGGCAGAAAGAAGTAAAGACTTTTCTGTGCGCTGCGGCCGAACTGCGCAGAACTTTTGATGCGGAGCGTCCTGCTGGTGCTCCGCGGGTCCTCGTGGGTTTGAAACCCATAAGGCGTCGACCTTTCTGCCGGAGCACCCGTGAGTGGGTGCGGGCAAAAATCTCCATAGAAAGGAGGTGATCCAGCCGCAGGTTCCCCTACGGCTACCTTGTTACGACTTCATCCCAGTTACCAGTTGCACCTTAGGACCCTGCCTCCTTGCGGTTGGCGCAGATACTTCGGGTGCGACCGGCTCCCATGATGTGACGGGCGGTGTGTACAAGACCCGGGAACGTATTCACGGCGCCGTAGCTGATGCGCCATTACTAGCGATTCCGGCTTCATGCAGGCGAGTTGCAGCCTGCAATCCGAATTGAGCCCAGTTTTGCGGATTTCCTCCCCCTCGCGGGTTAGGATCACACTGTGCTGGGCATTGTAGTACGTGTGCAGCCCTGGGCGTAAGGGCCATACTGACTTGACGTCGTCCCCACCTTCCTCCTAGTTGATCTAGGCAGTCTGGCTAGAGTCCCCGACATTACTCGCTGGTAACAAGCCACAGGGGTTGCGCTCGTTGCGGGACTTAACCCAACATCTCACGACACGAGCTGACGACAGCCATGCAGCACCTGTGCAAACTGTGCCTTGCGGCACTCACGTGCTTTCACACGCTTAGGGATGCATGTCAAGCCCAGGTAAGGTTCTTCGCGTTGCATCGAATTAAGCCACATACTCCACCGCTTGTGCGGGTCCCCGTCAATTTCTTTGAGTTTTAATCTTGCGACCGTACTTCCCAGGCGGCTCGTTTAACGCGTTAGCTCCGGCACAGACGGGGTCGAATCCGCCCACACCAAACGAGCACCGTTTACTGCCAGGACTACGGGGGTATCTAATCCCCTTCGCTCCCCTGGCCTTCGTGCCTCAGCGTCAGGAACTGTCCAGAGTCTCGCCTTCGCCACTAGTGTTCCTCACGATATCTACGCATTTCACTGCTACACCGTGAATTCCAGACTCCTCTCCAGTCCTCGAGCGCGGGAGTATCGGATGCCATTCCCGGGTTAAGCCCGGGGCTTTCACATCTGACTTTCCGCGCCGCCTACGCACCCTTTACGCCCAGTAATTCCGAACAACGCTTGGGACCTTCGTCTTACCGCGGCTGCTGGCACGAAGTTAGCCGTCCCTTCCTCTTGAGATACTAGCAACTCGGCGGGGTATTAGCCCGCTCTGCTTGTTCTCTCATGACAGGAGTTTACAATCCGAAGACCTTCATCCTCCACGCGGCGTCGCTCCATCAGGGTTGCCCCCATTGTGAAAGATTCTCGACTGCTGCCACCCGTAGGTGTCTGGACCGTGTCTCAGTTCCAGTGTGGCTGGTCGTCCTCTCAGACCAGCTACCCGTCGTAGCCTTGGTGAGCCGTTACCTCACCACCAAGCTGATAGGCCGCGGGCCAATCCGGAAGCGACAGGTCTTGCGATCCCCGTCTTTGGCAGATGAGAGAGGCCTCTCTGCTGCCACATGCGGTATTAATCCGGGTTTCCCCGGGCTATCCCCCACTTCCAGGCATGTTGCCCACGTGTTACGCACCCGTCCGCCACTGAACCACTCAGATATTGCTACCTTAGTGATTCCGTTCGACTTGCATGTCTTATCCACGCCGCCAGCGTTCGTTCTGAGCCAGAATCAAACTCTCCGAAAAGAAAATCTGAGATTCTGTTCCCGACCACCCCGCCTTTGCTTTCGCAGTGGCGTGTGATCAGGTGCAAGAACTTGACGGTCAAAAGAAGCGTCTCAGAACGCTTCTCGACCGATTGCGCATTGATTGCTCAACACGCAGCGCACAAAATAGTCTTTGCTTCTTCCCGAACCGAATCATCAGCGATCTTTGCAGATCCTCCGATGCCAGTTCGAGCATTGCGTCTCAAAGAACGGCAGCTGACGGATAAAAAAGCCGATCGTCATTACCAATGGCGATCAGCTCTTGCCGATTCAGCTACCCGAGGTTTTCGCTCGGGGATGGACAAAATACACAAACCCCAAAATTCGGCAAGCCCTTTTGCTTATTTTCTCAAGTTTTTCGCCGATGGATTCCAGAATTTCTTGCGGGCATGGACCCAGCAGGCGTATCTCAAAGCTTCCAATACTGGGGCGGATGACAATTTCGGCTCCTCGGTAGCGGTCTCCGCGGGCACAGTAGTAGTGGGCTCTCGATTTGAGGATAGCAGGGCATTCGGGGTAAATCACCCCGCGGAAAGCGACAACAATGCCCCGGATTCTGGCGCGGCGTACGTTTTCGTACGCAACGGAACCTCCTGGACGCAATCGGCCTATCTAAAAGCCTCCAACACGGGCGCTGGTGACCACTTCGGTGATCAGGTGGCGCTCGCCGGTGACACGGTGATCATCGGAGCGGCGTTGGAAAACAGCAACGCCCTCGGCATCAACGGAGACCAGAACAACGAGAACGCGCAAGGCGCGGCCTACGTTTTCGTGCGTGCGAACGTTTCACCGGCGTGGGCGAATCGGCGCTGCAGCTTTGGCGCACACAATATTTCGGCAGTGCGGAAAACAGTGGCGATGGCGCTGACTTGGCCGACCCGAATCATGACGGGCTCACCAACGTGGTCGAATTTGCCACCGCACAGGACCCGACTCAACCGAGTGTCGCGCCGATCTCAGGTGCCCTGACTGGCAACACGATTGCGTTCATTTACACCCGCAACAAGGCCGCCTTAGGCGTGGTGCAATTTGCCGTCCAATGGAGTGATTCCCTCTCGAGTTGGAGTTCCGCTGGGGTTACGCAAACGATTTCCAATGATGACGGCATCGTGCAGCAGGTAAAGGCTGCTGTACCTCTCGGGACGGGCAACCACCTGTTCGTTCGGTTGCGGGTGTCATCTGAGCCGTGAGTTTGACGGCGGCAAAACGGCAGGCAGAGACGCAATCACAGGAGCTTTCGAAAATCTTCGACGCTGAGTCCTGCGTCCTTCGCAATACCACCCATCGTTAAGGCATTGATGGGGTTGTGTCTCGGAATGGTGATGAAACGGCTGCCGTTGGACATGACGATGTGCTTGCCTTGTCGCACTATCCGAAATCCTGCCTTTTCCAATGCTGCGACGGCACGGAGATGATTGATGCCGGGCAAGCGTGGCATCGCTACGCCGCGGGAACATCAACCTCTCGCACGTCGGCTCCGGAGAGGGAGTCTTGCACGGCGGCCAGAAAGTCCTGGATGGCGTCGGTGATATTGATGAGTGCCTCTTGCTCAGTGGCGCCTTGCGACCAGCAACCCGGCAATCCTGGGCAATAGACGCTGTAGCCCTCCTCCGTGACATTGAGAACAACGTGGTATCGCATGGAAACAATTAACGGCGCGGCGCCAGACGGTCAAGAAAGCTCGCACTTAAGAACGCCCGCGAGGGGTGTGGCACGCTGGGGTCGAGCAGGGCGTTCATGCCGACATGGACTCGGAGCCCGCAATTTCTTCCTTCCGTTTCACGTCCGCCCGTGCAGAATCACAGACGCTGAGAGGAAATGTATTCATAACCGACTGAAATCGCGCAGTTGCCGCAACGATGCCGATGTCGTTGAGCGGGACATGGGCATCCTGCGCGTGGCAGGCAACTCGGAATTCAGTGCAATGATTCACTGCGGCTCGGGCGCCGTTTCGACAGGCTCAAGGCCCCGAGCACGTCGAGGGGCAGCCTCGCCCCACCGACACGGTTCTGTGCGCTGCGAGATTCACTGCAACGGGCAAGGTGCCCGTTCTCCTTTGCTGGCAGTGACAACTTATAGGCGCGTCGGAAGCTATGGGCGCGTCGGAAGCGCCCTCGCCGTCCTCATCGTCCTGATCTGGACCGCTGGATCGAACGCCCAAAGCCAGCATCTCGAAAGTCCGGACACCGTGCCACAAGGTCTCAGCGGTGCTGACTGGAGCAGCATCCGCGCGGCATACGAACGACAGCAAGGAACGAAGGAACCATTGGCCGTCAACGCCATCACGCAAGCCGCGTATTTAAAAGCCTCGAACACCGCTATCAGTGATGGGTTTGGGACATCGGTAGCCATTTCTGGCGACACGGTGGTAGTGGGAGCCCCTCACGAAGACAGCAGCGCTACAGGCGTCAATGGCGTGCAGGGAAACAACAGCGCCAGTTCCGCGGGCGCCGCCTATGTATTCGTCCGCACGGGGACGACTTGGACTCAGCAGGCTTACCTCAAGGCGTCGAACACCGCCGCCGAGCAGCGGTTCGGATTTTCGGTGGCGGTGTCGGGTGACACGATCGTAGTCGGAAGTGACGGCGCCGGGGCCCACGTTTTCGTGCGCAGCGGAACAACGTGGACCCACCAGGCGTATCTCAACGTCAGCGGCAGAGTATTCAGCTCAGTGGCAATATCGAACCAAACCATTTTGGTCGGAGCGCCTAACGATTCAAGTAGTGCCACGGGAGTAAACGGCAACCAGAACAACACCGGTGCCGCATATTCCGGCGGGGCGTTCATTTACGTGCGAAGTGGGACAATCTGGACACAGCAGGCGTATCTCAAGGCTTCGAATACCGGATCGAGTGACGCGTTCGGCACTTCGGTGGCGATGGCCGGTGAGACGGTCGTCATAGGCGCGCCGCGGGAAACAGCAGCGCCACCGGAGTGAACGGCAATCAAGGGAACGACACCGCTGGGGATTCTGGCGCGGCCTACGTTTTCGTGCGCAATGGGACAATGTGGAATCAGCAGGCCTATATCAAAGCGTCGAACACTGAATCTGAAGACTACTTTGGCTACTCGCTAGTGGTTTCAGGCGACACGCTGGTGGTCGGGGCGGTGTTGGAGTCCAGCAGCGCCACCGGCGTCAACGGCAACCAAAGCAACAACAGCGCTTCAGGATCCGGTGCGGCGTACGTTTTACCGGTGTTGGCGAATCGGCGCTGCAGCTCTGGCGCACGCAATATTTTGGCAGTCCGGAAAACAGCGGCGATGGCGCTGACCTGGCCGACCCGGATCATGACGGGCTCACCAACGTGGTCGAATTCGGCGCCGCCCAGGATCCGACTCAGCCGAGTGTCGCGCCGATCTCAGGTGCCCTGAGTGGCAACTCGATCGCGTTTCTCTACACGCGCAACAAGGCCGCTTTGAGCGAGGTGCAATTTGTGGTCGAGTGGAGCGATTCGCTGACCGCATCGAGTTGGAGTTCCGCTGGAGTCACCGAGAGCGTCGTCAACGATGATGGCATCGTGCAGCAGGTAAAGGCTGGTATCCCTCTCGGCGCCGGCAACCGCCTCTTCGTTCGATTGCGAGTGACGAATTAAAGAATTACAAGCCGTCGCCGACACTCGGAGCGTCCTGGGTGTGCGCCGGCAAAGTGCGGCGGCGACTGCGCTTTGGCTTGCGGAATCCCATGTGACTGCGAACAAAAGCGGTGTCGACGCTTCGCTCTGCCATCTCCAAAAGCGGCCGCCCCGCTCCCCACCGGCATGGCTACGCGGTGGGTAACCTCAACCTCCCGAACGTCGGCTCCACAAAATGAGTTTGCACGGCGGCAGCGGTGGCGAATCTCATGGATCGGGGAGCACACGCGCCATCGCGTGTCCGAATCGGCGCCTTCGCCGATTCGATTTCGAATTTTGGTCGGCGAGGGCGCCGACCATGGCACGCGATGGCGCGTGCGCTCCCCAGAATCCAACCTTCGCCACTGCTGCCCGGCACCTTGGGGCTCCGGGTGCAGCCAGTGGAGCCGCAATGCCAGGTGGAGATTTCAGTCCAGCCTTACGGGCTCCGGCGGCTTAAGATCGAGGCGGCCTTTTTCACGGGAAATTGAGTTGGGAGGCGTGAGATCTTTATCTTTGCCCGGTTGTGAATCCGGCGGGGGGATTTCCGATTCGACCGTGATTGCCTTGGGTATCCGCCCGAGGGGCTTGAGCGACTGATAAGGGTCGGTTTCACTCAGAATTACCGGTGACATGACCACGACTGGCACGGCGCTGGCGGCGGCTACGGCCGCTTTGGGGTCGATCATAAGTCCTGCGCCGGCACTGAGGGCTGGAAGATCAAAAGGCAATTCTCCCTCTGGCCTCTTGGAGTGGACGTCGCAGGTTTCGCCGACTTTGTATCCTGGACGCACGATTTCATTGTAGGCGCTGCGGACGAACCGTTCGCGTCCTGTTTGCGGATCGGTGCGGGGTTCGTAACAATTATCGGTGGCGCGAAGCCCCGAACGTTGGCAGACGGCAACCGTTTCTGAGTTGGGGGGTGCTTGAAGCGCCTCGGCGGGATAAATCGTCGAGGCAGCCTTCATCACTTCGCACCAGATGGGCAGGGCGATCCGGTTGCTGAAAGCATTTTCGAAAATGGTGCCTGGCTTGTCCAGGCCTGCCCACACGGTGCAAGTAATCCGCGTCGTGTAGCCCGCGAACCAAAGGTCGGTGAAGCTTGAATGAGTGCCGGTTTTTCCCGCTGCCGGGAGATCGCCCAGGCCATATTCCGAGGTGGCAGGGCTGCCCGGCCCTTCATTCAGGGCCTGCTCGAGGCAACTATGCACCTGAAAGGCTGTAAACTCATCAGTAGCCTGAATGAGATCGGCCTCAGCAGCCTTCGAGGAATAGACCACTTTGCCGGTGTGATCTTCGATCTTGGTGATCAGATAGAGCTGGCTGGGACGCTTGCCAAGACCGGCGAATGTCGAATAGGCCAGGCACAACTCTGCAGGGGTCATTTCGCTGCTGCCCAAAAACGCTTTATTCTCTTCGCGCAGTGGAGACTGGATGCCACAACGGCGGGCAAAATCCTTCACTTTTTCCAACCCGACCTCGCTGCCCACACGAACGGCGGCGCCATTTCGGGAAAAGACTAGCGCTTTGCGGCTGCTGATGTCGCCCTGGTACACGGTTTGCGGATTTTCGCTCCCCCATTCACCCAGAATCCCGGTAATGGCGCCAATCATGACGCGGGTATTGTCGAGCGGCGTATCCTTGACCCGGGTTCCAGGATAGCGGCCATTTTCAAAAGCCGGGCCATAGACAAAGGGAAGAAAGGCCGTGCCCACGGGACGGCGGCCCTGGACCGCGCGGTTGTATTGGCTGAGCATGAAATCCCGCCCGCCGACCAGGGTTAAGATGGCGCCGCTTTGGTTGTCGATGGCGACCAGAGCGCCCTGGAGATAGCCTGGTTTGGGGCAGTCCTTGTCGTCCTGACCTTTTCCGGTGGCGAGGAAGGCGTCGAGCTTCTGTTTGTAGACCGCCTCGGTCTCGTGTTTGTAACCTCGGGTGGAAGTTTCGATGCGCTGCAAATGTTCGCTTAAAGTTTTTTCGGCGGCCTTTTGCAGTTCGCTATCGACCGTCGTGTAGACGCGATACCCGCCGGTGTTTGCCTGATCGTAGCCGAGCAGTTCGATAAGTTTGGCGCGCACTTCCGCCTGAACGTAGCCGGTCGCGCCTTGCATTCGCCCCGGAGACACCTTGATCGGCAGCTCTTTGAGCCGGGTATATTCTTCGGCGGTGAGAAAGCTTTCGTCCCGCATGCGATTGAGCACATGATTTCGCGCCGCGATCGCTTCGTTCATGTCGTTGAGCGGAGAGATGCGGTTCGGGCTCTTGATCAATCCGCAAAGGACCGCAGATTCATCGATGGTCAACTGGTTGACCGGCTTGCCGAAGTAACCCAGTGCGGCCGAGTTGACTCCGTAGAAGCCACGGCCGAAATAAATCCGATTCAGGTACAGCTCGAGGATCTGCTGTTTACTGAAGCGATCTTCAATCCGCTTGGCCAGAAAAATCTCCGTTAGTTTTCGATGGACGGTGCGCTGGCTGGCCATCCCGAAACCCTGACGGGCGAGTTGTTGAGTGATCGTGCTCGCGCCTTGATGGACACGTCCCGCCCGCAGGGTGGCCAATCCGGCGCGCGCGATACCCATGTAATCCACGCCGTGGTGTAAGAGGAAGCGGCTGTCTTCCTCGGCCACCAGCGCATTGATAAAATGCAGCGGCACGTCATTTAACGGAACCGGCCGTCTATTTTCCATGACGTAAAAACTGCCGATCTCATCCCCGTAGCGGTCAAAAACGACGCTGCTTTTTTCCAGTTCGGCCAGCTTGGCCAGGTCGTATTTCTCAGCCCGGTTGCGATAGTAAGTGCAGACAAAAAAGAACGTGAGGAGTGCGAGAATCGCCGAAACAAATATCGACCCGGCAGTCCAGCGCACCCACGGGCGCCGAAAAAGCGATTCGCGTCGACGACGATGGCGGCGGGGCGGTTGAGGCGGCACTGACCCCGGCTTGATGAGATCTCCAATCATGAGGAATAAGCGAAGAGAAGCAAAATACGTGCGCAAGCTACCTTCCTTTCAGCGAATGGCAATTGCGCTGGTTGCGAGTTGCACGGCAAGGGCACCGGGGGCTTAGAACGTGCTCAAATTTGGCTCGTCGCCCGATCCGGCATGGCGCGGTTGTTTCCCAAAGAATGAATGGCACACACCACCAGGACGCCAACGAAGTGTTCCCGAGGGCGCGCTTTGACGGAATATTTCGCTGGCACTTCGCGGCTCGCAACGCCGGCTGCTTTGATCCCTATCTTCTGTGCGATGAAGAGCGCGCGGCAGATGCCAGCCATCGGAACCGATAGCGCAGTGCTGCAGCCAAAGACCCGAAATTCATGAAGACGCGCTCTATGCAGGATTATTAGTGCATGATCGAGTTATGAGGGCAACCGATACACAACGAAGCACTCCGATTCCCAATGTCTCCCGCCAGCGCACCGCCCGCTACCCCCCTCTGAACGACAAACCATGAAGGTCAAGGCCCCACTCCGAACCGGGCTCTCACGAAAACGTCGGCGCCGGGAAATGCCGCTGGCTTGATTTCGGCTCTTATCAGTGAGCCGTTTGGATCAAGCGGAAGTACGCCGTCCTGCGACCACGTGACAAGGTCTGGTGAGGCTTCGATGACAGCCGTCACACCATCAACGACGTATTTGGGCGCCGGCATAAAAGTCGTCAACCGATCCCCAGTCAGCGAGAATTCGAGGTGTGGTGCGGAAGCAGGATCGGAGGGATCAGTGCCGGTGGCGAACTCTGCGAGGTTCGCGATGCCATCGCCGTCAGGATCGGCATCGCGTGCCCGGGTACCCTCGGCGAGAGATGTCGTCGCCACCCACCCATCGTAGCTAAGTCCCGATGGACTAAACGTCAGCCAATCCACGTAAATCGGGCCCACATTCGGTCCTTGCTGCATCCAGTGCCAAGTCACGTTTTGGGGTCCTTCCGCGATCGGGATGTCAAAACGCTCCCATTGTCCCGTGAGTGCCACTTTCTGGAATTCACCGCTGGTGACCATTACCCATACCTCACGGCCAGAGGAAGCCAGCCATGAATTCGCCAGGACTCCCGGGCCTTGAAGTCCAAGGGTAAGTCTGCTGACCCGAAACGTGGAGATCGCGGCCACCTCTCCGACCTCGATTGAGGAGCCACCGTTTACTGACTCCGCGGTACTCACAGAAGGAATCGGATCACCGCTGGCGAGGAGCCAACACCAGCCAGACGGTCCAAGATCGAGCCCTGAAGCGATTGGCGCTGCATTCAGGATCGTTTGCACGTGATCGAGGCGACCGTGATGATCGGTGGATTCCCAACGCAGCACGTGGGGCCCCGATGGGACCTCGACGACGAAGCGATGCCACCCAGGTCCGGCCTCGCCTAGCCTAGACGGGGCATCAGCGACGATGAGCTGAGCGTCGAGCAGGAAGCGCAATCTTTTACCCTGGCCATAGGGCATAACGAAAGAAACGTGGGCGGGCCCCTGGACGTGCCCTTCGAGCCATGATCGGCCCAACGGGGTCGATTCCGCGTTGTCCCCGCCGTTATAAGCGTCGGGCCTGGATACCCCCAACCATCCGCCATAGTCGCCCCCGGTCTCCCAGAGAATGTCAGGGCTCTCGAGCGCTTCGGGCAGGGTCAGCCCCGGCAGCGCGGCAAATGTCGTGACCCGCAACTCCCCTCCGCGAGCCGCGACATCGCCATTGGCGGGCCTGACAAACCGTATCTCGTGACTTCCCGCCCCAATGTTCCAATGCTGGAGAAAAGGAGCCTGAGCCGTAAACTCAATATATGCGGCCGGCATCAGCTGCCCGTCGATCTGCAAGGCGACTGCGCCCCTCGGCAGGAGTTCAAATTCGAGGTGTGCCGATCCCTCCACTGTGGTCCCATCCACGATTCACAGACATGATGCGACCCGCCTGAGTACGCAGCATCTGCCGTCGCTTCGTCAACGGCTCCGACCCAGGGGCAATCAGCACTTGTCGTCCACAAACGCCCCGGCGTATCGACCGCTTCAGCCAATGAAACGGCGGCGGCCGGCGTGAACTCCAGTTGATCGACAAAGAATCGATCAGTGGCTTGCAAACCGACAAAACGCCACTCGACTACCTGAAATCCGACCGGAACACGGAACGTGTGCCGAGTCCAGGAACCCGAAAGGTAGACCGAGTTCCCGGAACCGACGCGGATCTCTGCACCTTGGGAACCGCCCTGACGCGCCCAAAACGAAAGTTCTCCCGGTCCCTCGACCAGAGCCGAAAGCCGGGAACCTCCGGGTCGGGCTTCCGCCGCGTCCTGACCGTCCTGGCTGACCGCCGTCTGTGGGAACCAACCCGTGACTTCGTTCGTCATCAGCCAGAGGCCAGGCCGATCCAGTGCGTCACTCAAGGTCAACTCGGGAGCAGTGATGATTTCAACCTGATCGAGATTGGCGACCGAAGAGGAGGGATTGGTAGCGGTATGCTCATGGCGCCAACGCACGGGCCACACGCCCGCCGGAATGTCCAAGAATTTGGAAGAAGTATCAAGTCGCAGTCCGCGTCCGAGAACGCTGAATACCTCTCACTCCGAGGTCGCGTGAGGAGCGGTCAAGGCGGGAAGCCAAAAGCTTTGTAATCTGATGCCGGTGGTAATTGCACTGCGATAGTTCATGATTCAAAGGGAGGAAGATGGCACAAGCGAGAATGGAACCGGGAAGTTGGGGCGAGGCCCGTGCAAACGGTTCGCTTGCGGACGACATTCGATGCGAGATCGCGTCCTCCGGGCCAATCCGGTTCTCGCGCTACATGGAATTGTGTCTTTATCATCCGCAGTACGGCTTTTACACACGCAGAAAAGGCCGGTTGGGCCGGGAAGGTGATTTTTTCACCAGCGTGAGCGTCGGTCCGGTGTTCGGTCAGCTCCTGGCTGACTACATTGTGCAGCAGTGGGAACGCCAGGGACGACCAAAGCCATTCAGCTTGATTGAACAAGGCGCGCACGATGGCCGTCTCGCGGCCGACATCCTCGACGAACTGTCTCGAATGGCACCGGTGCTCTTCGAGACGCTGAGCTACATCATCATCGAACCGCTCAGCACACTCGAAGTATGGCAGCGCGATC
Source organism: Verrucomicrobiales bacterium (assembly GCA_050998515.1). Lineage (GTDB taxonomy): Bacteria > Verrucomicrobiota > Verrucomicrobiia > Verrucomicrobiales > V1-33 > JBPCQC01. The sequence goes on from JBPCQC010000093.1 coordinate 14,454, forward strand.
AGCTCGCGCCCTGGGGCAGCCGTGTCCGCTGGGTTCGTTGGCCGTACACGTTGTCGGAGGATCCTGTGACCGGCGTGTTTTTTGCCAATGAATTGCTCGACTCCTTCCCGGTCGACCGCTTTCGTTTTAATGAAGACCACTGGCACGAACTGCTCGTTGGACTGCAGCCGGATGGCGCCATGGGATGGATCGACGGCGACGTCGTTGACCGAGCGGACACGAACAATCCGGCGATGCCATTTCCAAGATTGGACAGGTCGACTCAATTTCCGCCCGGCTACACCACCGAATTCTGTTCTGTCATCCGGCCCTGGCTCGTATCCGCCGCCGCCACCCTTTCTCAAGGCGCGGTACTCATCATCGATTATGGCCGCGAGGCGGAGGATTACTACGCGCCGCATCGCACCGAAGGCACCCTGCGTGGTTACCGCGCCCACCAACGCTGCGACGATCCGTTTTCCGCGCCTGGTGAAACCGACATCACCGCCGACGTGAACTTCACTGAGGTCATCGACGCCGCCCGCGAAATCAGTCTCGATTCCCGGCCCCTTGAACGGCAGGAAGCGTTTCTCACCAGGCTCGCTCGTGATCGACTGCGCGAAATCACAGAGCCCCCAACAACACCCGAAGCGCGACAGTGGCTGCGGCAATTTCAAACCCTCACTCATCCCGGGATCATGGGATCTTCGTTCAGAGTGCTCGAGTTGGAGAAGTAACATCCACGTTCGATCGCGGCGAGCCGCAGATGCCACCGCCAAACTTTTTTAAAAGCATCGGTCTCGCGGCGCGGAGGAATTGGAGAGCCCCGAACCCGTAGGCGAAATGGGGCGCCATGCCAGAACCGGGTTCGAGTTTTCTGCTGGCCGCAGCTGGCCGATTAATCATTTATATTCGTAGCCGACGCCCCCAGCTCCGCAAAGAGCGCCCCGCCAAGCCCGCTGCTTGAGAGTTCGGTTTCTCGGTGGGCACTCACAACCGGGCCAGCACCCTTACGAAGCGCCGGAGGGGCGACGGGTGGGTGAGCCGGGAAGTGACGATCGTCGAACCATCGGGTTGCGGAGTCTGCGACAGGATTTCAACTGCCGCTCCCGAGTCGTCCCAAACGACTAGATCATTCGAGACGCCGACGATGATCTGCACCTCGGTCAAGCTTGTGCGGACCCGGTATTGAAAAACACAATTTCCATCGTTCACGTATCGCAATGGCGAAATGTCGAAGGCGGTCGGTGAAAGGACGAACGCGTATTCCGCAAGGTTGCTGAGACTATCGCCGTCCGGATCAGCGGCCGGGCCGGTGAGCGCTGATGATGTGCCGGCTGGAAACATCGCGCCGATCCACGTTCCGTAGGCGGCGAAACCGGTGCTGTTGGCGGCGCCGAGCGTCGGCGATTTCAAAAGCTGCAACGCGCCCGTCGCATTCGGCACGCGCCCGATGCTCAGCCCGCCGGGAGCGGAACCGAAGTCGGCATGATCAACAAAACGCAACAAATTGCCGGCCCCGTCGGCTTCGAGGAGAAAGACGTCGTCGCCGTCGCTGTTCAGCGAAAACGGTACGAGGCTCGCTGGATTCGCCGGGTTGTTGAAATCGTTTTCAGTCAGCACGAGGTAGGCGCCTGCCTGAATTGCGGCCGCGGGGAAGCGAAACTTCTTATAGTTGTCAGAGTCGTCGCTGAGGAACCATCCGCCGATCGAGATCGAGCCGCCGGTAGTGTTGAGCAATTCGATGGCATCGCTCTCGGGCGGAACTGACGCGCTAAGAATCTCGTTGATGACGATGCGATTGTCCGGACCGGTGCCGGCCCAACCGGGCGAACCGTGATATTCCGCACTGGCCCGCCAGTTTTCCGGCGTGCCCAGCCAGGTGCTCTTCTCCGCGGCCGTCACGGGAGCGGCCGAAGAATCGGCAACCTCGAGGGCACTGCCTTTCCCGTCGGGGCGGCCGGGCCACCCACCACTGTCGTCGTAGGAGAAAGCAAAGAGCGCCGCGCCTTCGGCGGCGAGAACCGTGATCGACTCGCCCCCGTTGTTAAGCGAACCGGTCCAGGCACCCGCGACCCTGATCGCGCCGTGATGCCACGGGGAATTGGTATTCCGGAAACGCGCATCGAACACCGCGGCGTTCTTCACCACTACGACCCGCTCGCCCGGGGCCAGCACCGTTCCCGGCGGAAATACAAAATCGACCGCGATGGCGATCCGCACGCCGCTGGCATCGATTGAATCCGCCGACGTGTTCTGAAATTCGAGAAATTCAGCTTCTGTGTCGCCAGCCGGGTTGTAGCCGATTTCCGTCAGGCAGAGATTCGCGGCCGTCGCCGCCACCGTTCCAGTTAGAACAAACGAAGCTTCATTGATCGCCGACCAGTCGGCCGAGCGCGCGCGTGCACGCACGAACGTCGGGCCGCTGATCACGAGCGGCGTGGTGGCCAACGATCGGGCATTCGGATTGAGCACCCCGCCGGGGAGCCGTGGGTCGCTGCCATCGATGGTGTAGTAAATCGTGGTGCCCGCCGGCGCGGTCATGGTCACATCAAACCCCGACGGCACAGCGCCGCCGCGCTGGTTGTATTCGGGCGCCTCGATCGGATACCAGCCGTTGGCCCGGATTTGATTGAGCAGCACATTCGTCCGCTGCGGGAAAAACGTGTTCTTGAAATAATTCCATTCGACGGTCCACTCGCCGTCGCGGTCCCATGGCAGCGGACCGACGCTTGATCCCGGCTGCCAGCGCGCAGTTTCTGCAACGAGCGCGACGAAGATTTCCTCGGCCCGCGCATTGTAGCAGGAGGCGGCTTTCGCCGGCGTGAGCACACCGCCGTGGAAGCAATGTTTGTAAATCCGGTCTCGGAAAAGCACCCGGAAATCGGCATGCTGGGCGCGAAGTGACCCGAAAATGCCGTCGGGCACTCCCTGGTCGGTGCAGTTTGCGTTGACGTCCTGCAGGCAAATGTCTGAATCCTGCTCGAAAAACTTCCACCCGCCCCGGTCGCGCAGCTTCGGACCCGCCGCTGACCAGTTGCGCTGCGGCCACCAATCCCAGTCGTTGCCCGCATAAAAACTCAGCACCATGTAGTCGGCCAGATTGGTCACGTCGATCCACCGTTTCGCCTCCGTGTAATTACTCAGGCTGGCCTTCAACTGGCCCCACACCGTCGACCACGAATCACCGCCGCCGTGGTTGCTGCCGGTCGTGGCCGCCCCGGTAAAATGAAAATCCTCTGACGAGCCGGCGTAGTAGCTGGCCATGTAATCGTCATCCGGATGTTCCTGAATGTGATAAATGCCGTGATAGGAACCGTTGAAAAAAAGCTGCACCATGCGTCCGCGCTTGCCCGGCTGGCCCATGCGCAGTTGCATCTCCTCGATCCAGATATTGCGGACCAACTGGGCGTCTCCGCTGCGGGTCACCGGCGGGCTGCCATAAGGAACGGGAGGATTTTCCGCCGTAGCCAGCCAGAAAAACGTGTCGTGCGAGCCACTGCGCAGGCGCAATTCCTTGAATTCAGTCGCTGCTTTCTCCGGCTCAACCGGGAACCTGGCGAAGACCGGGTAGTCCAAACTCCCCTTGCCGTACTGACTGCGGAACTTCGCCGCCATGCTCAGCTTGGGCGATCCGAGACTGGTGGTGCCGGTGACGTTCAGACCACAGTCGATTTGAAAACCGGGCTCGAGTTGCTGCGAATCGAACAACTCGACCGACGCCGCGTTTTCTGAAGTCGAGGGACCGGACGGCGAGATGACGGAAACTGCCGGCAACGCGAGGAGAGCATCATCCATCAACGGACCGTAGGTTGCGTGATTGATGATCGATGAAACGAGGGTGCTCTGCCTGATGATGCCGTTGGTGGCAGGGCTGCCGGTTCCATTCACAAAGAGATAGGTGTTTGTGGCCACCGGCGCGTAAGCAGCCTGGGGATTGATCGCAATGGCACGCACCAGGCGCGTCCCTTTCGTCGGGCCGTTGGTATCGGGGGTGATCGTGAGAGGCGCGCTGTAAACGATGCCCGCGCTTGCCGTCGGCTTGCTGCCGTTGAGCGTGTACCGGATGGTCGAGCCGGGCGCCGCCGGCGTGAGCGTCAGTTGAAAGGCGGCACTGAAGAATCCGTGCGGTTGACTGAACGTGACGGTGTTTTCGCCGAAGGCGGCGACGGCTGAATTGGCTGCGCCCGGCGTGGGCGTGACGAGGTATCCGCTCTGGGTGCCATCCTGGCTGATCCCGTAGGTCACATTCGGAAACTGCGCCGGCGGATCAAAGGCGCTGGCAATGGTCGTCCCGTCCGGTTTGACCAACGCAAACCACTCCCCGCCCTGATCCAGTGAAAAATTCGCGTGCAGATTTCCCGTCGTTGCCGGGGGAGTTGTCGTGCGGTCGGCGAAAACAATAAGATACCCATTGGGTGCGATGGTCCGCGAAGGAAACTGCCACTTGACGAGGTTGTCGCGATCATCGGTCAGATACCAACCGCTCAAATCGACCGTTTGTGGCAATTCATTATAGAGTTCGATCCAGTCCTGCGGCTCGATATTTTCATCCAGCAGCCCGGTTGAATTTCCAGCGAGGAATTCATTAAGGCGAAGTTGGGGGGCCACGACCGGGAGCGTGAAGGCCCGCTCGACCGCCAGGCCCGCGAGATCAGTCGCCCGCAACCGCACCTCGACCTGGCTTTTGCCCGCAGGAAGCAGCTGTGCGAAACGCAGTTCGTTGCCGGCGATCGAAAAGAAATTGTTGTCCGCACTGCCGGTGCCGGCCACGAGCGCGAAGCTGTGGACATCAAACGCATCCTCATCAGCGGCGAACAATCGCCCGGCCACCATTCCCGCTTGCGCGGCCGAACTGACCGACGCGGCGTCAAGGCTGACCGCTGTCGGAGCATGCGGCGTGGCGATGGTGACATTGAACGCTTCCTCCAGGAAACGGTTTGCGTCTGAGCTGTCAGTCGCCCGCACGCGAACGAAAAAGGCGGTGCCCGGCGGTTGATTGGAAAAATCGAATGGCTGCGGCAGCAGTTGATTGGCGGAGAGGCTGAATTTTGCGTTGTCCGCGTCCCCCGCCCCCGGCACCAGCGTGAAGGTATGCTGCACCGTGCCAGACTTGCGATCAACGGCGCGGAAACGTCCCACCGCCGCTGTCTGCACCGCGAAAAATTGCGTCGGCTCGAGCAAAATGTCGTCGGGTGTCGGTGGAATGAATACGCGTTCGAGCGTCAGCGCCTGCCAGATCGCATTGCGGTCACCGCCTTCGTTCGCTCCGAAGAGGCTCCCCATCTCGACCACAACGCTCGAAGTCGGCGCGGTAAACTGGTGACTATAGAGCGTGATCCGATTCTGCGCATAGCTCTGCCCCGGTGACGCGCCGAGAGAAGTTATCTCATCGACGGCATTCTGGCTGTTGACCCGAATGTCCCACTTTCGGTCTTCAAAATGATTGCCGGAAATAAGAACCTGCAGCTTGTATTCCTCGCCCTGATTGACTGCCAGAGTGGCCTTGAGTGTTTCCGGAACCCCCGCGTTCGCCCAACGAATGTCGTGACAGATTTCCTCGAGCGCGTTGGCATCCGGAGAATTGCCGAACTCGGGCTTCGTCTGCCACGCGACCACATTCTGCGGACCCACCAGAGTGGCGCCCGGAATCGCCTGCGTATCCGGGATGAAGTTCACCCCGTTGACAGTCCGAACCGGATCGTCCGGCGAAAAATTGATCGCATAGACGATTTGCCCATCGAGATCGAGACCTTGCGGTCCCGTCACCTGGGAGATGGCGCCCACGTTCACGACCGTGGTGCCAGCGGCGGAAACCGCGAGCAACAGCCAGGCAGCCGTCAGCCCGAAGCCAGTGGGGGTCCTGCTTTTCACAAGGGGCATTCACCATGCGCCATCGCCTCGTTCTTCGCAAGGCTGACCAGCGCAATGATCGATGCGAAATCGGAGAATAAGAACCCCCTTCGAATTCATTGCGGCTCGACAGAGCGTCTCCCCCACCGCAAACAAAAAGGACCCCCTGAAATCCCGCACACTCAAACCTTGTTTGTAAACAATTCTGGCGAAACCATTCCGATCCTCGCAACAGCGCAATCGACGGTGAGATAGCGGAAGAAGCGCTCGACGAGGTTCATCCAAGACGAGGGTGGCGCTGGCGGAGGACGCCGTAGATGCCGAAGTCGAGGTCGGCCTTGTCCAGCTCTAACAGTTCGCGGCGCTTGGCCTGCTCGAAGCTCGGCGAGGCGGCGATGGGTGGTTAGAGGAAGGGGTTCACTACGCGAACACCGCCGTAGTCCTGGCCGTGATTCAGGTCTTCGCTGATCAGCTCGGAGGCACCAGAGGCGCGGGCGGCGGCGAGGATAAGCGCATCCCAGAGCGAGATTCTCCAACGGGCCTGCTCGTCCAGCCCGGCGAGGAGGAGGTCGAGAGAATTATCAACGACCGGCCAAGTCGCGTAACGGCGGACAATCTGGGCGGCGTCGGCGGGAGACGGGCCATGCTTGCAGAGATTGACGTGCAGTTCCTGAAGCACCTGGACGCTCAGGGCGGTAGTGCCCGGCTTGTCCCAGCCGTGTTCGAGGAATTCCAGCGCCACCTCGCGTTTCGCCGGCGCGTCGAGGTCGTAAGCGTAGAGCACGATGTTCGTGTCGAGGAATCTACTGGCGCTCATGGGCTTGCTCACGGGTCAGGGGCCTCCCGCCGAGATGCAGGCCTTTCCGCAGGTGACTGAGCGCTTCTGCCTGGGGTGAGACTTCCGCCTCGGGTCGCATCACGTAATCGAGCCCTCGAATAACCAGTTCTTTCAAGGTCGTCTTGCGTTGAGCGGCGGTGATTTTGGCGCGATGCAGCACGTGTTCGGGCAAATCAATGGTGGTTTTCATCAATAGAGCAATACAGCAATATTACCTTCTATCAATGTAAATGTCACCGGATGGTGAAAAGCGGGTCCCGTTCAATGGTCGGGCTGAGTTTGCCCCGAATTCCTGCGACGAGGCGGTCTGCTCGGAGATGAAGCGGGAGGACGGGTCAGTCAAACTCCTTTCAGGCGAGGAGTCTCTCTGACGACGTCGGCCACATTATTCGATGGCCACCGGCTCGCTCACTTTTGAAACGCCGGCCTCATTGAAGGCTTCGATGGCGAAGCTGTAAGACTGACCGATCGTCAGGGCCCGCAATTCCAGCCTGGTGCCATGGTCCGCGAAGAGTTGATAGGCCTGGTAAAGTTTACCGTTCCGCAACCCCCACAGGACATTGTAGCCGACGGTTTCCGGAACATCATGCCACGAAATGAGAACGTTTCGTGGATCTTCTTCACGGACGGCCTTGAGGCCGGCAGGCGTGCCGGGCGCCTCGCCTTCGCCGTGGCCGAAGACGCGGATGTCGCTCACTGCCAAATGGCGAGCTCCGACATGAACGTGTTCGTATTTAATGAAGCGCGTCCTGACCGCTTCCGGCAACTCGACGTAGGCGTTGGGGCGGTCGCGCTTTTCCCTGGCCAGGTCGGACAACACGGCCCACTGCCGGCCATCGAGCGAATGATGCAGCTTGAATTGGGTGAACACATCATCGCCGCTGGCAAAGAGGCCCGATTGATGGTCCGCGAAATTGATCTGCACCGCTCTGATTTCCGATGCCTGTTCGAGGTCGATCATCAGCCACTCTCCTGGTTTATTGGTCTTCGCCTCCCAGAATGTGCGCGGATTCTCATCGGTGGCATTTGCCGGGGGATAGGGATGGCGGGTCGAAGAGGACGAACACGGCTTGCGATAGGAGAGCAGCATCCAGCCGGTGAAAAGCTCGTTGCGGTCCTGCCATTTACTGGTTGGCACGAAGTGCGGGAAGTCACCAAAACGCGTATTGGCATTGAGCAATCCGTCGGCGTCAAATCCCGCCGGAAACATGACGATGCGGCGCTCGAAATTGTAATTCAGGCCAATCCATGCGGTGCCGGTATTCCAATAGTTGCCGAAGTTGTCCTGAAAGATATTCCCATGGCCGGCGCCGGTCATGAAGCCACCAGGCTTATACGAAAAAGGATTGTTCGGAGCATACTTGAACTTTCCCATCGGTGAATCGCAGACATAGACTCCGCTCGCATAGACATTGTATTCCGTACCGGGTGCGGCGTATTGCAGGTAATAGCGCCCACCGTGCTTCGTCATCCACGCGCCTTCGATAAACGGCTTGATCGTATCGCGATGATCGCGCCCGAAACGCTCCCATCCGTGGAGATCGGGTTTGAGAGCAATCAGTTCCTTGGCTGATCCGATGTAGCTCAGTCGATTGCGGTGATCGAGTTCGATGCCGTAAATGGGATAGACATTTGAAGAGCCAAAATACATGAACCACCGGTCAGTATCCTCGTCATGAAAGATGGCAGGGTCCCAGGGTCCGGCCGCCCCCGGGACAAATGGCATGAGCGGATTGAAAAGGCCGAGTTCGCCAGACTCCGGCCTTGTGGTGGAATAAATCGGCCGCTGCTCGAACGTGGAGGGAAAGAGATAGAGCGTCTCCCGCACCGAGAGCGCCGCCGGGCTGACCATGTCCTCCTCCGGCCACAGTCGCGGTTTCACAAACTGCCAATGCCCCAGGTCTTTCGAATGCCACCAGCCCGTGGAATTCGTTGCGAAAAGATTAAATCCTCGTTGGTGGTTTACGATCACCGGATCCGCTCCGGACCGATACGAGGCGTCGGTGTGCTCACACTCGGCGTTGTACTGGTAGTTGATGTCGATTGGATTGCAGAACGTCTTTTCGCCTGCGCATCGCGCGCCACCCGAGGGCGCGCCGAGGACGAGAAAAATCAACCAGGGGGAACGGACGCGAAACATCGACGCCTCCGTTTTACCTCCGGACCTGTGAAACGTCAACCTGCTCGCAGAGACCTGCTCGGCGGCCTGGTCGAGACTCACTCGATCCAGGGCCGTTTTTCTCGATAAGCGGCGAGGTGTTTTCTCACATCCTCGGCCAGTGCGTCTTCTCCTGTGGCAAGCGCGAGTCTGAGAGCGGTCTGCGCTGTTTGGACGGCCCTGGCATAATCGCCGCTGGCCGCAAGGGCGGCGGCGAGATTGTCGAGAACCGCGGGCGATTGGCCGCGGGTGGTTGTATTCAGCTTTTCAGCGAGGGCGAGGGCGCGGGCGGGTTGGCGAACTTTTTCGTCCTTCGTGGTGCCGAGGACCCAGGCAAGATTGCTCGCGGCGACCAGTAAATCCGGCGCTTCACCTGATAACGCCTCGTAGTCCGCTGCCGCTCCCGCAGCGTCGCCTGCAAGCTGTTTCGCGACCGCGAGATTGAAGCGCGCTTCGATGTTGTCCGGCGAGGCAGCGAGGGCGGCGGCGAAGCTTTCTCGTGCCCGAGCGTGCTCTCCCAGCGCCTGCCAGACTTTGCCAAGCTGGGTTTGAAACGCGGGAACGTCTTTGGCCAGGGCCCGTGCCTGGACGACGGCCTCCTGCGCTTCATCCAGGCGTTCGCCCCGCCATAAGGTCGCAGCACAGGCCAGTCGCAGCGATGAGTGCGAGGGTAAAAAAGCAATGGCTTGCTGGTAGGCAGCGACCGCTTCGTCAAATCGGCCCGCTTCTTCTTCGATGTCGGCGAGCCGCCACCAGGCATCAGCCATGGCAGCGGCGAGGGCTGGGTTTTTCCCAGCCATCCCGGCCGTCTTATCGATGTGCCGGCGAAGTTCATTGCGCGCGTCGTCGAGGTAGCCGGCCTCTCGCAGAGCCCGGGCGAAGGAAACCGGGGTGATAGCGAAAAGCTGTTTCGCGCTCCGTCCGGGAAAAGGAAAGGCGGCCGCTTGCGCGGCGTCCTCAGATTCCGGTGGATGCTCGGCGAGCGCAGCATCACGCAGGATTTGCAGCGGCGAAGCCGGGCCATGGTAAAGCCCCACCATGCGTCCCGAAGGATCAAGCAAGTAACTGGTCGGCAGCGGAAGCGGCCGTTCCGGATAAAGTGCCTTGCTTTCCAGCAACGCGAGCGACCGCAATGTTCCTTCGTGCGTCACGCCCGCCTCGAATGGCCATTTCATCGCGGCGATGGCGCGCTCGGCGGCGGCGATGTCATCCTTGCTCGCGGAGGGAGTGGCCGTCTCGACCGACAATGCCAGGATGCGAAGATTTTTCGCCTTCAACTCGCCTGCGCTGGCCACCAGGTCACGCATTTCGCGCAGGCATGGCTCACACCAGCTCGCCCACAGCAAAAGAAGCGTCGGCTGCAAAAGTTCCGATCCGCCGACGGTCAGTTTCTGACCGGAGAAATCAAAATACTCGAGCGTTGGCACCGCCAGCCGATTCACCAGCACGATGCGGGACTCCCCCGATTCCTTTGGCAGCTTCAATTGTACCGTGGAAGTTTTTTGCCCCCCTGCCCTCGGCAGCTCTCTGGGGATTTCATCTTCGAGGACCAAATAGGATCGACCCGGCACCAGCCTGGTCAATACCTGCTCATTTCCTCGGGGTGGCCAGCGCACAACGACGCGCTGAATTGTTTCGTCATTGCGAAATCCAAAATGAACTGTCTTCGGCGTCTGACTAAGGAAGCCATCGCCGGCCCGCAGCCTTCGCCAGAGCGTGCGCGTGGTGCCATCCGCAGCAGCGAGTGCAAGCTCAACGCGCGCGCCGACCGCATCCCGGTTGCCGGAGGCTCCCTCCAATTTCAGTGCCAGCCAATGGGCTCCCGGAGGGGCGTCATTGCGCAGAAAACGCAGTCGCGGAGCCGTGCGATTGCCATACCACAAATCAAGATCGCCGTCACCGTCCCAATCGACCGGAATGACCGATCGCGAGTCGTCCATTTGATCGAGGCTCAAGGCCCCAGCCGCGCAGGCGAACGTCGGAATCTGCGCGTTCGACGTGCCGAGGGGGTCATTATGAGTTGCGCCCAGGTTGAGAAACGCGCAGTTTCTTTCGCGACCGCTGAATGAATGGCCTTGGGCGATCAGGGCACCCAACGCATCCCAGCTCTTTAAGTATTCGCTTCCAGCAGCGAGATCGCTGGATCGCTCCGGACTCTGCGCCACGACCTGGCGCCAATAGAAACTTCACAAATCGCCGGAGTCCGGCTGAGTGATATAACCGTTGGCGACCACGAGGTCTTCGAAACCGTCGTTGTTTAAATCGACGAATCGGCTGCCCCAGGCCCAACGCCCCATCGCCACTCCGGCCGCTTCGCTGATGTCGCGAAAGGTGCCGTCCCCGGCGTTGAGAAAAAGCGAGTTGCCTTTGGCGTGGCGTTGAAATGAAGCGAGCGCCGCAGGGCTTGCGCCCTCATGGAAGCGCCGCTGATAGGCTACCCGGTTGCCGGCGCTGCTCCACATGTTCGACACGTAGAGATCAGGCCGTCCGTCGTTGTCGGCGTCGCCCCATGCGGCCGACATGCCAGCGGAGATGTCCTCGACACCGGCTGCCGCCGCCACGTCTGTGAAACCGATCCTTTCGTCCTCCAGACGGTCGCAGCGGTAAAGATTGTTTCGCCCAAAGTCATTGGCGACGTAGAGATCGAGGTCGCCGTCCCCATCGAAATCTTCCCACGCCGCCGCGAAGGAAAACCGTTGGTTGTTTTCATCGAGGCCGACCTTTTTCGTGACATCTCGAAAGCGCCATTGGCGGTCGTTGCGAAAGAGAATGTTCCGGCTGCCATTGTTGGCATCGTGATAAGGGATTGGCCGCGCGAGAAATTTCTGCTCGACCGCGTTGGCCCGCTTCGAGTAGCAGCAGACGTAAAGATCAAGGTCGCTGTCGCCGTCGAAATCCGCGGCCGCCAGCGAATACGGCATCCCTTCCGGAGTGACCTTGGCCGCGGACGCACTGAAATGGGCGTGTCCATCGTTGGCCAGAAACAGAAGACCCCATATGGTGGCGATGGCGAGGTCTTGATCTCCGTCGTTGTCGAAATCGCAAAAAAGGGCTGCTTGGGTTTGGTCCCACCAATCCACTCCGCACTCGCGCGCGCGATCCGTGAGCGTGCCGTCAACATTTTGCAGAAAGAGACGATTGGGCAGGCCGCCGGGTTGGCAGACATACAGATCTTCGCGGCCATCGCCATTGGCGTCGCCCATTGCCAAACCCTCCCAGCCGGACGGACCAAAAACAAACTGCTGCTCGATGCGAGCGACCCAATGATCGACACTGAAGGCGAGTTGTTCGCGAAACGCTGGATCATTGCCTAACACCGTTTCGGTGGCATCGGAAAAGGACGGCCCTCCATGGGGGCCGGTGGCGGTTGCGACCTCCTCGAAGGACTCGACAGCAAGTGAAACCAGCCGCGGTTTCTGTCCCTCGATCCGCTGCCAATGGCACTTCCACTGGGCCGTTTGCTGAATGGCTTTGCCTTCGCCGCGAGCGACAAGCTCCATCCTGACACTCGTTTCCGCAGTGGCCGGCTCGGCGGAAACCCGGAAGATCTTGAAGTTCGCATGCACCCCGGCAGGGGCCGGAACGGCGGCAAACAGATCCCGCAGATGTTGCACGAACGCAGATGCCGTGGCTCCCGCGATGGGGAGCGTGCTGCCACTCCCGACGCGATGCACTGTCAGCGCCCCATGCGAGAAAACGGGAGTCAGTTTATCCGGACGCAGCCGGGAACAATGAAATGCTTCAGCCAGCAACGGGATCACCGCCTCCGCCGTCAGTTCGCCCGGCCTGGCCAGCAGTTTTGCCAGCTCCTTGAGTTGATGACCCGCAGCCTCGTTGACATGTTCGGTGTCCCACGAGTGGTCATCCAATCTCACCGGAGCTTCACGGTGGACGAGGCCAATTTGTTCGAGGCTGATCGAAGCCGGGCGGTCAACAGATTTCTCCACGGCCCGTGCGCCAGTCGACGTCCCATGGTTTGCGGCCGCCCCCGCCAGCGGCTCATCACGTTTTTTCTCGCAGGCGGCGGCAAGCAGAACGCTCGCGACAAGAACCCGCAGTCCAACTTTCCTCGATTCGGCGTGGCGGCGCACTACGCTCCTCGATCGAACCGCCGTCTTCGTCGCAGCAAAGCAATCAATCCGAAACTACCTAGCGCCAGGGCCGCGGGCTCGGGGATGCGTTCGAGAGTGAGTCCTTGCCAGATCGGGTTTAGATCCGCACCCTCTGTGATTCCGAACAACTGGCCCATGACCACATTCACCTGATTGTCGGGCGCGAGGAAATCATAGGTATAGACCAGACCCTGATTAGGCGAATAGGGCGGAAGTTCTCCGAAATTCGAGACGCCCAGCGAAACCACCTGATCCACGGCTTGCGCACCGTCGACCACAATATCCCAGCGGCGATCATCAACGGCATGATTGCCGTAAAAGAGCAACTGCAACCGGTAGGGCTCGCCGGCAACTACATCCAGGTTCGCCTGCAGTGTCTCTCCCAAGGCATTGTTCGCCCAGCGAATGTCCTGATAAATATCCTCGAGCGCGTTGTCGTCGGCACTCCCCCCAAATTCAGGCTTGGTCTGCCAGCCGGGAAAGGGAACCGAATTCGGTCCGACAAATGAGGCGCCCGGAGGCGGCGCGGTGTCACTGAGGAACGGCACTCCATTGACCGTTAATGTGGAAGGATTGTTGGGCCCAAAATGGATCGCATAAAGTATGTCCCCGGCAAGGTCGAGGCTGCCAGGGCCGGCCACTGGGCTGACGGTGCCGAGATTGACGGTCGTGGCGGCCCAAAGTGAGCCTTCGCAAATGAACAACCCGGTAAGTGCCAGGAGAAGCCGAAGATCTTTCACAGAGCGATGTTCCACCACCGACGGTTCTATTTCACAAGGATGAGTTTGCCTAGAAAAAAATGAAACAAATTGCCCCAACTCCGAGCCCTCGCGCCTGTTTTGCAGATCGTCGGCGCCCGCTTTCGGGTGGCTGCGCGTCCCGGACGCGTTGCAAATGGTGCGCGGTAGAGGATTTGAACCTCTGGCCCCCACCGTGTCAAAGTGGTGCTCTACCCCTGAGCTAACCGCGCGGTCCCTGTGAAATGCCCGCGGAATTACCGTCATCGGCGCCGGCCTCGCAACTGATTTCCAACCGGCTTCCTCGGAGGCTCCAGCACGAAGTCGGTTTTGGTTCCGCCTCCCAGGAGTGGGTAGAGCACGACGACTCATCGCGCCACCATGTTCAAACCGGACGCGTATGGTCAGGTCCCTGCCTGGATTGTCCTCAGACACGTGGGACCATAAAAAGCCCGAAAGGCGACTGGCACCTTTCGGGCTTCTTCGCGTTTCCGCGTGCGAAGCGCCACTCACCCAGAGGCGGGCGGCAGCTTCCCGATTTCAGCCTTAGCGCTTTTTACCGCCCTTTTTCACCGCCTTTTTGGCGGATTTCTTGGCAGCGCGGGCCTTCTTCACGGTCTTCTTCGATGATTTGGCGGCTCTCTTCTTGCCACCACTCTTCTTAACGGCCTTTTTGGCCGACTTTTTTGCGGCTTTCAATTTCATGCGTTTTCCTTTGGTTTTGTCTTGTTGGTTTGCTGTCGCGCGGCCTGATCTCGCCACCACAGAAGGCGGCGCAGGCTCGCGGCGGCAACATTCTTTTCGCCCGAAGTCAGTCCGACCTCGGTGAGAACATGTTCAATCAACCCGCCGGGGCTGCCCAGAAACACGTTCGTAATAAGCTCGCGTAAAACTGGACGCAAAATCTCGCGCTTGGACCGCGCGGCCGCGAACAAAAGCGCGCGGCGTTCAGCCCACGTCCGGCGTCGCACGCTGGCGCGGCGCACCAACCCTTTGCGCTCCAGCTTCTGAGGAACCGTGAGCACTGTCGTGTAAGCGCGGTCCTTCCGGTCAGGCAAATCGTCGCGCACGTCGCGCACCGTCGCCGGCCCGCTTTGCCACAACACCCCGAGGGCTTGCAGTTCCAAATTCGATGGTTGAAGCGCTTGCATGAAAAGATCAGACGTTCGGCACAAGGCTGCGATGCCTGATCAAAAAGAAGAACACGCCCATTAAACTACCAACTGCGTCGCAGGGTCAAGATTAATAGTTAACTTTCGCGAAATTTTAGAATTTTCCGCGCCGTTTTTTCACATCCGGCGCCACTTTCGCGCCTGTTTTTAAAAAAGATAGCGTTAGGCAGAGGCGCTTTTTTGCGACACCTTCTTCTGGTGTTCGGTTAGGCTTGCGGCGGCCATGCATCGAAAATCGCCGCTACTATAAACATAGTTGCCCTAAATCGCGAGCCCGGAAATGCGATTGCACACCATCTTTCGCGAGGGCGTGCCTGAAAATTCGGGAAGCGGTTCATTCACCGCTTAAATGGTTTGGAAACCGATCATCGAGTTAAAGAGCAGCGACGAAGGCGACCTCATGCAAAAATTGGATACGTCCAACAACGATTGTTTTCGCCGCGCTCATCGTCTGTGCGCCACTCGTTTTTTGTCGTCGTGCTCTCATGCGGCGGACCAGTTATGGCGCGGAAAATTTGCCGCGGTTTGCTGTGGCACGCGTCCAATTAAGGCGACGGGTATGATCACGCCGGCATGGAAGGGCGCCTTACTGCACCGGATCTTTGCGGCTTTCATCCCGTCCGCGAAAACGATAACGAGCGAACAAACACCGCGGTGAAGCAGCGCACGACGGCGCTCGCGGCGGTAAAACAGGGCCACGAGCGTTCCGCCGTGGAAATGGACGCGCAAAAGCGCCTTCCATTCATCCTGCCACACCAGAGGGGGTGGAAAGCGGGGCCAGCGAACTGCTTAACATTCCCTAACTATTAAGGATCAACAACCAATAAATCTACATTTTGGGGCAATTTGTTTTGACACTACTACATGTTGTTTGATACATCCGAAGTGAGTCTTGGCAAAAATGCGTTGTTTGAAATGCGGCGACTTAGAGGACAAGGTGATTGATTCGCGGCAATCACGGGACGGAACGACGATTCGTCGTCGTCGTGAATGCCAGCGATGCGAGCATCGCTTCACCACGTACGAGCAGGTGGAACGGACCGATTTGCGGGTGGTCAAGCGCAACGATGTCCGTGAGCCGCTGAGCCGGGACAAGCTCCTCGGCGGGCTGCTCAAAGCGTGCGAGAAGCGGCGGGTCAGCCTGGATGAGCTTGAACTCGCCGCCCAGGAGATCATCAACGAATTGCAGCAGGATAACGTGCGGGAGATTGCCTCGCGGGTCATCGGCCAGAAAGTGATGGAAAAACTTCGTCACATTGACCACGTGGCCTATGTGCGCTTTGCGTCGGTTTACCGGCAATTCGAGGACGTGGGCGAATTCCTTGATGAGATCAAAGCGCTCGAAAGCCACGTGCCCGCCCACAACTCACAGCAGCCGGAATTATTTCGTTAGCTTCCCATCAAATGCCACTCCAACCCAAACTCATCCCGTGATTTGTCTCTCCTCATGCATGCCGGTGTTGCGCGTCGGTCAGCACGATGTCGCACACTACGAAGCCAACTGGCTTGAAGATGTGATCAGCCGCGCCGCGGCCGATGCGGGCCACGACCAGTGGTGGCCGGCCGCCGATGTCGCGCGAGGAGTCATTCAATTCCTGCGCGATCGATTTCACAAAAACATCATCACGCTTCACGACCTCTTTCACAAAATCGGCCAGACGCTCCAGGGCATTGGCTTCCCGGAGATCGCGGATCGCATCCATGCTGAACCACCGCCGCTGGATTTGTTTTTGTTGGATTTCGCCAGGGAAGCGGGACCCGGTTTCGAACTGTTGTTCTTTCGCCGACTTTCGGATGAACTGGCTTCCTTTCAGGAGTTGGGTGTCACCCGCCTTCATTGCCTGCAGATTCGTGAGGCCGTTCTGCACCTTCTGGCGGCCAAGACATGGACTGCGTCCTGCACCGACTTTGAATCGGAAATACTTCAGTTCATTCGAGATTCTTTTCAGGACAATTCGTGC
Source organism: Verrucomicrobiales bacterium (assembly GCA_050998515.1). Taxonomy (GTDB): domain Bacteria; phylum Verrucomicrobiota; class Verrucomicrobiia; order Verrucomicrobiales; family V1-33; genus JBPCQC01. The sequence continues at coordinate 31,264 of JBPCQC010000093.1, forward strand.
GCGCCGGTTGCGGGCGTCCTGCTTTAAGTCGCCGATCATGAATTTGCCCTTCGTTGGGGCCACCGGCGCGTTCACATTATTGGCCCTTCCGGCTCTTTCCGCGGGCGATCCATCCAAAATCGCGGCCCCAGTGTTGCCGCTGAGGGAATTCTTCCGCAATCCTCAGCGCACTGGCTACGCGCTGTCACCGGACGGGTCGCACGTCACGTTTCTCATGCCGTGGCAAAATCGTCTGAATGCTCACGTCCAGAAAATCGGCCAGCAAACAGTGACGCGGGTGACCGAGTCGACTGCCCGGGACATCGCCGCAGTTTTCTGGCTCTCGAACGGGCGACTGGGCTACATCCAGGACAGTGGCGGCGACGAGAACTATCATTTTTACGCGGTCGATCGCAACGGGGACAACCGCAAAGACCTGACGCCGTTTCCTGAAACGCAGGCCAATATGATCGACGATCTAAAAGATGACGATGCTCACGTTCTGGTCGCCCTGAACAAACGGGACGCGCGTTATTTCGATGCCTATCGGCTCGAGATCAACACCGGTGCCCTCACTCTCCTGGTCGAAAATCCCGGTCTCTACAACAGCTACCTGGCGGATCACGAGGGCAGGTTGCGCCTCGCCACCGGCAGCCGCGGCACGGATTCGGTGATCTATTATCGCGACAGCGAGGACCAGCCGTTTCGCGAAGTCCTGAAGACCCACTTTCGAGACACCGTGGCTCCGCTGCGCTTCAGTTACGACAACGGAAAGTTATTCGGCGCTTCGAATCTTGGGCGCGACAAGGAGGCGGTTGTGCTCATGAGTCTGCCCGATCTCAAAGCGGAGCGCGTGCTCTTCGAACACCCTGATGTCGATGTCGATCGGATACTTTCCTCGGACGCGCGAGAGATCGTGACCGGCGTGGCGTTCTTGACGGACAAGCGCACGTATCACTTTTTCGACGCTGATCGCGCGGCCATGCAGCGCTGGGCCGAGGAACAGTTGCCCGGCGTTGAGGTGTCAGTGGTCGATCATTCTCGTGATGAAACGAAATTCCTTGTGCGCACCTCCAGCGACCGCACGCTCGGTTCCTGGTATTGCATGGAATGGCCCTCTCGAAAGCTGATTCATCTCGCCGAAATCTCCCCTTGGCTGAAGCCGGAGGGGCTCGCCGAGATGAAACCGATCTCATTTTCCGCGCGCGACGGTCTGACGATCCGCGGTTACCTCACGCTGCCAACTGGCCGGAAACCGAAAAACCTGCCCGCTCTCGCGGTCGTGCATGGCGGTCCCTGGGCCCGCGACCACTGGGGCTTCGACCCGGAAGTGCAGTTTCTCGCCAACCGAGGCTACGCAGTGTTGCAGGTCAATTACCGCGGCTCGACCGGGTACGGCCGCAAGTTTTGGGAATCCAGTTTTAAAAGGTGGGGACGCGAAATGCAGGATGACATTTCCGACGGGGTCAAATGGCTCATCGGACAAGGGATTGCGGACCCGAGGCGGGTGGGCATCTCGGGCGGCAGTTATGGCGGCTACGCCACTCTGGCTGGTCTCGCCTTTTCGCCGGAACTGTATGCCTGCGGCGTTGATTATGTCGGCGTCGCAAACCTGCTCACTTTTATGAACACGATTCCACCCTACTGGGAGCAGGAGCGCCAGCAAATGTATGCCATGGTCGGCGATCCGGAAAAAGATCTCGAATTGATGAAGGCGGCCAGTCCGGCTTTGCAGGCGGAAAAAATCAAAGCGCCGTTGCTCGTGGCACAGGGTAAAAATGATGCCCGGGTCAACATCGCCGAATCCAACCAGATGGTGGCTGCGCTGCGGGCGCGCGGTGTCAGCGTGCCGTATATGGTCAAGGACAACGAAGGCCACGGCTTTGCCAACGAAGAGAATCGCTTCGATTTTTACCGCGCTATGGAACAATTCCTGGCTCGACATCTCGGCGGGGCAAAAGAGGAAAATCCCGATGTCCTCGCTTCCTTGCTCGCCACGCCGACCACGACTGAAAATCCTCGCAGGAAATCCCCCGAGAGTCTCGCGCAATGACCCTGTTCGAAAAAATCGCCGCGCACACCATCCCTGCCGATATCGTTTACGAAGATGATCAGTGCATCGCCTTTCACGATATCAATCCACAGGCGCCAATTCACGTCTTGATCGTCCCCCGGAAGCCGATTGTTCGGGTTGGCGATACCGGGGACGACGACGCAGCGCTCCTGGGCCGGCTGTTGATCGCGAGCGGAAAGATTGCCGCGCAACTCGGTGTTAAAGACCCTGGTACAGCAGGCTACCGCCTCGTCATCAATCATGGCCGCGACGCGGGCGAATCGGTGCCGCACCTCCACCTTCATTTTCTCGCTGGCCGCTCCTTGGCCTGGCCGCCGGGATAAGGGATGGCTGAGGGAGCCTGGCGCCCCCAGCCGCGCGACGACCGTGGGTTCCGGGGGCGGTTGCAATCCCCCCTGGCCAGCGACTCCATGACGATGGCTTGCTCGAAGCCACGAGCGTTTACCGCTTGCAATGGAACTGCTGGAAAGAATATTCCCCGCTCGCGCGAACAAGGGCAGGTTCCGGAGTGGCCAAACGGGGCAGACTGTAAATCTGCTGGCAAACGCCTACAGTGGTTCGAATCCACTCCTGCCCACTCTCTTTATAGTAAGGGAGTTATGCATTAATTGGCCGGCGGCACCGACAGGCTCAATTTCTTGAGCGGGCCACTTTTGGCGCCATTGTGCCGCTATCATCGGTTATCACGTACATATGTACACGCCATCATCGGGTGGTATGACGCGATTTCTTCCGTACCGCATCGCGCGGATCGACCGCCATGGGTCGAACAGTGCCGGTCACTCCGTCGATGCGAAATCTCCCGACCGGATACACGGTCCACGCGCGATAATCAAAGGCCCACGCGACAATTTCGATGTCACGCTGGGGCAGGTCAGGGAGCACAAACTCGGTGTCGAAGCCGGATAGGTCTTCCGCTTCGAGCGGATCGCCGCGATGATGCACGAAGCGCAAATCCCGGCCGAGCGACCGGCCAAGGTAGAGCGGCATCTGCATAACCTGGCAGACCTGAAATATGTGGCGTTTTCCCTCGGCGTCTTCGCGAGTGAGGAATACGCCGTCGGCGACCCGCTGGCGGCCTGGCAGCGGCGCGGTTCCTTTTGAAGCGGTATTTGCCGCGTTGCGTCTGCGAAAGACTCGCGAATCGATTCGACGACCGGGTGGGAGGATTGCGGGAGACCCGGAACTGATTGAGATTTGTATCGGTTAACATGGGCGGGCGGAGCAGCCCCAAATCATCCATCCGCCGCGCCAGAGGCGTCATGCCGGCTACCTCTCCCTTAAGGTCGACGCGGTCCCGCAGTTTGAAAAAAAGGGTGTGGGCCGCCCCGCGCAGCCGAGCCGACTCCCACACGTTCATCATGGCTGCACCGTGTACCCAGAGCACCCATTGCCAGGTTAGAAAAACAGCCACCGCCGCACCAGCCCCTGCGGCCAGTGGTTCCCGGCGGGCGGAATGGCGGCTTCGCAACCAATGCCAGCACACCGCGAGCAATGCGATCACGGAAAGCGCGAACGGCAGGGCATGAATGATATACCGCGGCGTCAAAGCGTTGTCCCCGGAGCGCGTCGCCCACATCCTCCCGGCGGCTATCATCGTTGCCGTGCCCACTGAGTAAGCGGCCAGAAGCCACCATGGCGCGAGCCGGCCGGGCTCCGGGAGTTGCCGGCGCCGCAGCCAGAATAGCACGCTCACCCCTCCTAACACAGCAACAGAGATCAGGCCGGTCCAGAGCGCCTGGGCCATCATCGAAGCGCTGGTGCCGCGACCGAAGGGGCTGCCCAGAACCCTGATGACGAAGGCGGCGGTGCCGAGCGGACTGGACCAAACTGCGGAGGCCCCGCGCGACGCGGTGTCCTCACCGCCCGCCGCGCCGTAAGCAAAGGACGGGTCAGTCGAGTTGCGGAGATCATGAAAATACAGTAGGGCCGTGATGGCTGCGGCGGCAAGCCATAGGACGGCGAAGACTTTCCGTGCCCGCGAAGTGACGGACCGCTCGAAAAGAATTGCGACCAGGAGCAGTGGCCAGACGAGCAACCCCGAGGCAAAACTGAGCGTCGCCGTGAGCGCGCACACGACACAGCCGGCGAATCGCACCCAGAGCGGCCACGATCCGGCTCCAACAATGGCGAGGGCGGCAGTCAACGAAGCCACCGGCAACACCACTTGAAACATCATCGGCCACAACAGGATCTGGTAGAGCACCGGCGAAAACAAAGTCACGCTCATGAGCAGCATCGGCAACCACCGCTGCGAAAACCGCAAACCGGTGCGACGAAAGAGGACCGCCACGTTGAACCCGATGAAAACGAGGAGACCAAAGGTGATCCAATTCTGCAGCGCAAAGGCGCCGGGCGCGAGGTAGTAGAGCGCCACCAGAATAAGCCGCGGTACCGCCAGCCGGTGTTCCATTTGCACGACGAACAAATCATTGATCGTCAGTTCCCCCCGAGCCGCTTTTTCGTACATCGGTGTGAACATCCAATCGTCGAGGAACGGGATGTTTACTTGATGGTCGGCAATCAGCCTGGCCGCGACAGAGGGGGGGATAACGATCAGGATCCAGGCAACGACGCGCAACCACCTGGTCCGGACCAGGCCCGGAATCATCGCCAGCCAGACGTTATTCTTGCGAAGTGGTGCGTTCATCGATCAGAGACCAGCGGCTGATGATCGGATGACTCAACTTCTAATCCGTAGGTGGTTTCCGCGACCAGGGCCATCGGGCGTCGCTTCACCTCCCGCACCACCAGAGCCAAGTACTCGCCCATGACGCCGAGACATAAGAAGAGCGCCGCGGCAATCAGCGAGAGATAGACCGCCAGGGTTGCCGTGCCAGGATTCTCACTGATTCGGTAACCGAAGGGAGTAAAGGAAGGGACAAATCGATTGATCAGGAAAAAGATGGTGGCGGCGACGGTCAGTGCAAACATACCCAGCCCGAGGCAGGTTGCCACCCTTAGTGGGAAGGTGGAAAAACTGACGACGTTGGTGATCGCCAATTGCACGAGCCGGCGGAGATTGTATTTGCTTGTGGCCTCTGGAGCGCGGCGGGCGGCGATAGTTTAGCACGGTCTGCCGAAATCCGACCCACGACCGCAGTCCCCGCAATACCTGCATGGTCTCGGGAAGGGAAAGCAAAGCGAGATGGACGCGACGGTTGAAGACGCAGAAATCTCCAGAGTCGACGGTGAATTTATGTTCGGCCACTGCCGCCATCAAACGATAAAAGCCGTTGTAGGCGAGCTGCAGCCACCAGGAGACGTCTTCGCGTTCCCCGCGTTGCCCGGCACAAACATCGTAACCTTCCGAAGTAACTTTCTGGTAAAGTTCCACCAGCACTTCGAGGGGGTCTTGCAGGTCGCAATCAATAACGCCGATGCATTCGCCGCGAGCGAACCTCAACCCCGCGGCGAGAGCGGCCTGATGGCCGAAATTGCGACTCAAGCGGATGCCGGCGAAGCGACGATCTGCGTGGCTGAGATCCCACACCAGACGGGACGTGCCGTCGATGCTTCCGTCATCGATGAAGAGAACGCTCCAGGACCCTTCCATGGCCGCATCAAGCACTTGCGGCAATTGCTCGGCCAGCAGTGGAATCGATTCCTCTTCGTTGTAGCAAGGAATCATCACGCAGAGCCGCGGCATCTGCCTCGGCGTGGTGGCGGCAGGAGTCAAACTTTCGTGCATGGCTTTGACCGGCTGCTGGAGAGTTAACCGCGGTCCCTCATTTGCAAGCCGGGATTGGGGCGTCGGGTCGCGGGATTGACCCTCAGAGGGACGGAGGTAAACTCGCGCAGCGGCCTAGAGCCGGCGTCAATGGCGGCAAATCTTATCAGTGCGACAGCGGGGCGATGGTGGCGGCATCGCGCGCGCCTTTGGCCACTGATTATTTTCCTCCCCGCGCTTTTCGCCGGCGCTCTCGTGCACAAGTATGCCGTCGACGTCGGTTGCTGGGATGTCTGGGAAAACGCCGCGCTACTGGAGAAATGGCGCTCAGGGACCCTCGGTTGGTCTGACTTCTACGCCGCCCAAATCCAGCATCGGATTGTGGTGCCCCGGCTCATCATCATTGCGCTGCACACGATTAGCGGTGGCGATTTTCGCCTCGAAAACTATTTCACGTTGGCGCTTATCTTGCTTGGTGGGATTTTGGTTTACCGGCTGATTTGCCGAACGTTAGGGCGATCCCTCTGGTCGGCTGCACTCGCTCTGCTCGCCAACCTGCTAATCTTTTCGCCGTTGCACTATCAGACGTTCTTTTGGGGATCGTCGATGTGGATGGCCCTGCCGCTGCCGTGCCTGCTCCTGGGCCTGGCTGCGCTAAACAGCTCCTGGCCACTTTGGGCCCGGGTGACGGTGACAATTATCTGCGCGGAAATTGGCACCCATTCCTTTGCGCACGGGCTCTGCCTCTGGCCGGTCCTGGCAGTCTACGTCGCCTTGCAACCAACCGCCGGTCCCTGGCGTCGCCGCTGCCTGGCCGCCACTGTCGTTCTTCTCACCGGCGTTGTGACCGCGTGGTACTATTTCCACGATTTCGTCAACCAAGCCTATCACGCCTACAACCTGAAGCCAGGCGATCCCGCCTTGTCCGGTATTGTCGCCGAGCACCCCGCGCAAATCGCCCGGGTTTTTCTGGCCTTTCTCGGCGCCCTCTATACGCGGTCTCCATGGGAGTTTTCTCCGCCAATGGCAAGAGCCCCTGCCCTTGGCGCCGCCGTGCTCGTCGTCTTCAGTGCCTGTGCTCTTGGAATTCTGTTAGGCAAAAACCGAAGGCTGCTTTGGCCGCAGGCGTTGCCATGGCTCGCCATTGGCGCGTATGTCATTGGCGTCGGGTTGATGATTGGCTTTGGGCGGGCGCACGCCGGTGAGTTTCGAGCGGTGACGCCGAGGTACCTCGTGGTCAGCCAATATTTTTGGATTGCTGCGGGAGTGCTCGTCTTTGTCCTGGCGAAAGCTTTGCTGGCGGGACGGCCGTCCTGGCAGGAGGTTGGGTCCCGGTGCGGGGTTGCGGTCATTGCGGTGGCCGCCATGGCACAAGTCCCGGTTTGGGAACACGGTCTGCACATGACGCGGGTTTGGCATCGCGCCCACCTCCAGGCGCGCGCTCTCATCCTCTTCATAGATCTACTACCCTGGGAGCAAGGAACCGGCACCCGAAATGTCGTCGACAAAAGCCAGACCTACGCTCGCAACGCGATTCACACCCTGAAAAAGCTCGGCCTTTTTCATCCTCCGGTTCTCACGTCGGCGGAACTGCGATGGTTTGATTTGCAAACGAAGCCACTTCCGAGCGAACGGGCTGCAATTGAATCGGCAGTGCACATGGCTTCCGGCCAGCTCGAACTGACCGGCCATGCCCGCTTCGGTGCCGGGCATCCTTCCGACCTGATCCTCTTCGCTCCGACTACGTCGGCGCCTGCCGGTCAGATCATTGGGCTCGGTCAGCCGGTGGCAACACCAGCGTTGCGCCTTTACGCCCTTGATTTCGAATTTGCCAATGCCGAGCCCCTTCCGCCAAGTCAGTGGCATCGCTGGAGAGCACACATCGACCTGAGTCGGTTGCCTCCCGGCGAATCGACCCTCGAGGCTTATGCGCTTGATGTCGAACAGATGAGCGTCACTCGGCTTGCCGACGCCGTGTTGGTGAATCGTCCTGCCGAGGCCGGCGCGGTGCCGATCTTTGCCATCAAGAAACCGCGCTGAAGGGTCGCTTCGGCGATGTTAGAAAAAGTTAACTATTAGCGGGTTTTAAATGACTGGGCGCACGGATCTTCAGGACTCCGGAAACAAAGGCGGGTTGCGTAGCGTGGGGACGGTGGAACCTTTTCTATTAGGAACCCTCAACGCCAATCACGATGCGCGCGATCTGGAAAGGAAGCATCAATTTCGGGCTGGTTTTCATTCCGGTGGCGGTTTATCCCGCCACTCGGGAAGAGAAGATTAGCTTCAAGCAACTTCGTGCCAAGGATTTGAGTCCCATTCGGTACAAAAAAGTGGCCGAAGCGGATCAGAAAGAGGTGAAGCCCGAGGAAATCGTAAAGGGTTACGAATACGAAAAGGGCCGCTGGGTGACGCTGAAGGACGAAGATTTCGAGAAAGTGCGGATCGAATCTACGCATTCGGTAGAGATCACGGACTTCATCGAGCAGACACAGATTAATCCGAAGTTTTTCTACAAGCCCTACTTCCTCGAACCACAAAAGGGTGGAGAGAAGGGTTACGCGCTCCTCCACCGCGCACTGGTTGAGACCGGGAAAGTTGGGGTCGCGAAAGTCGCCATTCAAAGCCGGGAATACCTGGCCGCCGTGAAGCCGGACGGGCTGTTTCTTATTTTGGAGCTCATGCACTTCGCTCATGAGGTACTCGAACCCGAGACTCTCAAGAGCGCAGCCGACAGGGAAGTTTCACCGAAGGAACTCGAGATGGCCAAGGCTCTGGTGGACGCGATGACAGCCGACTGGGAGCCGACGAAATACAAGGACCAGTATCAAACGGCTATCATGGAGATGATCGAAGCAAAGGCGCAAAAACGTGTGCCGGCGGCGAAACAGCAAACTCGGCAGGCAGCGACGAATGTCATCGATTTTGTCGCGGTATTGCAAGAGAGCCTCAAGAAGGCAGGCACGAAAAAGCCGAAGCCCGCCGGTGCAGAGCGGCTGAAACCTGGTTCTACCGCCAGGCAGAAGAAACGATCGCCGGCGGCGTAGCTCAAGTGAAGACGACAGCCGGGGGCGGCGCACAAGCATCGTTTCCCCGCCGGAATGTCCTTTGTTTGTTGAACAGCTGGCACACGAACCACCGGTCAAGGGGAGCGAGGAATTCTGGTCGACTCGGAAATTGGCCTTGACCAGCCGTACTCGGATAGGAACGCCGGCGGAAGCCGGTCGGCTGGCGTTTGACCCGCGAGTTCGAGCGCAATGCCCATCGGCGCGGCGTTGGAGTCATCGTGGCGCTGGTTGCAGTTCCCAGCGCCCCATCTTTGACCGACCGAGATCAACTCGAAGCCAGTGAACCGCCCGGATTCAATGTTCCAGGTCGCGCGGCCCATAAGCTTTGAGTCATAGCCGCGAGACGACGGGCCTGCTGCCACGGCCCGAGTCGATCCCTCGAAGCGCAGCAAAACCTGGCCGCTCGTAACCTGGCCAATGGTGGCCGTAAGCGTGGCGGCTTGAACTTCCTCTGGTTTGAAGAAGTCGTAATTCAATGCTCTCACATGGTCGACAAGATGAAGCCGCACCAATCGGTCAACGAGAGGTCGAGGAATCTCGCAGGTCGCGCCGGTTTCGAATTTCTCGGGGACAAAAGCGCGAGCCTCGGCTTTCCGAAACCAGGCGAAGTCCTGATTCCATCGCCCTTCAAAAACACTCGCGATTTGGGTCGAGCGGGGAAGATCTCGCGCCACCACGCTCAAAACGAGTCCGTCCGCCGGGTACAATTCTTCCCCATGCCGCCATTTCCGTGCCGCCTCGGGCGACGGGTTTCCGGGCAACAGCCGCCGCTCACGCGGCAGCTCATTCCATTTTGCCAGTGCGTCGGCAAGCATCCGTGCGACTTCACGAGGGTCAGACGTCGCACAGGACGCGAGCAACTCTCCACTCGGCGACACCGCATACTGCCCTTGTCCCAAGCCATCGCCTGCGCGGAGAGACTTCATGGTGCGCTTGCCCCCAAACTTCTGAAAGAGCTGCGCGTCTTCATCCCGGCAATCCGGGGCCTGCAAGCGGTCCGAGGCATCAGCAGCGGAGATGAACGACGCGGCGAGCTTCTGCACTTCGGCATCGGACCAGACCAACTGTCGGTCCGCAACGCCATTGCCTCACGTGCAGCCCAAAGGATGGCCGTTCATTGCCCACAGCAGGATCGGGCGCTCCATCACTTGCGCTTCGATCACAGCATCCCAGAAACTCGTTCTCCAGGCAATCTGCCTGAAACCAAGGTCTGCTCGTGCGGGCAAAATGTAATCGCGCCATCTCGCGTAAGTGCTCTCATCGAGGCGAGAAACTTCTGAGGCCCCCGAGACAGCGATCATCTGAATCATGCCGAGTGCATTGAGCACGCCGTTGCGACGGAGCCGCTGCAAAAGGTGGAATTTCAAGCAGCAAAACCACGAATGGACGCCAACGAAAAAGGAATGAATTGGTTTGCGTGTATTTGTGTTCATTGGCTCTATTCTCTCGGCACCAGCGAGGGACTCTCGCCCCAACGCGGCACTGCAATGACTTCGCTTCATTAAAAGTCAGGGACGGGGGGCCGGATGGCCCTCCATCGCCGGCGGATAAGTCCGACCGCGAAGATGCCGGCGAACCCGCCACCGACGTCCGCCAGCCAATCGCCACCCGACAACCCGCTGCGCCCAGGTGAAAACTGCTGGTGCCATTCGTCAAAAGCGCCGGCGCCAGACGCCGCAAGCGGAAGCCACCACCACCGTCGCGGCCAGTCGCCTCGCGTCGAAAGGCCCAGGCCCAGAATGAGCGAACCGACAAGAAAATAGCCGGCATGTTCGATTTTGTCGAAGCCGCCAAAAGGATGGAATTCCAAGCCGGATCCTGGCAGCGATGAGAGGACGAAAAGCACTGCCAGCCACCCAGCATAGGCGCCAAACCATACGCGGGGCCGCTGCATCCAGGGAATCATCGTCCTGGAATAGGCCGGCTCATTCACGGCAGGTTGCGCATTTCCTGCTCGAGGCGTTCGCTTAACCACTGCTTTATCATGCTTTGATAATTCAGAAAACGGGTGCGGGCGAGACGCTTGATCCGCCCCAGCATGCGCGGATCGAAGCGCAGCGTGATGGTGGTCGACTCCCGGACGTCGGACTTGACGATCGCTTGATTCATCACGCGCATCTCGATCTGGTGCTGCTGCCAGTACGTCGCCTCTTCACGTTGATCGTCAAAGTGCGGGATATCAGTCCATCTTAAAATCGTCTTCATACAGGAGAAATCCGGGGTGAACCACTTTAAAGTATTTCAGCATTCTTCCTCTCGTAAAAAACACTCTCCTCGGGCGTCATATCGCGGGCGCTGATGACGCGATATCGTTTGCCGTCGGTCCAAAAAACGGAAAAAATGGCGCGGTTGTTCATCGATTTGCCCAGGCAAAAATAGCGCGCTTCGAGGAGATCGGTCATCTCTGGCAACAAACGTATGCTGAAGGGGTCCTCGAAGGATTCTTCGATTTCGCGCGGCGTAATCGCCTTCAGATCAAAGGGTGCATCGAGCCAGTCAAAGTCCATGTGCGTTCACCCTTCGTGCGGCAGGCGGCCCTTTTCGATCAATTCAATTTCGTATCCTTCCGGAGCATCGATAAAGGCAAAGCGCGTGCCCGAGCTCGAGCTGGTGGGGCCGTCGGAAAGTGGGTAGCCCTTGGCGGCGGCATGGCGCGCGAATTCATCGATATTGGGGACCTCAAAGGCGAGGTGGGTAAGGTCGGGCCCAACCACTACGGGGCCGCTTTCGGCGAACTGGCATATTTCGATCAGTTCTTCGCTGTGCGGCGCCTTCAAAAACACCAATTCCGACCCGCGTGGAGAACGGTGGCGCTTCACCTCGCTGAGGCCGAGCACCTCCTTGTAAAAAGTGACCGTCTTTTCCAAATCCTGAACCCGGTAACGGGTATGAAGCAGGCGCGTGGCCGTCATGGCGTAGCGTTGACTTAGCGGGCAATTCATCTTTTGATCAAGCCCAAATCCCGTCTAACGGGAATCTTATGCCCCTCTTTCTCGGCCTCGACAGCGGCACCCAAAGCACCAAAGCGGTGGCGCTCGATTTTGAGTCGGGCGACATTGCCGCTCAAGCATCGGCAAAGCACGACCTGATCGCCGGCCTGCCGCCCGGCCATCTCGAACAACACCCCAACGACTGGTTGCGGGCGGTCGATGCTGCCGTCGCGGGATGTCTCGCGCAGTTGGGTCAGCGGAGTCGCGAGATCCGCGCCATCGGCGTCAGCGGACAGCAGCACGGCCTCGTCGCGCTCGATGCCAACGATCAGGTCGTGCGGCCGGCGAAACTTTGGTGTGATACCTCGACCGCCCCGGAGTGTGAAATCCTTGCCGGACTATTCGGAGGCGCGGCCGGGCTCATCGCGCAAACCGGCAACGCCATACCTCCGGGATTTACCGCCCCGAAGCTTCTCTGGCTCAAGCGCCACGAACCGGAAAATTTCGCGCGCACAACCAGCGTCCTCTTGCCTCACGATTACATTAATTTTCACCTCACCGGCATCAAGCGCATGGAATACGGAGATGCTTCGGGCACTGGATGGTTCGATGTCCGCCGCCGGGAATGGAAACCCGAAATACTCGAGGCCATCGATCCACGTGTCCGCGACATGCTGCCTCCTCTCGGCTCATCGTTGCAACGACACGGCGTCCTGCGAGGGGACTTGCGGGATCGTTGGGAACTCGAGGGCGAAGTTGTCGTCTCGGCGGGGGGCGGCGATAACATGATGGGGGCGATTGGCACGGGAAACGTCCGTGCCGGTGTTGTCACGGCGAGCCTGGGCACGTCCGGCACATTGTTCGCCACCGCTGAAAAGCCGGTGATCGATGAACGAGGTGAGGTGGCCGCGTTTTGTTCGAGCACCGACCAATGGCTGCCGCTGGTCTGTACCATGAACGTTACTGTCCTCACCGAGCACGTGCGCAAACTTTTTGGCTGGAATCATGATCGCATCGAGGCCGAGGTCACTTCCGTTCCCGCGGGTGCGGGCGGCCTTTTATTTCTGCCCTACCTCACAGGCGAACGAACCCCAAATTTGCCGCAAGGCCGTGGTGTAGTTCATGGCTTGCGCATGGAAAATCTGACTCCCGCCCACCTGGCCCGCGCCGCGGTCGAAGGCGTCACCATCGGCCTCGGCTACGGGCTGGGACGCTTTGCCGAACTCGGTGTCGAAGCCAGCGAGATCCGGCTCACTGGCGGCGGCTCCAAGAGCGCCGCCTGGCGTCAGATCTGCGCCGACGTTTTCGGCGTGCCAGTGGTGTGCCTCGCCACCGCGGAAGGGGCTGCTCTGGGCGCCGCCATCCAAGCCGCCGCCATATGGTTTCACGAGTCGGGCGATCCGCGCTCGATTAGCGCTCTCGCAGATCATCTGGTCAAAATCGATCAATCGTCCCGCTGCCTGCCGCAAATTGAAAACAAATCGCTGTATGCCGAGCTAACCGAGCAGTTCATAAAATTGACGGGCGAACTCCATGCCGGGGATTGGATTTGACGGTTCCCACATCCATCGGGTTGCCGCTGCCGCTTGCCAGCTCCGAACCGCGGGCGACACTTGGGGTCTCTTGCTTATCATACCCTTCTATCGTGGCTAAAATTCGGATCTCTCCGGGGGTGGCGGGGTGGCTCATTGCTCTCGTCACCAAAATTCTCGGTCTGACACTTCGTTTTCGCGTCGATGACCGTGCCGGCGTGCTCGCGGACGAGAATTCGCCAAAGGGGATGATCTGGCTGGCCTGGCACAACCGCATTTTGCTCTCCATGGTGTTCTTTTGGCGATTCTGCGGGCGTCGCAAAGGCGCGGTTTTGACCAGCGCAAGCCGCGACGGTGAGATCTTTGCCCAGACATGCCGTCACCTCGGCTATGGAGCCGCCCGCGGATCGAGTACGCGACGTCGCCTCGCCGCAGTGCGGGAATCTCTCTCTCTCCTCGCTGCAGGCTACAATCTGGGAGTGACACCAGACGGCCCACGCGGGCCGCGCTACCACCTTCAACCCGGCGTATTGCTGCTCGCCCAAAAATCAGAGGCGCCCGTCCTTCCCATCTTTTTTAGAACGCAGAGCTGTTGGCGACTCAAAACCTGGGACGGCTTCGTTATCCCCAAACCATTTTCCCGGGTGGACGTAATCCTCGGTCCGTTCCTTCAACTCCGCCCCATCGAAACCGCAGAGGATTTTGAGGCCGAACGACTCCGTCTTGAACAAACCCTGCGTGCCGGCACCGAAGAAAAGTAGCGGTGGTTTCCAACCTCTAATTCAGCAACGGTTGGGACCTTGGCACCCCAAACTTTTAGCCATGCCTTCGCATCTTCTTCCGGTTACTTGCCCAAGCTGCTTTCAGTTGTTTGAAGTTTCGGCGCCGCCAATCGACGAACTCCCATGCGTCGTCGATTATGATTGCGAGATTTGCTGCCATCCGATGACGATTCGATTCTTTGATCAGTGCGGCGCGGTGATGGCCGAGAGCCAGGGATTAGGTGAGTGACGCGAGCACCGTCGCTTTCCTTCGCCTGCTCTGCGTCCTCCTGGTCTCTTGAGCAGGAACCGCGTGGTCGTCTCGCGCTGCCACCTGGCTCCTGACAAGAGCATAAAGCATTTTCAGCCGCGGGACTTTCGCGCCGGCGCTCTCCGCCCGCCGCAAAGGTTCGCCCCAAATGGCCTCGACTTCGACGTCGCGGCCCGCAAGAAAATCCACCAGGCTGCTCGGCCGGTAGGCACCCATGGTTTCGGTGGCCGCCATGTGCTGCCACTCGATTCGCCTGGGCAAGCGATGCCCCAACCGCGTGCCCGCCTCGATGATCTCACGGATAAGTTGCCGGGCCAGGTAATTCAGCCGCGAATCAGCAAGAATGCGCGAGGTATCGATCCCTCCGGCGGCGATGGAAAGCCCATTAAACGGGACATTCCACGCGAGTTTCTTCCAGCGTTCCTTCGCCAGGCTCTTCACTACGCGGCAAGGAACCCCGCTTCCGGCGAACAGCGCGGCCAGCCGACGCGTGCGCCGTCTTGGAGCGCCAGAAAATTCGCCCAGCGAAATTTGGCCCTCGGCGATGTGATGGATTTCCCCCGGCGAAGTTCGATTGAGACAGACGAAGCACAATCCGCCCAACACCCTCGCCGCGCCAAACTGAGCCGCCAAAAATTCGTCGCTACCCAGACCGTTCTGCAGCGTCAACAACATCGTTTCGTCGCCCAACAACGGTGGTATGAGTTCGATTAGGGCTTCATTCGCAGTCGCCTTGAGCGCGATGATCACCAAATCACATAGTCCAATCTCGCCCGGCGTCCGATGCGCATTTACCTTGGACACCACGAAATCCCCGGTATGGCTCCGCACATGAAAGCCACGTCGTCTCACGTGTTCGACAGCGCTCCGCATGAGAAAATGGACCTCGGCTCCTCCCTGAACCAGCCGCGCACCGTAGTAACCGCCCACCGCCCCCGCCCCGATGACGGCGATGCGCGGCCTCGGGCAGGTTTCCAGCTTATTCACCAAAATCGGGGCCGGAGGTTAAGGGCGGCGCGCGCGACTGACTTCCTGCCCATTTTTCACTTTACTGCTTCAACTTCACTCGACGGTGACGTTTCATTCGACGGTGACGCTTTTGGCGAGGTTGC
Organism: Verrucomicrobiales bacterium; assembly: GCA_050998515.1. GTDB lineage: Bacteria > Verrucomicrobiota > Verrucomicrobiia > Verrucomicrobiales > V1-33 > JBPCQC01. The sequence continues at coordinate 46,658 of JBPCQC010000093.1, forward strand.
GCGGTTTGTCCACATCGCAGCCGAGCGTGGTCGCGATATGATAAGCCAGCAATTGCAGCGGAATGCTCGTTAGCAACGGACTCAAATAATCCGGGCACTCGGGAACGTAGATCACGTCGTCAGCCAGCCTCTTGACTTCCTGGCGTCCCTCGGTCGTCAGCGCGATGATCGGGCCCTTCCGGGCGCGGATTTCCTCGATGTTGGACATGTTTTTGTCGAAGACGGTATCGTCGGGAGCGATGACCACACTCGGCGTCTCGGGACTGACCAGCGCGATGATGCCGTGTTTCAATTCGGCGGTTGGATGGCCGCTGGCAAAAATGTAGGAGATCTCTTTCATCTTGAGCGCCGCTTCGCAAGCCACGGGATAGTTGTATTGCCGGCCAAAGAAGAGCATGCCCAGACTATGCGCGTATTTTTCGGCGATGGTCTTGATGTGCTCATTCTGCCCGAGAATGTTCCGGATCTTTTCCGGAATCGCCTGCAATTCGCGGATGATCTCGATCCCCTCGCTTGCGCTCAAATCGCGCATTCTGCCTAACAAAAGCGCAATCAGTGTCAGTACTGTGACCTGACTGGTGAAGGACTTGGTGGCGGCGACCCCGATCTCCGGTCCGGCGTGCATATAAACTCCACCATCCGACTCGCGCGCGACGGTCGAGGCGACATTATTGCAGATGCCGAGAACGCGGTGGCCTTTACGCTGGCCTTCGCGGAGCGCAGCCAGCGAGTCTATCGTTTCACCGCTCTGGCTGATGACAAAGATAAGGGTGTTTTTGTCTGTTGGCAGATTGCGGTAGCGAAACTCGCTGGCGATCTCGACCTCGGTGGGGATGCGAGCCAGGCCCTCGATCAAATACTCGCCTACCATTCCGGCGTGGGCGGCGGTGCCGCATCCGCACAGCACGATGCGGTCGATATTGCGCAGTTGCGCCGGAGTCATATTCAAGCCGCCCAGCTTCGCGCTGGCCTCTTCCATGCTGAGACGCCCGCGCATGGCATTGGTGGTCGATTCCGGCTGCTCGAAGATCTCCTTGAGCATGAAGTGCGGGAACCGGCCCAGTTCGACGGCCTCCTCGGCAAAATCAACCTGGCTGACTTGGTAGCTAGCCTCACCGCCATCAAGCGAGCTGAGATGAAAGTCCTCTGGGGTGACCGACACCAGATCGCCATCGTTGAGGTAAATCGCCTCACGCGTGTAGCGCACAATAGCGGAGACGTCGCTGGCCAAAAGGTTTTCTCCTTTGCCCAACCCGACAACCAGCGGGCTGCCCATGCGGGCGCCTACCATCACGGACGGCACGGCCTGATGGACCACCGCGATGCCATAAGTGCCCTTCACACACTTCAAAGCGGCGCGAACCGCATCCACCAGGCGTTGAGCGCCGTCCTCGCCACCCGCCTGATCGTATTTTTGCCCGATCAAATGCGCCAGCACTTCGGTGTCGGTATCGGAAAGAAATCGATCGCCGTCATCCAGCATCTGATCCTTCAACGATTGATAATTCTCGATGACGCCGTTATGAACCAGCGCCGTTCGTCCGGCCCGGTCGAAATGAGGATGGGCATTTTCGTCGGTGGGCGCGCCATGAGTGGCCCAACGGGTGTGTGAAATCCCAACCGATCCCCGCGGTTGCTGGCGATTTACCAATTCCGTTAAGTCCTTAATGCGACCCTTGCATTTGCGCAGGTGCATTTTCCCTTTGTGCAAAACGACCAGTCCGGCCGAATCGTAGCCGCGATACTCGAGTTTGCGAAGTCCCTCGAGCATGATTGGAGCCGCGTCCTTTTGTCCTACATAGCCGATAATGCCGCACATGAGATTTGAGGCAGGGTGATTGCAGAACCTGTTCTGGAAACGCCGCAGGGATTCCTACGCCTGAAATCGCCTGCTCTCAAGCGTGAAGGAAGCCATGAACAGAAAAAACGTTCAAATTTACCGTGGGCAAACGACCCTCTTACTCGGGATTGTCGAAGAGTTCCTTGAGTCGCGTGGCCAGCGGACTTGGCAGCTTCTCGAACCATGCCGGGTCGAGCAAACCTACATCGATGAGATCCCGCAAGTGAACCCGATCCTTGTCGCGAAATGCAGTCAGTTTCATGCGCACGAGCGCATCGAGATTGAGCAGCCGAAACTCCTCTGTGGGTTCGGATTCGCCAATCTCGGGCGAAATCTGGATACTCTCACTTGTAATCGGCTCTCCAGCCCAAAGGACGTGGAGGGCGTCGCGGACTTTGGCATCCGGCCCGTCAAGAAAGACATCCATCACCCCCGCCCGGCCCAAAGATGATACCTGCCGATACACAAACCCGGCCGCCTCGAGCGCCGACAGAATGTTTTTAAAATCAACTCGCCGCAAAAGAATATCGACATCTCGAGTGTTGCGAACCGCAACCTCATCGACCCGAGATACCCATGCCGCGACAGCGTTGCCGCCGGCGACAGCGTACGGAATTCCAGCGGCTTCAAGCGCGGCCGCCGCGCGCAGCAACCGCTCCCGCACCCGCTGAATTCCGCGTTCCATGCGTTGCCAGGAAACAGAGCCTATGGGGCGAGACGCCATCAGCAAGGCTACCATACCACGGAAATCACTCCTCTTCTTTGCCGTGTTCCGCGGCGAGAGAGGCGACGACACTCAAGTCTTCGAGGGTGGTGGTATCTCCCAATATGTGCCCGCTGGCGCAGATCTCCTTGAGCAGACGACGCATGATCTTTCCGGATCGGGTTTTGGGGAGAGCGGCGGCAAACCGGATGTCGTCCGGCCGGGCGATGGCGCCAATTTCTTTGGTGACATGGGCCTTCAATTCGGCGGCCAGCCTGGTGCTGGCCTGCTGCCCTGCCTTCAAGGTGACAAACGCCACCGGAGCCTGCCCCTTGATTTCGTCCGGCCTGCCGACCACTGCCGCCTCAGCGACCAGGGGGTGCGAGACCAGCGCGCTCTCGACCTCTGCAGTCCCTAACCGGTGGCCAGAAACATTTAGCACGTCATCCAGGCGGCCCACGATCCAGAAGTAGCCATCTTTGTCCCGGCGGGCGCCGTCGCCGGTGAGATACCAGCCTGGGTAATCGCTCCAATAGGTTTTCTTGTAGCGTTCCCGGTCGCCCCAGAGCGTGCGCAGCATCGCGGGCCAAGGCTTGCGGATGACCAGACGCCCGCCTTCATTGGCTCCGCATTCCGCACCTTTCTCATCCACGATCGCAGCATCGATGCCAAAAAATGGAAGCGTAGCGGTGCCAGGTTTTGTCGGGATGGCTCCGGGCAACGGCGTGATCATGATGGCTCCGGTTTCGGTCTGCCACCAGGTATCCACGATTGGACATCGGCCTGCGCCGATCATTCGGTGATACCACATCCAGGCCTCTGGATTGATCGGCTCGCCGACACTGCCTAACAGACGCAACGAGGAAAGGTCGAATTCTTTGACGTGCTCATCACCCCACTTGATAAAGGCGCGGATGGCGGTCGGGGCGGTGTAGAGTATGCTGACGCGATATTTTTCAATGATCTCCCAAAAGCGTCCGAAGTGCGGAGTGTCGGGAGCCCCTTCGTACATAAGAACAGTGGCGCCGTTGGCGAGCGGACCATAAACAATGTAGCTGTGGCCGGTTACCCAACCTACGTCAGCGGTGCACCAAAAGAGATCATCCTCCCGGAAGTCAAAAACGTATTTCGCCGTCGCGTAGGTGCCCGTGAGGTAACCGCCGGTGGTGTGCAGGATTCCTTTCGGTTTTCCGGTCGAGCCGCTGGTATAAAGAATGAACAGTGGGTGCTCGGAATCAAAACCCCTGGCCGGGCATTCCGCCTTTTGCGCGGCCAGTTCTTCGTGCCACCAGACGTCCCGGCCGGTGGTCATGCAAACTTCCTGTGCGGTCCGCCGGACGACGATGACCTTTCTGATCGTCGTGGTGCCCGAGGCCAGAGCGGTGTCCACATTTGCCTTGAGCGGGACGATTTTGCCGCGCCGCCACCCGCCATCCGCGGTGATGACATGAGTCGCGCCAGAATCTGCCACGCGGTCGGCGATGGCATTGGCGCTGAAGCCGCCGAAAACCACCGAATGAACCGCCCCCAGGCGCGCACAGGCCAGCATGGAGATCACCGCCTCGGGCACCATCGGCAAATAGATAATCACGCGGTCGCGTGGTTTGACCCCGTTGGCTTTGAGCATGTTGGCGGCCCGACAGACTTCGCGATGCAGTTGCTGGTAAGTCAAGGTGCGGCTGTCCCCGGGCTCCCCTTCCCAAATTATTGCCGCCTTGTTTCGGCGCGCTCCGGAGAGGTGCCGATCCACGCAATTCTCACAAGCGTTGAGCTTGCCCCCAACAAACCACTTGGCAAAGGGCACCTTCCAGGACAACACGCGGCTCCATTTCTTTTGCCAATGCAGCTCTTTCGCTTCGCCCTCCCAGAAATTACCAGGTCGCCTGATCGACTCCGCGTAGCGCCTTTTGTATTGAGCCAGCGACCCAAACCTCGAATTCTTCGAGAATTCGGACCGCGGTTTAAAAACACGCTTTTCAATGAGAACGGATTCGATCTTCTGGCTCATGGACATTCGAGTTGGCGCGGAGCCTAGCCAAGGGCGTAGCTCGCTCAACCTCCAATGCGGGAAGTTTCGGGAAATGGCTTCTCAGGGAGGGGCGAGCGCCGCGAGGCCGGCCTTGCAGCGCTCGGCCCCCTTGGCCCGCCAGCCCGGCCTCATCGAGCGAACCTCCCCTGCCTTTTCCTGCTTTCGCAATCGCGCACGCTGCCGTAAGTCGGCGCCGTGAGTTCTGCCTTGTTGGTTCCCTTGCTTGCCGCCACGACGGCATATTTCGAAATTCAGGTGCTCGATGAAGCGACTGAACGCGGCGTGCCACTGGTGGAACTAAAGACGGTCCATCGGCTCGATTTTATGACTGACAACGCCGGACGCGTTGCTTTCCACGAACCTGGCCTCATGGAGCGCGAGGTTTTCTTCTTCCTGCGCAGTCACGGCTACGAATATCCCAAAGACGGCTTTGGATTCGCGGGCGCCCGGCTGACTCCGAAAGCCGGCGGCCGGATCGAATTGAAAATCAAACGACGCAACATCGCCGAGAGGCTTTATCGCGTCACGGGAGAGGGCCAGTATCGCGACACGGTTTTGTTAGGCAAGCCAGCGCCATTGGACCAGCATCTGCTCAACGGGCTGGTTGTCGGGCAGGACAGCACCCAGGCCGTGCCCTACCGGGATCTTATTTTCTGGACCTGGGGTGACACCAATCGCACGTCGTATCCGCTTGGATTGTTTCGAACCGCCGGCGCCACCTCGAAGCCGCCCTCGGCAGGCGGCCTGGAACCCGACGCGGGGATCGATCTGACTTATTTCATGGGCAAGGATGGTTTTGCGCGCGGGATGGTGGAACTCGAAGCCAAAGAGGGCCTCGTGTGGGTCGATGGCCTTTGCACCGTCGCCGAGGAAGGCGGCCGCGAACGCCTCATCTGTCATTTCTCGCGACGAAAAGACCTCACCACTCAACTCGCACATGGAATCGCTGTCTTCGATGACACGCGCGCGGCGTTCGTCGAGCGATCGAGTTTACCCGCCGATGAAAAGTGGCGTTTTCCGCGTGGCCACCCGACACGCGCGAAAGTCAATGGCGTTGAATATTTGCTGATTGGCGATCCGTTTCTGCACACGCGGGTGCCTGCCACCCTGGCCAGTCTGCTCGATCCGATGCAGTACGAGGCATGGAACGGTACAGCGTGGTCGAAAACTGCGCCCCCCTCAGACGTGGCGCCTCTCACCGATGTCGAAACCGACAAAGCGGTGAAGATTCATGCCGGTTCATGCCGCTGGAATGTCTACCGGCAGCGCTGGTTGATGATCGCCAATGAAGTTGGCGGCCAGACTTCCAATCTAGGCGAAGTCTGGTATGCCGAAGCTCCTGAGTCGACCGGCCCCTGGCGAAAGGCCCGCCGCGTGGCAACCCACGACCGCTATTCATTTTACAACCCGGTGCACCACGACTTCTTCGATCAGGACGGTGGTCGCCTCATTTACTTTGAAGGCACCTACAGTGGCGAATTCTCGCGCCAGCACGAATTCACACCCCGCTACGACTATAACCAGATCATGTACCGACTGGACCTGGACGACGAGAGGCTGCGGACGGTGCGCCAATGAACCGGCAGTAGCAGCCGTCCACCGAGCTCCGAAAGCAAGCTTCCAGCGACAAGCTGAGCTGGACTTTCTCAAGTATCGGCGGCCACTAAATCTCTGTAATCAACCCCGAGGTTCCGGACATCGATGACTCGAGGTGCGTTTGATTCAAACCGCCACTCAATACCACAACGGCGCCAGACGCGCGAACTCACGCGGGTGCCCGGAGATTCCATTCCAGAGCAGCACGACGTGACAGCATTCGTGCCTGAGGGTTCGCTCATCCCATGAACCATCCTCGAGCACCGCGATGATGATTATCACGGGGCGATTGCGGCCGGTAAACACCGTCAGTCCGCCCGATCGGTCTCGGGTTCGTTCTCGAGGCGTCCAAAAGGGCACGCCGAGCCGGTCTTTGCGCACCGCCGGCACGGTTTTCACCAGAATGTCGCCGCTGAATTCGAGGTGGCGTCCTTGGAAGTACTTGTGGAAAAGCAGGCTGTCCACGTGGCGTTTGACTCCCGCTTCCAATTTCGCGTTTCCCGTTTCCATCACACGATAGCTGTTAGGCACGCGAACGACACGCTTAAACCCTGTGCACGAGCAAAGCGCGCACGTGAAAGCCACCAGGACAACACGAGAGATCCACATGGGGACCTCGTCTATCCGGCTGCTGACCCATCCCCGCAACTGCATTTCCCCGTCTCATTCATAAAGGAATCGCTTCGGAATGGTCGCCACGCACCACTTTCAGAGATTATGGTTGTCCCGTTCCTCCCCATCTGCCGGTTACCCCGCTCGACCAGCCCAAAAGAAGATGGACCTGCTCATTACTGCTCGACTAAATCCGCGCGAGCAACGTTGCGCCAAGAGTTTTGCGCGAAACAGTGTTCGACCGACTTTTCCTAAACGTGGCGTGAATCGAATCTGGAAGAAACCCAACAAAGTGTCAAATGTTTTGTCCTGACCCCTTTCTCACACCTTTCTCACACGCTCCGGCGAACTCAACTCGTAATGGACGTGCCATAAGTCCCCACATAACCGGCATTTCCTGCATCGGCAATGCTAAAATCCTCAACCTGACCCCGGTCTTGACCCTGACGACTAATCGGATTTTTGGAGCCGCGGGGAAATCCAGCATTAATTGGACCGGGTCGTGGTTTCGTATAGCGATTCTGGCCGTCCTTGCAACAAATCAGACCTCCATACTCTCGCATAACATCGTTCATTGGATTCTCATCGCTGTTCTCTTTTGGATACTTGTCTGAAAACTCCTTAGAGCGCTTCGCCGCCTCTCTGGCTGCCTCATGTCCCGCATCATCGATAGGTCATCTCGGGGGTCAGGTTGAGGATTTTAGCATTTTTCCGAGGCGGTGAAGTTTATGCTGGGCGGCTTTGATTCTGCGGTCGTGACTGTTGACCAGCTGGTTGGTTGCGCGAGAGATGTTGCTGACGT
>JBPCQC010000123.1:0-17703 GCA_050998515.1 Verrucomicrobiales bacterium
CAAGATGCCCGAGGTACGCGCAGGCGGGACGCCTGCGTCACTTTAAATCCGACCAATGCGTAAGTCCGACAGGCTGGGCGCGCCGATGAGTCTCAGGCGCGGCTCGGGCCTGATCCAATCAGCGGCGAGCCGCCGCTGGGGCCCATGGGCGGGCTCGCCGATGGAGTGACATCGGCCGCTGGCCGATGATTGTCTGACCCAGCGGCGAGCCGCCGCCGGACACACTGACGAGCCGTCAATGCTACCAGGTAACCTCTGCGTTTGACAGCCAGTCGCAACGCCCCTATACATTGGCTCGCCGCTTTTCCGCGGCGATTTCATTTTAACGGGGCGTAGCGCAGTCTGGTAGCGCGCTTGGATCGGGACCAAGAAGTCGTCGGTTCGAATCCGGCCGCCCCGACTCGTCCAAAATGAACTTCCGCGTCCAGAAGCTCGCTGGCGATGATCCAGTCCGCGGACAGCCGTCCTCAGAGGGACGGCCTTGCGGTCGGGCCTTCGAATGAATAGCCGACTCGGCGTTCGCGCTTTCGGAGCGAACGGCCAGAAAAAATCAGTCGTGGTGGACGATGCCGCGACCCATGAAGCGCGAGAATGCTCATCATGAAAAGTTTTCTCTTTAATTTGAGCGGGAGAAGCTAGCGCTGGCACGCCGGCGGCTGGGAGAATTGCCGTCCTTCAAGCGACTGTGCCGAAAACTTCCGCTCTTTCCAACGCCCCGGTTATTCCGTCCAGTGCTCCGTTTAGCGCGGAGCAGCGGGCGTGGCTCAACGGCTTCCTGGCGGCCCTGTTTAGTGCGGAGCAATCAGGGGCCAGCAACGGGGCCTCGGCCGGTCCAATCTCCCGAAAACCGTTGCTCATCCTGTTTGGGAGTCAGAGTGGAAATGCGGAGGGCGTGGCAAAAAAACTGGCCAGGAGCGCTGGCGTGCGTGGGTTCGCGGCGCGTGCCGCGGGTATGGAGACCGTCGAACCCGCCGCACTCGAGAAGGAAACCAATTTGCTCGTGATCACCAGCACGTGGGGCGAGGGGGAGGTGCCTGACAACGCGGCGGCATTATGGCAGGGCCTCAACCAGAACGGTGCCTCGCCCAACCTTACAAGCCTCAGCTACGCGGTGCTCGCGCTTGGAGATCGCAACTACACCGAGACATTCTGCCTCGCCGGCAGGCGCTTTGACGAACGCCTCGCGGAATTGGGAGCGAAGCGAATCGCCGACCGTGTGGATTGCGACGTTGATTTCGATGAATCCGCGGCGCAGTGGAGCGAGAGCGTATTTGAAGCACTCGGAGCAACCCCGCCGCTGCCAGCTTCTGGGGCAGTGACGGAAGACGGGGCGGCTGATTTGCCCGAGATCGGCACTGCTCCCGCCAGCGATCCCGCGTCGGTCTTTTCCAAAGCGAATCCCTTCCCCGCACGGCTGCTAACGAACCGAAGACTAAACCGCGAAGGCTCAGCCAAGGAGACCCGGCACATCGAGTTTTCAATCCAAGGTTCGGGCCTGGCCTACGAGGCCGGCGACGCATTGGGCGTCTGCCCGGTCAATTGTCCAGAGGTTGTGGCACGAGTGATCGAGGCGCATCAGCTGGATCCGGAGGCCGCAGTGGCCTTGCCGGATGGCAGGGAAGCTCCGTTGCGCGAGGCCCTCGAACGGCATTTCGAGATGAGGCAATTGTTAGGCAAGAGTGGGGAAACGGCGTCGCCTCGAGAGTTCGTGGCAGGCCTTCGCCGTCTCCAGCCGCGTTTGTATTCGATTGCCTCGAGCCCCAGGGCGCATCCGGGCGAAGTCCATCTGTGTGTGGGGGTGGTGCGCTATTATCAAAATGAACAACCGCATAAAGGAGTTGCGTCCACATTTCTTGCCGATCGCCTTGCAAACGGCGAAACGGCACCCGTCTTTATCCATTGTTCGCCGCACTTTCGCCTTCCGGCCGATTCAGAAACACCAATCGTCATGGTTGGCCCGGGCACCGGGATCGCGCCGTTTCGGGCCTTTCTCGAAGATCGCGCGCTCACCGCTGCCCGGGGCCGCAATTGGCTTTTTTTTGGGGACCAGCATGCCGCGACCGATTTTCTTTACCGTGACGAACTCGAGCATTTCCTCCGGCGCGGAGTCCTGCACCGGCTTGATGCCGCATTCTCGCGCGACCAGCCGCGCAAGATCTACGTGCAGCACCGGATGCTTGCCTGCGCGATGGAACTATGGCGCTGGCTGCAGGAGGGCGCGTTCTTGTATGTCTGCGGCGACGCTTCCCGCATGGCAAAAGATGTGGATGCGACGCTCAACCACATCGCGCGCGTCATCGGCGGATTGAACGCCGCGGCGGCGGCCGCGTACGTCGCTGAGATGAAAAGATCCAAGCGCTATTTGCGCGATGTCTATTGACGCGTCTGGGACGGACCAGCAAAACTTGCCCTCCCACGTTGCGCTCCATTGGCCCCGGGAGGGCGAGCGTATCGCGAGCCGGGCCGAACTGAATGCCTTTTTGCCTCGATATTTTTAGGGCACCACCACTTCCACTTTAAAAAACCGGCGCTGGGGCGTCGTGGGCAGAGTGTGGGCGGTGGTCAGTCCCTGACTCGGAACGGAGCTCGCAGCCGCCGGGAAAGCCACCAGGTCCGTTGCAACCAGAACGCGATAGATTTTTCCCACTGTTGACTTCCACGTGACGATTGTCGTCCCATTTGTCTGAGGGATCGCGGAGATGATGCGAAGCACTGAATTTCCATCCAACGGATGGGTTCCGGCGATTTGCTCCATTTCATTGCTGGCGCCGTCGCCGTCGGGATCGCTGGCGCGTTGTGCGGCAAGGCTATCGCAATCTGCAAAATAAGTCGGGGACCATGACCAATACTCCCAATCGAAGCCGCTTCTCATGGTGGCGGCGCGCAAAGGGACGCCGGCAAACGGCCCGCTGGAATAGTAGAGTTGCAATTGCGAGTCCAACTGCCCGATCAAAAGGCCCGCGCTGACGTCGGCAATGAAATCGGCGGCGACGCTGGGGGTCGGATCCGGAGCGAAAGTATTAGGGCTCTTGTAGATGAGCAGGTTCGAGGAGTTGGCAAACGCCGAGCCATTGAAACTCTCGAATTCTGGGGCGGAGTGTTTTCCCGCATGGTAAAAATGGATTTTTCCGACGGCGCTATCGTCCGATGTCGTGGCATGAACGTCCTTGACGGGAAGGCGTGATTGGACCTACTCTCAGGGAAATCCCACTGGTCTAAACTTATGAAAAGTCCTCATACTCGTCGTCAATTTTTAGCCGAGGTAGGGAAGGGGATGCTGGTGGCAACGGTCGGAACGGAAGTGGCGTCCGAATTTGGATTGGGAATAGCTCGCGCCGCCGACGCACCCGCCGCTCTCAACTTCGGCGATCTCGAACCGCTGGTCGTGTTCATGCAGGAAACCCCGGTTAACCGCCTGATGCCTGCTCTGGTCGAAAAGATCAATGCTGGCACTGATCTGCGCAAACTCGTAGGGGCCGCAGCGTTGGCAAACGCGCGCACCTTTGGGGGCGAGGATTACGTTGGGTTTCACACCATGATGGCGCTGTCGCCGGCCTTTCGTATGTCACAGGAGCTGCCGGAAACTCACCGCGCCCTCCCGGTCATGAAGGTGCTTTATCGGAACACCAACCGGATTCAGGAACGCGGGGGCCGCACCAATGAGATTTTGCGCGCCCTGGCTCCAGCCGGCCAGAGCGAGGCTCGGGGCACGACGCCGAGCTTCCGGGATGGCGTCCATCGCAAAGATATGGCGGCTTCCGAACAGATCTTTGCCGGGATCGCCGCTCAGTCGCTCGATGAAGCATTCAACGAACTGCTGCACATCGTCCAGGAAAACCCGGAAGTTCATCGTGTTGTTCTGCCTTATCGCGCCTGGGATCTGCTTGATGTGGTAGGTCGGGACCAAGCGTTGACGCTACTTCGACAGTCGGTCCACTATTGTGTTCAGGGTGAGGATTGGGCCGCGCGCTCTCCCCATGACGAACCTCGCACGTTGTTGCCGAGGGTTTTGGAGGAACATCACCTGGTGGATCGCCAGCCCGGCACGCGTGAAGTCGAAGACGCGTGGATCGAAAAAATGGTGAACACCTTTTTCACCTCGACTCCCCAAGAAGCCGCCAATGCCGCCGCGGCCGCTCTGGCGGAGGGAATCGCCCCCGCCGCCATCGGTGAAGCCATTGCTCTGACCGCGAATCAACTCGTGCTGCGCGACCAGGGCCGCAGACCGCGCGATGAAAGCAACGGCAAGCCGCCTGGCAGCGTCCACGGAGATTCCATCGGAGTCCACGCCAGCGATGCCGCCAATGCCTGGCGCAACCTGGCCCGCGTGGGCAACCCGCGAAACACCTTCGCCTGTCTGATCATCGGAGCGTATCAAGTCGCTCGGGATCGCACCGACCGAGGAGGCGACTTCGCGCAATGGGAGCCGCTTCCGCTTCGCCAGCATATCGAGTCGATAAAGACGACGGATCCAGGCCAGTTATTGAAGGAAGCTGAAGAAGCGATCCGTGGGAATCTGCAGGCCCGCGCGGCGGCGCTCATCTCCCGCTACGGTGCCTTGGGGCATGAAGCCCGAGGCGCTTTCAACTTGTTGCTTCGCTATGCGGTCAGTGAGGACGGCGCGCTGCACGCGGAAAAATATTACCGCACGGTCAGCGAGGAATTCGTGGCCACCCGCCCGGCGTTCCGCTGGCGCCAGCTCACCGCTCTGGCCCGAGTGACCGCCAGCGAATTCGGCCGCCCCGCCCCCGGGATCGCTGAAGCCTGCGGCCTTTTGAAAGTTTGAAGAGACTTACTCGAACGCGAGGCCCCCGGGAATTGCTTAATTTTTATTAAAAATATTGAATTCTTCGAAAATTTAGGCAAAATGCCCTGTCATGGACACGCCACGTACCGGGCTGAGCCTGTTGATAACGATTGGGATCATGCTCGCATTGGGTGTGGTGGGCGCGGTCCATCGGGGGGCGCCGAATTCTACGGTGCAAGAAGCTGCGGGCGTCGCTGCGGAGGGTGGAACTCCTACTCAATCCAGCCCGGAGCCTTCAGGGAATCCGTTGCATCCTCCGCCCGTCGCGGAATGGGATGTCTTGACCGCGTGCTCGCTGGCTGCGAACAAGACCGACGCGGCGCACCACTTTCACGTCAAACGCGGCGATGACATTTATGTTTTTCAACTTTATTACGCGAATGCGCCAGAGGTGACCGCCGCAAAGGCTGAGCAGGTGACCGAACAAGCCCGCTATTTTGGCATCGCCTCGCAGATCAGCGAGGACAAATGGGACAAGGCACTTGCGCACTTCGGCGAGGATGCGCGAGCGTTCACACACCAGGTGCTCGCGGAGCAACCGTTTCTCGTGTTTACCAAATGGGAAAAGCGCCCGGAGACCCATCACTACTACGCATTTGTGCTGGTCCAGGACGAGAACGCGGAGAGGCGCCTCTTGCAGGAAATGCTCGTGGAAAGGGGATACGCTATCATTAGTGAGCCGCCTTTGAAAAAACTGCCGGATGGAACCAGCGGTCCAGAGTTCGTGGAACGTCTGCAATACCTGCAGCGACAGGCGCAGCAGAAAAACCTCGGTGTGTGGGCCGGAGTTCGCGGCCGCCGCTGAGGACCGCCGAAAGGCGAGACCGTCCCGTTCAATTGGTCCGGCGCATTTGGCCTAAAATGGGGGGCGCACGCGCCCTCGCGTGTCCCAACTGGCGCCCACGCCGGTTGGATGGTGAACGTGGTTTTGGGGAGCGCATTCGCCCTCGCGTGCTCCAACCGGCGCCCTCGCCGGTTGAATGGTGAACGCCCTCGGCGAGGGCGCCGCTCAGCAGCACGAGCCGCTTCCGCAGCATGACGAGCTACCAACAATCCTCATCTCAGGCAACGGCATGTCGGTCGGCGGGCCACCTTTCTCGCCCTTGCAGGCCTCGACCGTCAGGGATCGGAACTCGATTCCTTCCACGGTGCGCCACGGACGGGCGTCCCGTTGAAGAACCTGGACGCCGGAAAACCCCGCCGTCTTGAAGGCGCGGATGAAGGCCGTTTCAGCCAGCGCGCCCGCGACGCAGCCGCTCCATAGTTCGGGATCGGCTTGAATTTGTGCGGGGACTTCCTGGTCGCTCACAATATCCGATATGACCGCGCGGCCACCGGGGCGCAATACGCGAAAGATTTCCTCGAAAAGCCTGTGCTTGGCTTTGGACTCGACCAGGTTGAGCACGCAGTTGGAAACCACCACATCCACTGAGTTATCCGCCACCAACGGATGCTTGAGACGAAGCTCGTCAGCCACCTGGCTCGCTTTCAAACAAGCATCGGCGCCATCGATGGGTTGGGCGCGCAACTCACGGTCGAGCCGATCGAGATCGAGGGCCAGGTCCTGGATGCGGGCTTTGCGGAACTCGACGTTCGCGAACCCGATCCGCTCAGCAACCAGCGGGGCGTTTCGGCGGGCCACCTCGAGCATTTCATCGGTCATATCGACGCCGATGACGCGCCCTTGCGAGCCAACGACTTGCGCGGCGATAAAACAGATCTTTCCCGTCCCGCTCCCGAGGTCGAGGACCGTTTCGCCGGCACGCAAATAGCGGCTCGGATCGCCACAGCCGTAATCTCGGTCGAGAACTTCTCGCGGGATAGCTTCAAGAAGAGCAAGATCATACTGCACCGGACAGCAAAGATCCGCATCCGGCTTCTGCGCTCCGGCAGCGTAGCGTTCCTTCACAGCAATTTCGGCATTCATCGGCGAATAGAGCGTCTATCGTTCTTCGCTTCTCAGGAAGATCAACGCCTTTATGCGAAGCAGGCTTACAAACTGAAAACTTGGCGAGTCTCGGCGAGTTCGTCATTCCGCCAGTACTTGGTGACGGTAGGAGGTCACGGTCGGTGCTGCCAGAGGCGTCGGCTTGGCTTGGACGTTGCGCTATAGGGCTGGGGTTTCAACAGTTTTTCAAGAACGAACAGGGTTGGTGTCGGGTGGCCTGAAGCGGCCCGGAAAGCGGCACTTGCACCAGCTAAGGAATTGCGCTCGCGTTGGACTGAGCCCAGGCCAGAGTTGCTATTCAACATCCACATGCCAGGGAAAACCATGGAGCCACAGGCAGTGAAAAAGGCACGCTACATCATGATTGGCGGCTTTCTTGGGGCTGGAAAGACGACCGCGGTCGGGCGTTTGGCCCGGCACCTGGTTGATAGAGGCTTGAAGGTTGGCTTGATAACCAACGACCAGGGCCGCGAGCTGGTTGATACCCGGATGTTGCGCGCGCAGGGGTTTGCGACCGAGGAAATCCCTGGCGGCTGCTTTTGCTGCCGCTTCAATTCATTGGTCGAAGCGGCCGACCGCCTGACCGCCGATACCCAGCCGGATGTATTTATCGCCGAGCCGGTGGGCAGTTGCACTGACCTCGTGGCCACCGTGACCTATCCCTTGCGCCGGATGTACGGCGATCAATTCTCGATCGCTCCGGTCAGTGTGCTGGTCGACCCGATCCGAGCCGCTCGGGTGTTTGGCCTCGAGGAGGGCGGCACCTTTTCGGAAAAGGTACTCTATATTTATAAAAAGCAGCTCGAAGAGGCGGACATCATCGTCATCAACAAGGCCGATCTGATCGTTGCGGCCCAGGTTGAAACCCTTCGCACCACCTTGCAGGAAAAATTTCCGCGAGCCCGGATTGTGGCCGTCTCCTCGCGATTGGGTACCCATTTGGATGAATGGTTCGGGAAGCTCGAGAGCGGCGAACAAACGGGAGCGGGAGCCATGGAAGTGGACTACGACGTTTATGCAGACGGCGAGGCCCTGCTCGGCTGGTTCAACGGCACGGTGCACCTTTCCGCCAGTGAAGAATTTGAGGCCCACGATGTGCTGGCGGCGCTGGCGCTCGCGATTCAAATGCGGCTCGAAGCTCAGCACGCCGAGGTCGCACATCTTAAGATGACCTACAGCCCGGATGAAGCGCTCGCCGGCGAAATCGCCGCGGTGAGTCTCGTTCGCAATGATTTCGTCCCCGAGTTGTCACTCAAGCTCGACGAGCCTTCGGCCGGCGGACAAATGATCATCAATCTGCGCGCCGAAAACGCCCCGGATACCCTCGCCACAATCGTTCGTGAAGCGCTGGCCGAGATCGAGATCGAGTTTCCAACTCTCAAAACCCGCGTCGACCACATCGAGCATTTTCGGCCGGGCCGTCCCACCCCAACGCACCGCGACGCCGCATTCGTCGAGTGACGAGCCGCAGGCAGCGGCATTGGACGCCACGGGAGGGCGAGCGTATCCGCGAGCCGCGCTGAACTCTGCCAGCGCTGAATTCATGTCGGCAACATTCACGGCGGCTCGCCAGTAGGACTCGCCCTCCCAAGGTTGCGCCCCGTTTGGACACGGGAGGGCGAGCGTATCCGCGAGCCGCGTTGAACCCCGCCAGCGCTGAATTCACCAGAGGCAACATTCACCCGCGCACTTTCCCCCCTCAAAACCGGATCACCTGCCGCGCGACCTCGCCGCGATCGAGCAAATCGAAGGCGGCATTCACGTCATCGAGCGCGATAATGCGTGAGCGCAGCAGATCGACGGGCAGTAAACCGGCGCGATACATTGAGATGAAGCGGGGGATGTCGCGTTGCGGCACGCACGAGCCCATGTAGCTGCCCATGAGCACGCGCTCCTCGGCAGTCAGAGTGAGCGCTGGGATGGCAAGCTTGCGATCAGGGTGGGTGAGGCCGATGGCGACAGTGCGGCCGCCGCGCCGGGTGGCAGCAAAGGCTTGAGCGATGACATTCTCGTGCCCGACCGCCTCGAATGCTGTTTCTACGCCGCCGCGGGTGAGCTCGCGAACTGCCGCGACTGGTTCGGTGTCGCTGGCGTTGATCGAATGCGTGGCACCGCATTGCCTGGCGAGATCAAGTTTCGAGTCGAGCCGATCCACAGCGATGATGGGATGGGCTGCAACAGCTCTTGCGCCCATGATCGCGCTTAAGCCCACGCCTCCGAGCCCGAAGACGGCGACAGAAGTGCCGGGAGCCACCTGCGCGGTGTTCACCACTGCGCCCACCCCGGTCATGATCGCGCACCCGAACAGTACGGCGGTTTCCATCGGGATGTCGGGTTCAATTTTCACTGCCGACTCGCGCGCCACCACCGTGAATTGCGAATAGCCCGCGACACCGGAGTGATGGTGGACCTGACTGCCATCGGCATGGAAACGCACCGCTCCACTCAGCAGCGTCCCGGCGCGATTGGCGGCGACGCCCGGTTCGCACAACGACGCCCGGCCAGCGGCGCACATTGGGCAATGGCCGCAAGTCGGAAGGAATGAGAAGACCACCGAATCGCCAGCACGCAGGTCGCTCACGCCTTCCCCCACTTCACAGACATGGCCGCAGGCTTCATGGCCAATGACCATGGGAAGAGGCCACAGCCGCGTGCCATTAATGACTGACAAATCCGAATGACATAAACCCGCCGCGGCGACCTTCACCAACATCTCGCCCGGCCCCGGCGGATCCAGTTCGAGTTCCTCGACCCCGAGCGGCCCACTTTGCTCATAAGGCCGAGGAAGGCCGCGCTCACGCAGTACCGCGGAAAGCGTTTTCATCGGCCAGAATAATCGCCACTCTCAAGGCAGGCAATCACCCTGATGGTGGCATCGGCGGGACGAGCGTGTCGAACTTGTGCGGATCGCATCGCATTGTGAGGTGATGCAGGCGTCACGCCCGGCGTCACGCCTGCACGTACTTCAGGCATCCTGCCGGAAACCGGGCGGCCGGCCAGGATGGCCGGGGTACGCACAGGCAAGTTGCCTGCGTCACAAATGCCAAAGTCCGACAGCCTGTGCTGGCCGTCGTGAGACCGCTGGCGCCTCGAGGTTCAGCGTGGGGTCGCCGCTGATGCGGATCGATGAGCCGTCAATGCCCCAATTAGCATCAGCCTATCGAAGATTGACCGCCGAGTTTCGGTCCGACGCCGCCTTGTCCGCCGCCGCCTTGAGGGGGAGGCGCGGGTTTCGCCGGCGCTGTGGCGGCACGGGCACCGGCCCCGACCGACGATTTGCCCATGAAAGTGGCGCCCTCTTCGATGGCCAGTGTGCCCGCGATGATATCGCCCTCGAGCGTGGCGTTCGATTTCAGTTCGCACCGGTCACTGACCGTAATGTTTCCCAGCACCTTTCCGAAAATGACGACAGACTTCGTCTTGATTTCACCACTGACGAGAGCGTTCTCGCCGATGGTCAAATTGCCATCAGAGGTGACCTCGCCTTCAATTCGGCCGTCGATGATGAGGTCATTGGAAAACTTCAGCGAGCCTTTGATTTCAACGTCGCTGCTCAGGATATTTTTATTGGAACTCATGGTCGATTTGATCGCAGAACCCGGCGGTGGTGGTTTTATCGGAGATTTTACCTGTTGAGCGGTGGAGGGAGCGGAAGGAGACTCACTCGTCGGTGCCCCGGGTTGTGGAACGACGGAAGAAGGCCTCGCCTCGGGGGAGGGCGGTGGCGTCGGACGTTGACCAATGATTTGCTTCAGCACGGAGTGAGTATCGGAGCCCCCACAAACAATGTCAAATCGGCCTCCTGACTTTTAGCACAGCCCCGGCACCAGCCTCGAACCAGAAAAGACTCGAATGAAAATTCCAACTTTGCTTTTTTTTCTGCTGCTTTCGGCTTGTCCGCGAGCGTTCTCTCAGGCGGCCGGCAAAGTCCAGATTGTGAGACCTGACGTGATCTTCCATGGCGCCAGAATCATTACGACCGATGCCAGCTTTTCGTCGCATCAGGCAATGAGAATAAAGGAGGGCCGTATCGCCGGCCTGGGAACCGACGCCGAAATTCTCGCGGGCAAGGAGGCGCAAACGAGGCTGGTCGACCTTGGCGGAAAAACCGTGCTGCCGGGATTGATTGATTCCCATGTGCATCCGGGTGCCGCCATGACCGAATTCGACCATCCGATTCCGACCATGGAGTCGATTGACGATGTCCTGGCCTATGTCAGGTCGCGGGCCGAGGTGCTGCCGGAAGGAGAATGGATTGAGATCAGGCAGGTGTTCATTACGCGGCTGCGAGAGCAGCGCTATCCTACGCGTGCGGAACTGGACGCAGCCGCTCCGAACAACCCGGTATTGTTCGCGACCGGACCGGATGCTTCGCTCAACAGCGCGGCCTTGCGTCTCAGCGGGATCGACCGAGATTTTCGTGTCGCCGACGGCGGTCCAGGTTACGTGGAAAAGGACGCGTCGAACGGCGAACTGACGGGCATTCTGCGCGGCTGCACACGCTATGTGAAAGTCGTTCCGCGAAAGGAAAGCAAAAAGCCGACCGAAGAGGACCATCTCCGGCGAACAATCGAGCTTTTCAAGGATTACAATGCTCGCGGCATCACCGCGATTGCAGACCGCAACGCCGAGCCGGACGCCATCGCGCGGTATGCAAAAATGCGCGATAGCGGCGAATTGAGCGTCCGGCTGTTCGTCTCCGCCAGCATTGCGAACCTGGGGCCGATCGAGACGATCCAGGAACGGATTCGATCCGTCGCGGGCCATTCGCTGCGCAAAGGCAACACTGCGGACTCTGCGATGTTGCGGCTCATCGGAATTAAAACATTTCTGGACGGAGGGATGCTCACCGGCAGTGCCTATATGCGCGAACCGTGGGGAGTGAGCAAAATCTACGGCATCACCGATCCAATGTATCGTGGAGTGTTGCAGATTCCGCGGGAGCGGCTCGTGCCAATGGTCCGCACCGCGATGGAGAGCGGGCTGCAGTTTACCGCGCATTCGGTGGGTGATGGCGCGGTGCATCTGCTGCTCGATGTTTATCGCGAACTGAGCCGCGAGATGCCCCGGCAGTTTCGCGCCACCCGTCCGTGCATCACCCACTGCAACTTTATGAGTGCCGGCGCCATCGATGAACTGGCGCAACTCGGGGCTGTCGCGGACATCCAACCGATCTGGCTGCATCTGGACGCGCATACCCTCGAAGCGCAATTCGGCCGCGACCGGCTGCGCTATTTCCAGCCGTTGCGCAGTTTGTTTGCGGCGGGCGCTGTTGTGGGCGGCGGTTCCGATCACATGCAAAAGATCGGCGCGGAGCGCGCCGTCAACCAATACAACCCATTTCTCGGAATCTGGATCGCCATCTCGCGCCGCGCCCGAGGCCTCGAAGCCCCGGTCCACCTCGAGGAAGCACTGACCCGCGAGCAGGCGTTGCGCTTTTACACCGCCAACAATGCACACCTCCTGTTCGTGGAAAAAGAAATCGGCTCGCTCGAGCCAGGCAAGCTGGCTGACTTCATCGTGATCGACACCGACATTTTGAAATGCCCGGTTGACGATATCCCAAAGATCAAGGTGCTCAGGACATTCCTCGGAGGCCGCGAGGTATTCGCGCGTGACACCGTCAATTGAGCCATTTGAGCAAGCCGGAGGCTTGATGGAAATTAGCCGGTGGCGCCATACCTCGAGCTTCTGCAACGCGGCGGGGTGGAATACGATGAGCGATATTTGTGGTGAACGACTTCCGCTGCCCAGCCGGGGCAGATGCGAATTGGCAATGAAAAACCGGCGGCTTTCGCCACCGGCTAATTTCCATCAAGCCTCCGGCTTACGCAGATTGCAAACCCATCTCAAACGGCCGTTGTCTTAGCGCCATCCGGGTCACTCCGACCCCAGTTGCCGCGCAGCTGCCAAAGGAGCGATCCACCGCCGGCCCAGCTAAGGCTGTCGCTGCCATCAAAAGCTGCAATCGTGGCTCCCATGCGCGCCACGTTTTTCTTTGCATGAAGCCCACCGCTCGCCAAGTTGAGGCGATTAGCATTCGGCTTTTGGAAGAGCGCTCATGACCCAGGAAAATCCGGTCCCGGAACAGCCGGGAAATCTTCATCCCACAGTCTCAACCTCGCAAGATTACGGGGCGGCACAGATCGACAAACTGGAAGGTCTCGAGGCCGTTCGGAAACGGCCTGGCATGTACATTGGAGACCCCGACGAGCGCGGGTTGCACCACTGCGTTTTCGAGGTGCTCGATAATTCAATCGACGAACACCTGGCCGGCTATTGCAAAAATATCGCCGTCATCATTCATCTGGACGGCTCGGTTTCTCTGAAGGACGACGGACGCGGCATTCCCGTGGATGTGCATCCCAAATGGGGCGTGCCCGCGGTCGAATTGGTGCTGACGAACCTGCACGCCGGCGGGAAGTTCGGTCAGGGAGCCTACAAATATTCCGGGGGCCTGCACGGCGTGGGGGCGAAGTGCGTAAATGCCCTTTCGGATTGGTTTAAAGCCGAGGTCCGCCGCGACGGAAAAATCTATGCCATTTCGTTCGAGCGCGGTGAAACCGTCGAGCCGCTCACGGTGGTGGGCAAACTCGAAGACACGCGCGAAACCGGCACGCTCATCACGTTTTTTCCCGACGCAACGATCTTCACCATTACGACGGAGTTTAAATTCGAGATTCTGGCCAAACGACTGCGCGAACTTGCGTTCTTGAATCCCGGTCTGACGATAACTCTGACTGATGACCGTGAAGAGAAACCGCGGGAGGAAACCTTTTTCTACCGTGAAGGCATTGTTGAATTCGTGCGCCAGCTCGGCGAAAACAAAGAGGTTCTCCACGCCGAGCCGATTGTCCTGCGTGGCCGCCGCCCGGTCACCATCGAGGTGGATGGCCGTCCGACCGAGGACGATGTCTACGTCGACATCGTCCTGCAGTACAATGACAGCTATCAGGAGCAGCTGCTGTGCTATGCCAACAACATTCCCAATCCGGATGGCGGCACCCACTCGACCGGTTTCAAAGGGGCGCTTACGCGGGCCATCAATCAATACGCGAAGAACAACAAACTGGTGAAGGAAAAGGATGCGGCTCTCACCGGCGAGGACTGCCGCGAAGGCATCATCTGCGTGGCGAGTGTGAAGCTGCCGAATCCGCGCTTTGAATCGCAGACCAAGGTCAAGCTGGTCAACACGGAAATCGAGCCGGTTGTGGGATCAATCACCTATGAAGGGCTCAGCACGTTTTTCGAGGAAAATCCGGCGGTGGCGCGCAAGGTCGTTGACCGGTGTTTGACCGCTTCCCGCGCCCGCGAAGCGGCCCGCAAGGCGCGCGAAACGGTGCGTAAAAGCGCCATGTATGGCGGGGGGTTGCCGGGCAAGCTCGCCGACTGTTCCGAACGAGATCCCGCCGCCACGGAACTTTACATCGTCGAGGGAGATTCCGCCGGAGGCTCCGCCAAACAGGGCCGCGACCGCCGGACGCAGGCGATCCTCCCCATTCGCGGTAAGCTTATCAACGTCGAAAAGGCGCGGCTTGACCGCGTTTTGGGCAACAAGGAAATCCAGACCATGATCACCGCCATCGGAACCGGCATCGGCGGCGGGGAAGGGGAAGGGAGTTTTGATCTTAGCCGCGCCCGTTATCACAAGATCATCATCATGACTGACGCGGACGTCGACGGTTCGCACATCCGGACTTTGTTGCTTACGTTTTTTTGCCGGCAGATGCTGGACCTGGTCAAAGCCGGTTACGTTTACATTGCGCAGCCTCCGCTCTACCAGGTGGCACGTAAAAAGCGTGTGGAATACGTTCAGGATGATGACGCTTTGAATAAGATTCTGATCGAGCTGGCGGCAGACGAAGTGAAGCTGCGCAGCGTCGGTGACGATCGAATGATCGGTTCGGAGGAACTCGAGACGATCCTCGAGCTGCTCAGCCGCCTCCAGCGCTTTGGAGAAGTCATCCGGCGCAACGGCGGTGACTTCGAGGACTATTTGTCAGCGCGCGACGGGAATAGCGGCGAACTTCCGGAATACATGCTGAAGATCCGCGAGGGAAATGAAGAGAGAATCCTTTATCTCCTGGATGAAAAGGCGTTGCGTGACTTTTATCAGAAGAACCCGGACCTCAGTGTGCTCGACGGCAATGGCGCCCGCTCCTCCGCGGCGCCGCCCGAAGCGTCTGAAGCAGCGGTGCCGGCGGCCAGGGGACCCTCGAGGCGGGCGCGTCTCATCGAGATCCACGAGTCAAAATCACTGGCCAAATTGTTGACCCGCTTGCACGACGCCGGTTTGCACATCGATCATTTCAGCGCGCAGGACGCGCCGCTCTTCGAACTGATCGAAGGCAAGCAGGTGCATCCCCTTTTCAGCGTCCCGGAAATCCTGGAAAAAGTCCTCGAAATCGGCCGCAATGGTGTCGAGATCAAACGCTTCAAGGGCCTGGGCGAAATGAACGCCGCTCAGCTTTTTGAGACCACCATGGATCCGGCCAAGCGCCGACTTCTGCAGGTCAAGATGAACGAAGAGAACATGGTCGAAGCTGACCAAATCTTCACCATCCTCATGGGCGACATCGTCGAACCCCGCCGGCAGTTTATCGAAGAGAACGCCCTGAACGTAAAAAATCTCGACGTGTAGCGGTGCAGACCCGCCCCAAGCCGAGTACCGGGCAAAACGCAGCTCGCAGCAGCCCGTGAGCGGGGCCTCGCGCCGAGTCACTTCCTGTTTCTTCGGTTTTTGCGATCGGTCCACAAGATGTCGACCACCAGAAAAAACCCGCCGCCGGCGGCGAGCAGAAAAAAGATCATCGCCAGCCCAGGGTAACCGAAGAGCGTGAAGTGGGTTGGGATGTCCATGAGCATGGCGGCGCCCACGATGAGCGCGGCCAAAATCAGTCCCGCGGTGATGCGATTGGCGATCTTTTGAAAACCTTCGAGCAGCCGCTGTTCATCAATGGCATCAACCTTGATCTCGACCTCATTTTTGGCGAGGCGCTCGAGAATGGTACTGATGCGTCGGGGCAACTGCTCGAGTCCTTCTTTAAGCTCGAGCACCCCGCTGAAAAGGTTGCCGGGCGACAGCGACGCCTTCAAGCGCTGCTGTGTCATGCTCGAGGCATAACGGCGAATCGATTCATTGGGATCAAACTCGGGCGCCAGGGTGTTGCCGATTTGATCCAGGTTGAGCAACGCCTTGCCGATCAGCGTCAGCTCGCCGGGCACACTGATGCGGCTTTCGCCGGCGCTTTTTTTGATCTCGAGAATGATGCGCCCCACGTTCATCTCGGTGATCCGGGCATTCTGATGCCGGCCCACCAGGTCCGCCACCTGGCGGGTAAAGCGCCTTTCGTCGAAGTCCTCCTTCGGATCGCCGATTTGCAAGGCAATGCGGGCCGCGGCGTCCGCACGCCCTTCGGCCACGGCCAGAATCAGTTGCAACAAGCGCTCCTGCAACTCCGGCGTGACGCGCCCCACCATGCCGAGATCAAGCAAGGCAATGTGATCATCCTGGGTCAGAAAAACATTTCCCGGATGAGGATCGGCATGAAAGAATCCGTCGACGAGAATTTGTTTCAGGTAGGCGCCAAACAATTGATCTGCCAGGGTGTAGCCGTCGATCTCGATGTAGCGGAGCGGCGTAATGGCGGTGATCTTTTTGCCTTTGATGTGCTCCATGGTCAGCACGCGCGCCGTGGTATAATCGTCAATCGGTCGCGGAACCACGATCCGGTCGAATTCCTTCAGATTCTCCGCCAGCCGCGAAAGATTCCGCGCCTCTTCGCGGTAATCGAGTTCATTGAGCAGGCTCCGGCGCAACTCCTCGATCGTCGATGTGAATTCGTACTTGCGCCCAGTTTCGGTGTTGCGATCAAGAAACTCGGCGACTTCCATCAGGGCATCGAGGTCGCCCACAATTTTTTCGCGAATATCGGGACGCTGAACTTTGACCACAACTTCACGGCCATCGCGCATCAGGGCACGGTGGACCTGGCCCAGGGAGGCGGCAGCCAACGGCGAGGAATCGAACTCACTGAAGGCTTTGGACAAACGTACTCCCAGCTCCGCGGTGAGAATTTCCTCGACCCGCTCAAACTCGAATGGCTCAACTTTGTCCTGCAGACGTGCCAAAGCCTCGAGGTAAGCCATCGGCAGCAGGTCCGCGCGCGTGGAAAGCAATTGGCCGAGTTTGATAAACGTCGGCCCCATCTTTTCGAGGTCCTGGGCCAGACTCTTCGCCTCCGCGGGCAGGTCGCCCTCACCGGTTTTTTTCTCCTCACGCAGAACCTCTTCAAGGCCCGCCGTTTTCACCAGGTCTGACCGCCCATGTCTCGCCAGCAGCAGCGCAATATCGCGGTACTGTTTCCAATGTTTCGGATTGAGCGGCAGTTGCATGGACATCGAGAAAAACGGAGTAACCTTCAAAGGAAGAACGCACCAGAGGAACAAGCGGTTCCTTGGAGCATGCAGAATCTCGCTGCCCGTTGCCGGCCGTTCAGAACGACTTGTGAGCCGCCTCAAATAGCCTAACGTTTAACGCTGGAATACCAACCGAGCTGCCTCGCAGAATCCCCGAGGTGATGGCGAAGAACAAAAAGCCCGAAGGGGTGCGGGCGCCGTGAGGCGGCGACCAAGTCAGCGAGCAAATTGACCCGAGCGATTGGCAAGGTATTTTTGGAAATGTCCGGCCCCCAATCACACCATGGACGGCATTCTGTGAATAAGATTAGCATCACTATTTCACTGGTGACCTTAGTCGGGGGTGTTTGGTTAGTTCGGTCGCACACAAAATCTCCGGGTCCGTCTTCTGTCCTATTAACTAATCGGTTCCTCCGCAGAATTTGTGGGTGGTTTTGCGGTGACATGGCGCGTCCGTCCTCGCTTCAGTCAAGCGGGACGGCGGCATAAAATCGGGAGCTCCAGCGTCGGTAGTGAGGGCTGCGTGGAT
>JBPCQC010000051.1:0-12344 GCA_050998515.1 Verrucomicrobiales bacterium
CCATCGGATGGAGGTGGAACGCGCTCTTCGGTCCAGTTCCATTGCGGCGGCACGCCGACCGGCTCCATGGTTTCGATGTCGAACGGCGGGTCGGGTGGCGGCGGTAGGGCAACGATGCCCTCCCAGAAGTTCGTAAAGGCGAAGGAACATATTTCTCGTCAGAAAGGTCAAACAGGTTTTTGAGGTTTGTAATGCTCAGGTAGTCAACCGATCTCGATACGCCCATTCGTATCGAGGGTTCGAATCCCTCTCTGTCCGCTCCTCCTAAATATGGAGGTTTGAGCCGTGGCTGAATCAGCTCGCTGCGCGTCCGAAACCATGCAACCGTCGTAAGTGACGGAAACAGAGAATCATGAAAACAACCTACGCCCTTGTAATTTGCCTTGCTGCCACATTGGCCGCCTGTGACTCGCCCGAGAAAAACCGGCAGGAACGCGCCGCCGAAAACACGGCAGACACGCTGGAAAATCGAGCCGAAGCCGTCCGCAAAGATAGCGAACGCAAAGCCGACGCCATCGAAAGCACCAAACAGGGCACGGACAAACTTAACCCGGCGACGCCCGCGGATGATGCGGCCCGCGCGGTTCGCAAGGATGGTGAGAACAAGGCGGACGCCCTCGAAAACAAAGCCGACGCTGTTCGCAAACAGAACTAACGCGGCCCAGCGGCACAAATTTCATAGGCGCGCCAATAAATGTTCCGCCCCGGGATGGGGCCGCGGAAATGCGGTCGCACCTTTCCTGCGCCCCTGCCGGGGCGCCTCGTTATGGAACGATTATCCGGTGGTTTCCGCTCCTTTCGGTCGCTTCACCACTGGCTAATCTCCGTGGTCCCTCCGGGACAGTCCCCTTCGCGGGATTGGGTAGGGCGCGATGACCCATCGCGCCGCCATCTTTAGGCGGACGCCTGTGGTCAGGCCGTCCCTACCCGCGCGCCCCCTTGGCGCGAAAAGGTAGGGCGCGATGACCCATCGCGCCGCCTTTCCTGCGCCCCTGCCGGGCGCCTTCCGTTATGGAACGATTATCCGGTGGTTTCCGCTCCTTTCGGCCGCTTCACCACCGGCTTAATCTTCCGTGGTCCCTCCGGGACAGTCCTCTTCGCCTTAAATGGGTTTAGGTCCGCACACTCTGATTTTCGTGGAGCCAAGGCTTGATCGCCGCTAAGTTGGGCGATGATTGTGAATCGATCCCGCTGCTTGATGATGTGTCTGACCGGACTGTGGGGCGTTCTGGCTGCGGCCGTTTCGGCCCAGACAACAGTGACTGGCAGCATCACGGAGGACACGACGTGGTCGGGCACAGTCATTGTGCAAGGAACGGTCACGGTGGTGCCAGGAGTGGTCCTGACGATTTCACCGGGCACTTCGGTTTTGATGAAATCGGCGGCCGCCTTGCAGATCAACGGGCAATTGCTGGCGGATGGCAGCCAAAGCCAGCAGATCCGATTTACCCGTGAGCTGGCCGGTGTTCGCTGGAAACAGATCAAGTTCACCAACGCAGCGAGCAGCCGGCTCCGACATTGCCTTTTCGAGTATGCCAACTGTGAAGGAACCCACCTCGATTACTACGACACCGATTGCAACTCCTCCACCACGCCGCCGGCCCGAAATTATCACGAAGCAATCGTCGCCATTGGCAGTCACGTCGATTTTGAAACATGCATATTCCAGAATTTGCCTGACAGTACCGGGACTCGCGAAGGCGACGCCATCGCCATTATTTCGGATGATCCCGTAACTCCCGGCGCGGCCTCGGCCCATTTTGTGGGCTGCCGATTTCTCTCCATCGGCCAGGGAATCCACACCCGCTTTTCATCCATCGTGGTCGAGAATTGCTATTTCACCGATCATCACGGGGACAATGATGACATCGACATGTACGGCGAGAGCACGCCGCCGCCGATGATTCTCTACAATTTGTTCGAAAATCCCGCGCACGACGACATGATTAATCCGACCCGTTGCTCGGCCATCATCATCGGCAACGTTGTCTTTGGCAGCGACGACCACGGAATTGTACTGCGAGACGCCGGCTTCCCGGTGGTGATGAACAATCTCGTGTACAACTGCGCCGCCGGTGGAATTTCAGTGCAAAACCAGTGCGACGCCTTGCTGATCAACAACACCATCGTCAACTGCGGGCGCGGCGTCCGGCTTTTTGATCATACTTCACGGTGGACCCCGCCGTATTGCCTCACGCCAGGCAGCGGCAAGGCAACTCTGATCAATTGCATTATCTGGGATTGCCCGGAATCGCTGACGCTGACCGACTCTCCCCATCCAGAGGACCGCGGGTCTCATGTCACGGTCATCCATTGCAATATCGAAGGGGGCCAGGCCAGCGCTGTGGTCTCGACCAATTCGACGCTGACCTGGGGCGCGGGCAACATCAATGCCGATCCCCTCTTTGTCAGCGCCACCAACCGACATTTGCAGGCCGCTTCGCCGTGTATTGACGCCGGAATTAATCCTGCGACCGTCACGACCAACCCCGCGGCGGTGGTGAATTCCGACCTGGATGGCACCGCCCGGCCGCTGGACGGAAATGGCGATGGCACGGCGCGATTCGATATCGGCGCTTACGAATTTCTTCTGGCGACCGCTGATTCCAACGGGGACGGCATTCCCGACGGCTGGCTGCAAGGCCATGGGCTGAGCCCGGTCGACCCATCGATTGCGAGTGGCAACCCGGACAGGGACGCCTACACCACGCTCGACGAGTGGCTCGCGGATACTGATCCTAACAATCCGTTGTCGTTTTTGCGCCTCGATTCCTTTGACCTTGGTCCGCCAACCAATGTCCGTCTGCCCACCTCGGCGAATCGTCGCTACACGCTCTATTATTCCAGCGATCTCGCTCCTCCCGGCGCCGCCTGGACTCCAGTACCCGGCCAGATCGATGTCCCAGGCAATGGCAGCGTCATCACGTTGACCGAGCCCGGCAGCGCAGCGAGAATGTTCTATCGCGTGGGCGTTCGAGTACCGTAAGCGGATACGGGTTGAGGCCGCCGCCCATGCGACACGTCAGCAGGTCAAGGCGCAGGGTGGCCAGCCTGTAAAAGCGGCGCGCCAGGGAGGCCGCTGCGGGATCCTCTGCGGTTTGCGGACCGTTTCGGGCCAGCAGGGGAAACGTCATCACCGTCTGCCGGGAATCGGCGGCGAGCGTCTCTGAGGCCTCGATGACATACGAGTGTGCTCCCACGCCGTCAAAGGAAAGGGCGACGCGGCCATCAGCCAGCCGGGCCGGGGTGAGGCGCAGCACGCTGTTCGAGTTCAGTGGATCAGTTCCCTGAACGAATTCATCGCGATTGTTTGTCGCGTCACCGTCGGCGTCTTCCTGGGCGTCGGTTGGCTGAAGTGGCTCAAACCCGTGCGTCGTTTCCCAATCGTCGCGCATCCCGTCAGTATCCGCATCGAGGCCGCCCTGCACCGTCCAGGCTCGAGAAAGAGTTGGCGTGGCCTGCCAGACGCCGGCCGAGTTTTTTCCTAACACTTCCACAGAATAAGTGCCATTGGCGAGGGAGCTTAATTGGATCGAGGGGGCGGAATCGAACATGGTTGCGGTAAAAGGATCGCCATTCCAAATGGATTGGGGCACCAGGGAGACCTCAGAACTCCATAGGCCGCCATTGAACCGCCATTTGTAACCCCAGATGCCCGGACCAGCCACGTTCAACACGGCGCCGCGGCTGGTGGAGTTACGAAAACGCCACGAACGCACAAGATTTGGGAGCGCGCGCCCTCGCGTGCTCGGGGGAGCGCGCACGCCCTCGCGTGCCCTGGTCGGCGCCCTCGCCGACCAACCCGCATCCTACAATGGGCGAGGGCGCCGATTGGAACACCAGGGGAGCGCGCGCGCCCTCGCGTGCCCTGGTCGGCGCCCCCGCCGACCAACCCGCATCCTACAATCGGCGAGGGCGCCGATTGGAACACGCGGGGGCGCGTGTGCTCCCCTCCGCTTATTTCATGGCGGATGCGGACTTCGTGAGTTGGATGGTCACCGACTTGTGCTCCCGGCAATCCTAACGACCATTTGCTTTGCCTTTTCGGCTGTTTGCGGACTGCGGCTAAGCCGCTTGCTCGGAGGCATCTCGGCAAATTTCTGGCGCTTGCTGGTCGCGGTGCTGATTCTTTCGGCGCTGACGCTGGTTCTTTTTCCTCACAGTTTGCGCCGTGAAACGTTTGGCTGGTTGTTTGTCAGTGGAGTGATCGGGTTTGGCATCGGCGATGTGGGGCTTTTTCTGGCCTATCCCCACCTGGGCTCGCGGCTGACCCTATTAGTGCTCATGTGCTTTGGATGCTTTTTCAGCGCGGCGGGCGACTGGATCATTCTCGGAACCAGACTCAACCTGGCCGAGGGCATGAGTGTGACCGTGATTCTCGCGGGCGTAATTCTGGCGCTTCATCGCCCCCACGAGCCCGTGCGGCTGAATCGCGGCGTCTTCTTTGCGGTGTTGGCGGGATGGGGCCAGGGGTTTGGCGCGGTTCTCAGCCGAATTGCTCAAAATTCCGCCGAGAAACATGGGTTCGACGTGAACGGCATTTCGCAGGCCGCCCAGCGGGCGGTGGGGGGATTGCTCATCGGAGGCCTCGTTTACGCAGCCCTTCGCGCCACTCAGAAGCGGAGCTTGAGAACCGCGATGGAAAACCGCCTGCCACTGCCAGAGGCCGTCGGCGCGAAGGGCGGCGCTGCCACGAAGCCGCCGGCTCGCCGGAAAAAACACGTCGGATTCTGGCTGGCAGGCGCAGCCTTGTTTGGGCCGGTCATTGGGGTGAGTTGCATGCAATGGGCGCTCGAGGTCCTTAAGAGCAGCGCCCTGGTTGTCGCCATCACGGCCACCAGCCGCGAGGGTTGGTGGCGCCTCTAACGAGGCTCTTGCAAAACGGCTTGCGTCTGAAGAACCACTCCGCTCCTATTTGCAGCAACCTGACTCCGCGGCCATGGCAGAACCAAAAAAGAAACGCATTTTTATCGTCGATGATCACCCCATCATGCGTCAGGGGCTGGCCCAAATGATCAATCATGAGCCGGACATGGAGGTGTCAGGGGAAGCCCCGGATGCCCGGGCCGCCTTGACCGGAGTGATCGAGGCCAAGCCTGACCTCGTCATCATCGACATTTCTTTGCCGGGAAAAAATGGCCTCGAACTCATCAAGGACCTCAAGGCCAGTTGCGAAGGCGTGATGATGCTCGTGCATTCAATGCACGATGAGTCGCTTTACGTCGAGCGCGTGCTTCGCGCGGGCGCCCACGGCTACATCATGAAGCACGAAGGCGGCAAAAAAGTCATGGAAGCCGTGCGCAAGGTCCTGCGCGGCGAAATCTACGTCAGCCCGGAAATGAGTGGCAAAATCCTCGAAATATTCTCCGGGCGCCGGCCCTCGAGCACCGACCCCGTCGAGGCCCTCAGCGATCGCCAGTTCGAGATTTTTCAAATGATCGGCCAGGGGAAAGGCACGCGCGCCATTGCCGAGGCGCTAAATGTTTCCGTGAAAACAATCGACGCCCACCGTGCCCACATAAAGGAAAAGCTCGGCCTGAAGAGCGGCAATGAACTGGTCCGCTTCGCCGTGCGGTGGGTCGAAAACCAGAATTTGAGTTAGAGACTGTCATGCGCTTTTGAACCAGAAACCCGATGGAGAATCGACGCTGGAGGCGTCACGGAAATTAGCCGGTGGTGGAGCGGAGCGAAACCACCGGAACCCCCACCAATAAACGTTCCGCCCCGGATGGGGCGGCGGAAATCGGTCGCACGTTTCCCCCTGCCGGGGCGCCTTCCATTTTGGAACGACTGCAAGTCATCGCACAATGCCGGGGGAAGGTGGACGCGTCGCCACGCCGCGTTCTTTATTCTGGAAACGCGGCGGGGCGCCGCGTCTGCCAACAACCCACCCTCGACCATCAACTGTTTGCAGTTACTCCTTCAAATATTTCGCGATCGGAGGCGCGAGCAGCGCGGCCATCTCGGGTTGGGTCATATTCTCTTTCGTGACCAGCACCACCCCGGTGTCGATTCGTTTCTCGACCGGCTTGCCTTGAAGATGCTGCACCAGCGTCATCACTCCGAGGTAACCCATCTTCATTGGATCCTGCACCACGAGCGCCTGGACGTCGCCATTTTTGAGGTCGATCACCGATTGCGAGCCGGAGTCAAAGCCGACCAGTTTCACCTGGCCCGCGGCGCGGCCGATGTCGCGCAGCGCCTTGGTCATCGCGATGGTCGCGGTCTCATTCGGACAAAAGATGCCATCCACTTCCTTGCCGTGACGGTTCAACAAATTTTGCGACGCTTGATAGGCCAGCTCGCGCGTGGCTCCGGCGTATTGATCGGAAGAGATGAGATTGAGGCCGGGTGATTTTTTCAGCGCATCGAGAAACCCCGCCTCGCGCGCTTCGGTGCTGGCACTGCCGACCTGGTAGCGCAGCAGGATGATGTTTCCCTTCCCGCCGAGCTGCTTCGCCAAAAATTCGCCGGCCATCCGCCCGCCTTTGAAGTTATCCGTCGCAATAAAGCTGACCTGCTTGTCGGATTTGAGGTCGGAATCGATGACAACGGCCGGTACGCCGGCCTGTGCAGCGCTCACCACCGGTGCCACCAGCGCCCGCGCGTCGAGAGGCGCGAGCACAATGCCGCTCACTCTGCGTGCGGTGAAGTTCTCGACCACCTGGATCTGCTGGTCGCGGTCATCCTCACGCAACGGCCCCTTCCAGAAAAGACGCATCTTCGTGCCCTGTCCGGCGAGTTCCGCTTCGGCCTTCAACGCTCCCGCGTGAATGGACTTCCAGAACTCATGTGTCGTGCCCTTGGGGATGACGGCTATAGTGTACGAATCTGCCGCCGCAGCGGATATCACGAGGCAGCACGCGAGCGCCAACGAACAGAACGGGATTCTCATGCCCGCCAGTCTAACCAGGCGCGCAGGGCGCGGCAAGTGACTGCTCCGAGCTTGATTCAGGATTACCCTGCCGGGGTCATCACCGAGGAGGAAAGTTGGTCCGCTCCCCCGCGATCCTCGATAACGTAAGACCCGATGGCTCCCGCCCCAGGCTTGCCCATGTACACCTCAGGCTCCCCCGCTTGCTCAAAGAGAACACCAAAGAACCCGTTAAAGACCCCATCGTGCAAAGTTCCTCGCGGTTCCAAAACGAAGCTTAAATAGGCGGTCGTGCCCGGGGCTCCGAGGGTGCTGGATAACGTGCGCGTCAGTCCCGCGATGAACGTCGTGGGGCCTGTGACAACACTGTTTCCGGGGCGTTGAAGCCGCCCGGTGCCCAGGCGCCGGAAAATCCAAACCCGCCATTCTGTCCTGCCAACGCCGAACCCGGAACATAATTGAACCCATCGTAGGCCGTGAGCGCGGCGCGGCTCGGCGTCGCATTCACGATCAGCATTCCGACGAAGGGGAGGACGAATTTAGGGCAAAGAGTGAGTCGCATAAGAAGCCGCCGAACCCAGCATCTCGTATGCCGCCTGGCCCGTTGCCATCGCAAGCGCTTGAGGCTAAGTATTATCGCACATTCAGGGATTACGCGTAAAATCATGATAGCGAATACAATATGAATAAGTCGATTTTTTCCGCCCGGTGGAGTCTCCCGGCCGGGTGTAAACCTTTCCGACAACTGCGAGCCGATCTGACGCCCTTCATTTTTTCTCGATGTCCGCCAGCAGCCGCCTGGCTTCTGCGGCCAAAGGTTCATTCAGACCAGCGGCAATTGCGCGGGTCAGGGCGTCCCGACTCTGGGCCGTGTCCTTCGACTGATAATGGCAGAGGCCCAGATAATAAAGGCCCCTGGCGCCCAAGGGTCGTTTGCCTGAGGCCTCCTGGAACAATTGGAGGGCATGGGGGACTTCCCTTCGTTTGAAACTGTCGATGGCGAGGATTTCGGAGACATCAGGGTCGTCAGGGAGCGCTTTACGCGCCTCCAACGCCAGCTCGTGCGCTTTCTCGACCTGATCAGGATCGTCCAGATACAGGGAGGCGAGCTGCTTCTGGGCCGGTGCGAAGTCCGGGAAGCGTTTCAAGATTTCGCTGTAGGTTCGGATGGCCGACTTAACATCGCCTTGATCGCGTTCAAGCAAGGCGCGACACATCAAGGCGGGCACGTCGGTTGGGTCGGCCTCGAGTGCCTTGCTGATCTTCGGCTGAGCCTTGGCCACCTCCTGTGGATTCTCATGCAGGGCGGTCAATGCCAGAAATGACCGGGCGGTTTCGGCACGATCGGAAGACAGTGCGGAGTCCAGCGAGCGCTGCATGGCCTGCTGCGCCTCACTGACCTTTCCCTGGCTGTAGGCGGCCAGGGCCAGTTCGTAAAGTATGGCCGCGTCGTCGGCTCGTTGACTGGCCGCTTCCCGCAGAAGACTGTAGGCGAGGGGAAAATTGCCGCTCTTGTAGGCAACCCCGCCGAGAACGCCCGCCGTATGCGGATCAGCGGGCGCGAGATCCCGCGCCTTTCTGGCAAGTTCCAGAGCTTTCCCGATGTTGTCGAGCGGCCCGGCATTGAGTTGAGCCAGCCTGGTCAGGGCCGAAAGAAGGTTCGGGTTCAATTTGAGGGCCTCTTCGCACACCCTGGCGGCTTCGGCCGGCGCACCCTGCTTTTCATACGCTTCCGCGAGCCTCATCCGGGCGACAACATCCTCCGGCTCCTGCTTAACCACGGCCTCGAGAGCAGCCACTGACCGATCGTCGGGTTCCTTGGTTCGATTCTCCAAAAGCGCAAGCCGGCGCTGGGCCTCGGCTTTCCCCAAGAAATCGTCCGGTGCCTCGGCCGCCTGCTTTAATGCCGTGCGCGCCGCCTCGGTTTGTCCCATCATGTAATGGGCCATTCCCAGATGAAACTGGACCTCCGGGTTATTCTGCAGCTTCGCCGCGCTTTCCAGAAGCAGCGACAGCGCTTGCTGATACTCTTTTCGCTTGTAGTGAATCCACCCGAGGGTATCAGCGATGGCCGGGTCAGCCGGTTGCGAAGCCCGGGCTTTGCGAGCCAGGTCGAACGCCTTGTCCAAATCGTTCAGCCGCTCAGCGTATAGGTAAGCGAGATTATTTTGCGCGGCGGGGAAATCAGGCCTTGCGAGAATCAGTTTTTCATAGGCGTCACGAGCCTTTATCGGATCGTCCATCCGGTCGTAAATCAAGGCCACCAGCATGTGCCCTTGGAGATTCTCTGGCTCTCTCGCCACCTTGGCCTCGACCTGGGCGGCTGCCTGGGGGAGCTTTTTCGCCGCCACATAAATGGCAATTAACGCGTTATACGCTCCCGAAGACTTCGGATCCAGCTCGAGGGTTTTGAGCAGCGCCGCCTCGGCCTGATCCCATTTCTGCTGGGCGGCGAACACCCGCCCTTGCAGAAAATGGGCAAACGCCAGCTCGGGAGTCTTTTGAAGCTGGACATCAACTCGATTCTGAGCGCTTTCAAAATTCTTTTCCGTAATGTCCAAATCGATGAGTTGGTTCACAGGCTGCAAGTTGTCGGGAGCAATCTCGTGAGCTTTCTCGAAGGCAGCCCGCGCTTCGGCGGTTTTCTTTTGCTGGCTCAAAATCACCCCCAGTAGATAATGGGCCGAAGGGTGGTTCGGCGACGCGCTGATTTGCGCCCGAAAAATGTTGGCCGCGCCATCGAGCCGGCCCAACAATCTGTAGGCCCCGGCAAGCAACAGTTGCGCTTGCGCCAGTTCCGGGCGCTTCTTGAGCACATTCTCGAGGGGCCCCACAACGGACTGCGCATCGCCTTTCCGAAGGTTGATCTCTGCCAGGAGCAAAACGGCCTCCGTATAATCGGGATTGGCCGTCACCGCATTATTCAAGGCGGCGACGCCTTCGGCAAGCTGATTGCCTTGCAGGAAGGCTCGGGCCAGGTGATATTGAACAACCGGCGCGCCTGGATAGGTTCTTGCCAGGGCCTCGAGCACTTCGAGAGCCTTTTTCGGATCGCCTTTTGCCAGCGCCACCTGCCCTTGCAGCAACCGGCCATCGAGATTCTCGGGATCGAGCCTGAAAATATTCTCGAGCAGCGAAAATGATTCGTCATATTTTTTTTCGGCGAATGCGGTCTGAGCCAGCGACCGCCACGCCGGCAAATAATCCGGCGCCTTAAGCGTCACCTCCTGCAGAACGACCTTCGCTTTGTCCCCTTCCCCGCTTTGGCTCAAAAACTCCGCATATTGCAGGCGGGCAATGGACCTTGGGGTAGCCAGCTCGGCAGCCATTTTGAATTCCTCACCGGCCTTGGCGGCCTCTTTTTGGAGCAGGTAAAACTGGCCCATCGCCTGGTGAGCCCGCCACGATTTTGGGTCGCGGGCGAGCGCCTGTCTCAATGAATTCTCGGCTGCCTCCAGGTCTTTCTTGCGAAGGAAAACCCTGGCCGATGCCAGGTGAAAGGATAGATCGTCGCGGTCGGGGAAGCTTTGCAACTGGGATTCGGTCTCAGTCAGTTCCTCCGGCGTCCGAATCGTGTCGTTCAGGAGGATGAGCGCCTCGCCCCAGGCCGGCGACTGTTGCAATATCCCAATCGCTTCCTTTCTTGCCTCTGCGACTCCCCCCAGAGAGAATAAGGCCCACCCCAGCTTTGTTCGCGCCTCGATATGGTTCGGCGCCAATTCGCCAGTTTTGCGCAGAAAGGGAAGCGCTCGCTGTGGCGCGCCCTGCTCGAACCAAATCAACCCCAGTCTTTCGATGGCCACCGGATTCTGAGGAGACGCTTTGAGAAGGTTCAGGTATTCGATTTTGGCCTTCTCGTATTCGCCGGCTTTGAAATAAGTGTCGGCACGCTGCGTGAAGCGAGACTTCTTCGCTTCGGCCGAGCAGCCCGCGAGTAGCGCGATGAATACCAGTGGGATCGAAATACGCACAAGTCGGATTAAAGCACACATATTGGAAGAAAGAGCGCGAAAGCTAAGCGTTACCCGATGACTGGGCAACTTGGATGCGACCTGTAGCCCGTAGCCTGACACCCCCTCCGTCCTCTTCCCTCTTGCCCCTTACCGCTCCGCCCACTGACCACTGACCACTGACTACTGACAGCGACAGGAGTTGTCGCTGCTACTGCCGCCACCGTCCTCCGTCGTCTGTCCTCCGTCCTCCGATCTCTTGCCTCTTACCCGTCCCCATCCATCGCGGCTCGACTGAGACTCGCCCCACCCTCCGACCTCCGTCCCCCTCTTACCCTTTACCTGCCTGACCGTCCTCTGTCCTCTGTCGTCCGTCATCCCCCTTACCGCTCCGCCCACTGACCACTGACCGCTGATTCCTGACAGCGACAGGAGTCAGCCTGTCGGACTTTGTCGCGCGAGTCGTGGCGGAAAGCCGGTAGGCGCGTCAGGCGGCCGGGCGAAACGGCTCAGGCGTGCCTTGACGCTCTCAGTATGGCATCATCGCTCCCCGCTGATTTGAAGGGCGAGGGCCAGTTCTTTGGAAAAAAGGATTCCTGGAAGGTTTTTTTCTCTCATTTTGCGGCCGCTCGCCTCTGAATGCGGTTTAGAAGAGGAAAGTTGTAACCCAGACAAACAAGGTCCCACTCCAGATTAACTTTCTTTAGACCACGCAGCTGAAAGCGCCGAAAGCCGATCGTTCCTTTGATATAGCCAATGGTCGGCTCAACGCTAACTGAGCGCAGCCGTAAATGGCGCCGGCCTCTCTCGCTTCGCACACAGGCTCGCATCCCTTCACGAAAATCACGGGTTCGCTGGCGGGCTCGACTCTGGCGTCCACCGCGGCCCGGGAGCGCATTTTCCTCTGGCGGACAGTAGACGATGACCCCGTGCTCCTGCTCCACTTTGTAAATTTGCGCCGAGTTGTCGTAGCCGCTGTCGACCACCACCGCCTCGGTCTGCGGCTGGGCCTTCATTACCTTTTCTCGTCATCGGCTCCAGCTGGCGGCGCTCATTGGCCTCATCACAAACCGAGGCCGCCACAATAAGAGGAGCAGAAGTTTGCGCTTCCACCGCCACCTGCACGTTGTAAGCGGGCGCCGAAAGCCCACTCTTCTGCCGCAACATCCGCGCCTCGGGATCAGTCACATTGCCGCGCTGATCTTCGCTCTGCCGGGAGGGTTGCGGCGGAGAACCGGGACTCTCCGAGTCGCGCTCCTCCCATTGCTTTTGCTGCTTGTGCTGATGTTCAACAAAGCGCTCTTTGACCCGTTGCATCGCCTCGCGCAGCGCCTGCTGGCGCTTGCGCGCCTGGGCCAACTCCGCCGGAAGATTGGGTGAGTAGCCCGCGCGGGCCTCGGCCTCATCGAGGGATTGCGCACGCTGCTCCAGCGCTTTGATTTTCTCTTCCAGCAGCCGGTCTTCTTCCGCCATTTGCTCCACCCGCAAAGTCTGCCGACGCGAGGCATTGGCCCGCAGAA
>JBPCQC010000106.1:0-9651 GCA_050998515.1 Verrucomicrobiales bacterium
CCGAAGAACACGCAGAACAAAACGCAGGAAGAAGAGTTCTTTGTGAAGCGTTGGAAGAAAATCCCGCAGCCCATACTCCGACTTTCAAACCGGCTGATCTAGCCGATTTTCACATCGCCGCTGGCACGGTCGCCCGGCCGCTAGCGAACGCCGGGTCTGAAAAGCAAATTCCTAGCAGTAACGGGTTAGAGCAACACTCTCTGGCGTGCTACATAACGCCAATTTGAAAAGCGATGTTGAAGAGGATTGTATTGACATCAGCCTTCGGGGCGGTGGCGCTATTGGCACTGGCTCTCTATTGCGCTAGAGATGTGTTCGTATCTGGGAGAATCTCCAATCGCGATGACGGCTCCCTACCTGCACCTTTGACAGGAGTATCACAAGGCGTTCTGCCTGCAACGGATAGGCCGAAACATTTGCAATCGAGCGTTGATCCTGCACATCATCTGAGGATTACGCCTGAAGCAGCGCGGAGGCTTCTGATGGAGCGACGTAGGATCGTTGACGTGGGGGAACGGAGCAAGGCATGTGCCGAGATAATTGAGGCTCTGTGCCGCTCAGGGTATGCGAGTGATGCGCTCGCGCTGATCGATCCAAGCGAGGGGCGGGTGAGGACATGGGAAATCGAGACCTTATTTAGACATTGCGGTTGGGAGTTTACGGAAGCAGTGGACAAGATGAAGGCATTGGCACAGCAAGGCGTGCCGATTGACGGTGTGTCGGCCCTCTCGGCGTATTGCAAAGGCTTAAGCGTCGAAGACTTCCGCACGACGGTGAATTCAGTTTCGTTCAGGGAATACGCTGCCTATTTAAAACAATCCACCCGCAGTGGAATCGACATGATCGATAATGTGGCGTCCTCGTATCTTGTCGGAAAGATACAAACTGCTGGCAATGATGCCGAGCGTGAAAGTTACTGGAGTACTGCAGTTGATTTGCATGCCGAGGGTCTAGTAAGCGATCGAGGGCTGGCACGAGCCATTCGAATGAACTCATCCTTGCATGCGTTCGAAAAATGGAATGCCTTCCAGAAGGGAATCAAAACTGAATCAAGTGATGACCTTATAAAGGAAATCCGCGATAAAATTGTGAGGGACATGGTAGAGCGCGATGCAGCGAAGGCTTTGTCGCAAATCGCACGTGCTGAATCAGCTCACTCCACTGCCGCTCTTGCCACGGCGGCGGAACAGTGGCTGACAAACGAGGGCGCAGCTAAAGTGAACGAATGGTATCTTTCCAACAGCGATCACTTAATTCCAGCCCATCGCGATGCTTTTGCTGAAAGGTTTTTCATGACCGCACTGACATTCGGTGAAAGGGACGGGGCTCAACAATGGGCTGATCAGATAATAAACCCGCAGCTGAAAGCTGAATGCCTTAGCCGTCTCGCGGATTGGGACCGCCGATGGAACCCTGGGAGGCCTTGACTCAGAACGATTAGCAGCTGTGGAAAAATCGCGGTCGAGTCCTGGCGGCACGAAGTGCTTAATTATCTTATTATAAGTGGGTCTTCATGAAATCATGTGGGTAAAAAGAGGCAGGGGTTGAGAATTCTTGGAAGGGAGGTGCCTCGCGGAACTTGTCATGGAAGGGAAAAAAGGGCAGAAGCAGCGGGATGGACATCAGCGAACAGACGGTGCGAGCTCACTACGGCGAACTTTTGGGGGTGGGAAGCGACTGGGAGGTGGTGAAAGTGGAGATTGACCATGTTGGTCGGGAATTGCGGGCGTGGGTGGAATGGAAGGAGGGGCGGCGGCTGAAATGTCCGGAATGCGGCAAGGTTTGTCCTGGATACGATCGCATGGAGCAACGGACGTGGCGTCACCTCGATGCCTGCGGGTATACGACTTTGCTGCAGGCGCGGGTGCCGCGGGGTAAGTGTGCCCGGCATGGAGTGTTGGCGTAGCGGCCACCGTGGGCGGAGCCTGGTGAGGGACCTGGAGGGTAAAGGGGTGTTGCAGATGGTGGAGAAGCGGGAGGAGGAATCACTCCAGCAGGCGTATGAGAGCCTGGGAGCCGAAGTGAAGGCTGGAGTCGAAGCTGTGGCCATGGACATGTGGCGAGCGTATATCAAGGCGACCGGGGAGCAGTTGCCGCAGGCGGAGATCGTGCACGACAAGTTTCATGTGAGCGGATTTCTCGGTGAAGCGGTGGACAAGGTCCGGCGCAGCGAACACAAGCAACTGAAGAAGGAGGGTGACCAGACGCTGACGGGAAGCAAATATCTGTGGCTGATGGATCCGAGGAATCTCACCGAGGCCCAGGAAGAGGAATTTGCGACCCTGCTATCGGCCAACTTGAAGGCTGGCAAAGCGTGGGCGCTGAAGGAAACTTTTGTGCAGTTCTGGAATTGCCCCGAAGCTAAAGGGGCGGAGAGATTATTTGCACGCTGGTATGGGAAAGCAAAGCGATCGCGGTTGAAGCCGGTCATGGAAGCGGCGGAGAAGATCAAGCGACACCTGGCAAACATCGTGACTTACTTTGAACACCGCATCACCAACGCCACGGCTGAAGGGATCAACTCCTTCATCCAGGCGATCAAGTCGAATGCCCGCGGGTTCCGGCGCTTTGAAAGCTATCGAATTGCAGTTCTGTTCTACCGGAAAGCTCGACATGTCTCCCTACGCAACCCATACGAATGCCTGAAGAGCGTCTTTTCTGAGGCCTGAGCACGAGTAAGATCACAAACATGACTTTTGACGAACTTCTCTCCAAAATCCGCTCCGGCGAAATTGACACCGTCCAAGTCGCAGCGCCGGACATGCTTGGACGGCTGGTGGGCAAACGATACACGGGTGAGTTTTTCGCGCGCGAATTGCTCGAGGGAACGACTCACGGGTGCAGTTATTTGTTTGCGGTGAATATCGATATGGAGCCGCAGGACGGGTATCGGCTGGCGAACTGGGATCTTGGGTTCGGTGATTTCGAAATGCGGCCCGATTTCAATGCCGTATTTGCGATCCCATGGGAAACCTCGAGCGCCTTGGTGTTTTGTGATTTTCATCAACACGACGGTGCGCCCGTCGAGCAGGCACCGCGCCGGATTTTGCAGAGGCAGTTGGAGCGACTCAGTGCGCTGGGAATGAAGGCGAACGCTGCGAGCGAGCTCGAGTTTTTCATGTTCAATGAGGACTATGCGGCGGCGGCGCGGTCGGGCTACGCGGCGCTGACTCCCTCGAGCACCTATCGCATTGATTACCACATGCTGCAGCCGGCGCGCGACGAGGCAATTTTCCGGGAGATTCGCAATCAGATGCTCCTGGCGGGGATTCCGATCGAAAACAGCAAAGGCGAATGGGGGGTTGGGCAACACGAAATCAACATCACCTATGCGGATCCGCTCACCATGGCCGACCGGCACGTTGTCTTTAAGCAGGGCACGAAGCACATTGCGCAACTCCATGGCAAGAGCATCACCTTCATGGCGAAACCGGCCCGCGGGGAAGCTGGGAGCAGTTGTCACCTCCACATGAGTCTTTTCCGAGAGCGGGGTAACGCGTTCTGGGATGAAACGGCGCATGCCGGCAGCCCGCTTTTTCGTCAGTTCCTGGGTGGACTGATGAAATACTCTCGCGAGCTGAGCCTATTTTTTGCGCCGACAATCAATTCATACAAGCGTTTCGAGGCGATGAGTTGGGCTCCAACCAAGCAGGTGTGGGCCACAGACAACCGCACCACTGGGTTTCGCGTCGTCGGGCACGGGCAAAGTTTTCGCGTCGAGAACCGCATGCCCGGCGCCGACGCGAATCCGTATCTCGCCTTCGCCGCGATGCTCGCGGCCGGCTTGGCGGGCATCGAGGAGAACCTCGATTGCGGCGGCGAATACAGTGGCAACGCCTACGTCGACGCAGCGCTGCCCGCGCTGCCAACCAACCTGCGCGAGGCCGTGGATCTCTTCGAAAGCAGCGCGGTCGCTACGGGGAGTTT
This sequence comes from Verrucomicrobiales bacterium, assembly GCA_050998515.1. Lineage (GTDB taxonomy): Bacteria > Verrucomicrobiota > Verrucomicrobiia > Verrucomicrobiales > V1-33 > JBPCQC01. Next base: position 3,928 of record JBPCQC010000106.1, read on the forward strand.
TGGCGCTGATGTCGTGGAACACTATGTCCACGCAGCAAAGCTCGAAATCCGCGACTTTGACGGCGCCGTGACAGATTGGGAGCGCAAGCGATACTTCGAACGAATCTGAGACCGCCATCGTCAGCGGAGTCTACGGAGGCAGGGCGCGATGACCCATCGCGCCCCCAGATTAAAACGGACGCCTCCGGTCAGGCGTCCCTACCCGCGCGCGATGACCGATCGCGCCTCGCGATTCAACCGAAACCCAGGAATGTTTTGAACACGAGGCCGCGGAGATCGCTGGCTCGCCGCGGAAGCTCTTATCAGGCGATCACCAACGGCTCGAATCTTGCTTTTCCGACTTCGGCATCTAAATGTCCCTTTCGCCCAGCCCGCATTTTTCAACCTTTATTTAACCGCATTTCAGCCATGGCCGAGCCCAGTTTTCCCTACAACCCCCTGCAGCTTCCAGGCAAAGCGTTCACCTTGTGGCTGCCGCCGAAGCCTCCCGGCTACGTGGAGTCACAATCCGGCAATTCGGCAGGCACGGGCAGGCCACTAACGCTTCCGGGACAGGCATTTACACTTTGGACGCTTCCGCGGACCGGCGGTTTGGCATCTTCCGCAGGGGCAAAGCCATCCAAAGTTGCCGGTTTGGCTGGTGGTTCCGCGACGGCCTTGCGGCTGCCGGGCGGGCAATTCACGCTCTGGACCCGCGAAGTCAGCGCACCAGCCGCCCCTTCAGGGAAGACCCCAGGACCTGTTTCTGGCAAACCAGTCACCGACCCCGGGATTCTTCGTTGGGCGGCGCTCCTGGTTGCTCTCGCGGTGCTGGCTTTTGCCTGGACTAAAAACCGCGACCTCACCGCTGAAATTGTCACTGTCAAGCGAGCCGCCGAGTCCGACAGAACTGCGATGGAAGGGCAACTGGCAGCCACTGCGAAACTTCACAGTGCTGCGCGACAGCAAGTGAACGCCCTTCAGGCATCCCTCACCGAAATGGAAAATTCGAACGTTGCCCTGGCGGACGAAAAACAAAAGCTCGAACAAAAGGTCAAGGCGTTGAATGACCAGGCGACCGCCGCCAAACGGGACGCGGAAAATCGAGCCGGCGCGCTGCAACAAAGCCTCGACGTCCTGACGAAGGAAAAGCTGGCGCTGCAAGGCACTGCCGATGCCCGCAAAACAGAAACCGAGAAAACGCAAGCTACCCTGGCGGAGACTCAGAAGTCCTTAAAGCAGGCGCAGGAAAAATTGACGAGCGCCGAAAAGCAGGTTACGGAGGCAAAAGCAGCCAACGATCAAGTCAGGAAGGAGAGCGAGCAGATAAAGGCGGACGCCGAAAAAATGAAGGCGAATGTCGAGGCGGCCACGCGGGACAAGGAAGAATTGCGCAAGTCCGTCGAGGCCCTCGTCACCACCATCAAAGAACTCGAAAAAGCGCTCGCCGACGCTAAAAAGGCGGCTTCCGGGCAGTAGACTGCGGCATTTTGATACCCATTTTCTCAAGAACGGCACGGCGAAGACGCCGGCAGCAGGCGGCTTTCCTTCACGGAAAGGCGGGGCCGCATGGCGCGCCGCATCAAGGCGCGAAAGCGCCCGAAGTTTTTCCTTTTTCCACTGCTCCAAAGCAGGTAATCAAAACATTGCCCATGGGCGCGTGTGTGATTGAACTTTCGAAAGGCGTGACGCATGAATTGCCCGACACGGCGATTTTCGGGCGCAATACTGATTCGACCATCTGCCTGCCAGATGTGCGGGTTTCCCGGCGCCATGCCATGATTCGAAAGCAGGACGAAAACCAATGGTGGTTTTACGATCTGGGCAGTTATAACGGTTCCTACCTCAACGGCCGCCGCGTCACCACCACCTGTCCCCTGCAGCCAGGCGACGTGGTGCGCATTTGTGACTTTAGCTTCCGCTTCGACTGGCTGACCACCGGAAAGACTGCCAACGTCCCGATTCTCCTGAACGGCCAGGCGCAGGAACTGACTCTCGCGCCCATGATCATTCTGGTCAGCGATATCAAGGGGTTCACACGTCTGTCCGAGTTGTTGCCGCCGGAGGATCTCGCGCAGGCGATTGGCACCTGGTATGGCGCTTGCGAACAAATCCTTTCCGCGCACGGCGCGGCGATAGACAAATTCATCGGCGATGCGGTGCTGGCCTATTGGACGGACGTCTCCGAAGCAGCACGAGCCTGGGCGCTCAATGCCGCCAAAGCCCTCCGCCAGGCCACCAACGACATCCATGACTCGATGCGCCTGACCTTCGACGCCGCGCAGAGCGAATTCGCCTGTGGCGTCGCCCTGCACCTGGGCGAAGTCTCGCATGGCATTCTCAGCCCAGGCACGCTCACCATGCTCGGCGACGCTGTGAACACCACCTTTCGGATCCAGAGCCTCACCCGATCCCTGGGCAGTGATATCCTCGCAAGCGGCAATTTTTTCGAGGAAGCTCCGCCTTGGCTGCAAGGAAAAGGCTACTGTCATCCTCTTGGCACCCACGACTTGCGCGGACGTTCCAACAGCATCGACCTTTTTTCAGTCGAAAGCTGCCCGGCGGACTTCGCGTGAGAATCGGCAAATTGACTGGCGCCTTCCGGCAGCGTCTGAATTTTTCGCGTGCCACCCCCAGTTCCACATTCCGAGACGTCGATCGAGTGGCGCCGTTCTGTCCGCACAAGAAAAGAGGGCTGGCTGGGCATTCTCCTAACCGGCCTCGCTTGCGCGGCGTTTTTGTGGTGGTGGTTCACCCCTTCAAAACCGTTGCCGCCAGACCAAAACGATCCGATGACCTGGGTCGCCGCGGCTCAGCGCGAAACAGCGCGCGGCGGTCAGAATATCAGCTCGGATTACGATCTTCTCGTCGTGGCCCGCCTGTTTTTTCTGCTCGGTCATAACCCCGAGGCTGCTGATGTCGCTGCACTCATCCGGCATCCAGCCTTGAGGCCGGTGGCGGCCGAACAACGCTCTGCGGATCGTGACAACAACCATCCGCCAGCCAGCGACTCCGCCATCAGCGAGGATATCAGGCGGCGGGTTCAGCAGGCGCGCGAGGCCTACGACAAATTGGATTTCGATGGCGGCCAGCAGTTGATGGCTGAAGCCAGGATGCTGGCTGCTTCGCGCCAGAAAAGCTCCGCGACAACGGCGGAACTGGCTTGGGTCGCGGCCATTGAATACCAAATTGGTTCCCACGAGGCGGCGCGTGAAACGCTTCGGCCGGTTCGCGTCGCAGGCAATGCCGCCATTGCAGCCTGGCCCGCGAGCGTCGCACAGGAGTTTGCGCGCAGCGATGCCGTAGCGCTAACTCTACACTGGCTCGGGCAGGTTGCGCAAACTTCGCCAGACTCGAAAGCAGTGTCGCGAGCACTGGTCGAGACGCTTGATCAACGCTTCGGATTTCAAGAAACCAGCGAGTTGGCGAAACAGGCCGGCTTGGCCGATCCCGGGGCGCCTCTCGAGGGTCCACGGAAACTCCGCGCGGAAATCTGGACCGCCATCGCAGAAAACGATCTCGCACGCGCACGCAATCTCGTGGATGCAGCGCCGGCCGGTGCCGCGCGCGCCGGTGCCTGCTTGACGGTGGCGAGGGCACTTCTTTGGCGGAAGAATGTTGCCAGCGACAAAGAGACGTAAGAGACGAAAAGACGGAACTGGTTTGCGGTTTCAGGTGGTGGCGTTCCTCTGTTGTCTGGCGCGCTCATCCAGACGGGCGCGGGTCATGGCTTCACGGAGACCGCTTTGCTCCACCTTCCGCCGCCTTCGCCGCCGCGACGGACTTCTTCGCAGCGTCCGCCAAATCGGTGGCCGGTATAATGGCCACGCCGGAGTGAGCGAGCAATGCCCGGCCTTCTTCAACATTTGTGCCTTCGAGCCGGACGATGAGTGGGATGCGCAACGCGATGTCTTTCGCCGCGTTGATTATGCCCTGCGCAATGACATCGCATTTCATAATCCCCCCAAAGATGTTCACCAGGATGGCTTTGACCTTGGCGTCGCTGGCCAGGATCCGAAAGGCCTGTTTGACCTGCTCCTCATTGGCGCCGCCGCCAACGTCGAGGAAGTTCGCAGGCTCACCGCCGTGGTGTTTGATGATGTCCATGGTGGCCATGGCGAGACCTGCGCCATTGACCATGCAGGCGATGTCCCCATCCAGTCCGATGTAATTCAGGTTGAATTGCGAGGCGTCGACTTCCCGCGAATCCTCTTCGGCCGGATCCCGCATCGCCGCGATCTCCTTTTGCCGGTAGAGCGCGTTGTCATCGAATCCGAATTTGGCATCGAGCGCCAGGAGGCGGCCGTCGGTGGTTTCGACCAGAGGATTGATCTCGACCAGCGAGCAATCGCTGTCGCGGTAAAGGTTCCACAGCGCGGTCAGCAACTGGCCGAACGCATGCAAACGGTCACCCCCGAAACCAAGTTGCTTTGCCAGTTTGTTGGCCAGGTACGGCTGAAGCCCAAGCGTGGGATGAATGTGCTGGCGGAAAATTTTCTCCGGCGATTTCTCGGCGACTTCTTCAATGTCGACGCCGCCTTCCCGGCTTGCCACAATGACTGGCCGCTCAGCTGTCCGATCCATCAAAATCGCGAGATAGAACTCGTGGGCAATATCGACGGCCTCGGTGACGAGCACAGTGCGCACCAGCCGCCCAGCTTCACCAGTCTGTTTCGTGACCAAAACCTGCCCTAACATTTTTCCAGCCGCCTCCGCCGCCTCCTCGGGAGAATTGACGACGTGCACTCCGCCTTTGAACCCGTTCTTGAAAACCCCTTTCCCGCGGCCGCCAGCATGGATTTGGGCCTTCACGACGAGCTGGTTCGCGCCGAGTTCCCTCGCACCGCTCGACGCCTGCTCCGCGGTCCCCACAGCCACACCCCGCGGCGTCGGGACCTTGAATCTTTCAAACAATTGTTTCGCCTGGAACTCGTGAATGTGCATGATTCGCGCGGGAGTCGAACGTACAGCCACTCCCCAGAGCGTCAAGCTGCCGCGAAGAGGTGCGGCGCCTCATTGACTGTCGACTGGGAGCGCCGCAGGCTCGTGCGGCCATCGTAAAAACCCGGCGAAGCCGAGTCGATTAAGAAAGGGGCTGCGGCTCCGCCGATTGTAATTTTGATGCCGCCCGAGGCCAGCGGCACTCCCAGTGCGCGGATGCCGGCCCATATTCCCAAGTACTCAGGTGAGTGCGGACCTCTTCACTTCCCTGCGCGGTGCAAAGCTGTCCCGATTGGCGGACTTTTGCCCCTGCTGCAATTGCTGCTTCCGCTGCTGCCGGCGCAATTTTTAGCGCTCTTTGCGCAGCGTCGCGTCCCCCGACTGTGCAGCGGCTTTCGCCTTTCCCCATTGGGGATCGATGTTCTGCTTGTTCCAATCGTTCCAGGTGGCTTCGAGTTCCTTCAGCTTTTCCGGCTGGCTCGAGGCGAGGTTGTTCTTTTCGCCGATGTCGTCTTTGAGGTTGTAGAGCTCACGCCCGGTCGAACCGGGCGCCTCGACGAGCTTCCAATCGCCTTGCCGGATCGCCATCTGCTGGCCGAAGCGCCAATACAACCCCTGGTGCGGCGCCTCCTTTTTTTCCCCTTTGAAAAACGGCAGCAGATTGACACCTTCCCATTGGGCCGAGGCTGGTTTCTCGAGGCCGCAGGCCGCAAAGGCAGTGGGGGCGATATCGAGCTGGATCACTGGCTGGTCATAGGTCTGCCCTGCTGGCAGATGCCCTTTCCATTGCACAAGCCAGGGAAC
>JBPCQC010000117.1:0-12496 GCA_050998515.1 Verrucomicrobiales bacterium
CAGCGCCGCCAACGTCAGTCAGCAGGTTCGCCGATTGCCCCAGCGTCTCGAAACTCATGCTGAAATCCGTCGCCAATATCAAAAGTGGCGCAAAACTCTGTCATGAATTTTAGCTTGACCCGAAATCTTAAATTTTAGCTTGACCCGAAATCTTAAATTTTAGCTTGACCCGAAATCTGTGACCCGAAATCTGGCTTCAATGACAACCTCGTTATTCGGCTGGAGTTGGAGTCCGGTCAGTTGCGGGACCGCCTGCGCTGCCAGCACGCACAGGAGTGCAATCGGTAAGGCGAGCGGGAGCGCCGCACGCTACCATGCCTCGACTGTGCGGTGTTCGGGTTCGCGATTGCTGTTACGTGCCATCTGCGGAAGCGATGTTCTACCAGACACTCTGCTCATGGACCAACAACTAACCCACGTTTACTCATCGGCGGGGGGCGAGGGCGCGAGCCTGAAGCTCAGGAGGAAGATTTGCGGCGATCCAGGCCTGCGCGTCGTTGGGCGCGGACGCCTGCCAGCGCCGCGCGATGTCGATCTGCACGTCGACCTTTGTTTTTGGATCGGTGATGGCATTGGCCCAGGCCAGGGCGTCTGTCGGATTCTCTCGGGCCAGCGTTCGTGAAAATGCCTGAATTGCCGTGTCCCGACCCGGTCCCGAATTCATGGTTGCAAGACTTTGGCTCGCCGCCAGCGGATCGGCGCGGGTCCAGTTTTCAAAGACGTCCTCGAAGGCGTGGTTCTGACTGGGGCCTGCGGGGAGCTTGGCGACCCACGCCGCGGCTTCCTGGCCATTACGGTTCGCCATTTCGTTGGCGACGTCCGCCACGGCTTCGTGAGCGTCGGGTCGGGCGGCGATTTTTTCCGCCCATTGCATGGCGCCAGTGAGATTCTCGCGAATGTACTGATAACCGATCGTTTCCATTGCATTGGTCCGCATGCGTTCATCAGGCAATTCGAGGGCCCATTCGGCGGCGCTGGCGACACTTTCTTTCATTTTCTGCTCGGCCAGGACGCCGGCAAAGTCTCCTCGCTGGCCCTGGGGGAGATTCATGACGTAATTGAGCGCAACATCGAGGTCCCGCCGGGCGAGACCGCTCACGATCCCTCGCGAGAGCACCCAATGGCGCGGGTCGGATTTTGGGTCACGCGCGGCGTTGCGGTCGTGCAGCCACTTCAGTGCGGCCTCCGGGTCACGCGCCGCCCAAGCCGCCAAGGCCGTGCTTTTCGCCCCTCCCAAATCCCGGCCTCGAATCGCGTCCAATGCCGCCATCGCCCCTATGCCGTCTTTCTCGCCCCACGCGTGCGCAAGCAAATTGAGATAACGCATCGACTCCGAGCCGCCAACGCTCTCATTAATTGCCTGCAGGATGGCCGCGCCGTTCTCAGCCGTCATTTCCCGGAGCAGTTGCGTGAAATAAAACATCGATTTCACCGGATCGGTGTCCCGCAATGCGGTCTGCACCGCCTCCTTCATTCGCTCGGCGGAAATCGCGCCGTCAGTGCCGCGAAACGAATCCAGCCAGCGAACCGCCTCCAGGGTTTCGGCGGCGATGCCAGTCTTCGGGTCTTCCTTCTGGAGAACAGGTGCAGCCGGCCGCGTCGGAAAGACCGGCGCGGCTGACACGGAAGTCCGCGAAGCCGAATCCTGCACCGCGCGAGGACGATGAGTGCCCACAAAATACGCGCCCGCAGCGATCAAAACCCAGGCGCAGTTGAGCAAAATTTGTGGTTTCATAGCACTCAGCGCTTCCGCGCGTCGGAATTATCGGCATTTTAACCCCGTTTCCCAGCGCCAGTTTCAGAGATTTTTGATCTGTGCTTTCTCCCCATGTACCGGCTACCTGCTCGAGCAGTATCGAGGCACGGCGAAGATCCGCCGCGACTCATGGTGCACTTTCATGTCGGCTTGATCGGCCTCGTCGCAAGGGGCTCAGTTTACCGACTGATCTCCTGGGCCTCTTCGGAGCGGAGTTGACGGATGCTGGGAATGATTCGAGGGAGTGGGCGAATGAAACGAGCCATTCTTGTGGGACTGATTTTGGCGGCGTTGGGCTGGCTGTCGCCGGCTAGTGCAGGACCGGCGATTGTCGCGCACCGCGGAGCCTCGGCCTACGCTCCGGAAAACACGATGCCTGCCTTTCAACTGGCCTGGGATCTGAATGCGGATGGTGTGGAATCCGATGTTTATCTGACCCGCGACGGGCGGGTGATGGTGATGCACGACAAAGACACTGCGCGCACGGCACGGGGATCGAAACTGATCATGAACGAATCGAATTCCGAAGCTCTGCGAACACTGGATGTGGGCGCCTGGCGCGGCTCGTGGTTCGTGGGCACCCGGATTCCATTTCTCGAGGAGGTTCTCGCCAACACTCCGCCCGGCAAGCTGCAGGTGATCGAAATCAAGGACGGCGTGCCGACCGTCGCCCCGGTCAAGGAGATCATCAAAAAGAGCGGACTGCCGCACGACCGGGTGGCCATCATTAGTTTCAAATTCGATGTCTGCATCGAAGCGCGGCGACTAATGCCAGACTTCGAAGTTTACCTTCTCAAGGACACAAAGAAGAACAAGGAGACTGGCGAATATCTTCCGTATCCTGAAGACATGCTTCAGAAGGTGAAGGATGCGGGGCTGACCGGCGTGGACCTCGAGTATCATCCGGTCAACAGGAAGCTCGTGGATGAAGCGCGCGCGCTCGGGCTGAAGTTCTGGGTCTGGACTGTGGATGACGAAAAGGCAGTCGAGGAACTGACCCTGCTCGGCGTGGATGCCATCACGACAAACGTTCCCAACACCGCCCGCCGCGCCGCGGAACGTTCGGAACACAACGCGGGCGACCCGGAAAGGGAGGGCGAGCGTATCGCGAGTCGGTAGTGAACTTGGATAGGCAGCAGTCGTTCAGTTCAGGCGATTTTGGCCTTGCCCCTGATAGCCTTGCTCCCATAGTCGAAGTCCCCTCGATTTTCGAAAATGAGCGCCGCCACCGCCTCGACTCCGGCAACCGCCAAACCCACCGTTGATACGGTCAACGTGCAGGTCAACGGCGTGTGGATGAAATTTCCCAAGGGGATGCGGATGATCAAAGCGCTCGAGACGGTGGGCATTCTGGTGCCGCATTACTGCTACCATCCAAAACTCTCATCGCCGGGAAATTGCCGGATGTGTCTGATCGAAATGGGGATGCCGGCGCGGCCGGCCCCTGGGCAGACCGAACCAGAGAGGGATGAGCACGGCTTCGCGAAAATCCAGTGGATCCCACGGCCCGCCATCGCCTGCGCGAATACCGTGAGCGACGGCATGGGCATTCGCACGGAATCGAAATTGGTCGATGACTGCCGCAAAGGCGTCATGGAGTTTTTGCTCATCAATCATCCGCTCGATTGCCCGATTTGCGATCAGGCCGGCGAATGCCGCTTGCAGGAATTTTCCGTCGAGTTTGGACGTAGTTACTCCCGCTTCGAGGACATCAAGGTCAAAAAGCCGAAACGGGAAGATATCGGGGCGCGCATTGTACTGGACGACGAGCGCTGCATCATGTGCAGCCGGTGTGTTCGGTTTTGCGATGAGATTGTCGATGACAACGTGCTTGGATTCACCGAACGCGGCAGCCACACGGTGCTGACGGTGCATCCCGGCCGGCGGCTGAATAATAATTATTCGCTCAACACGGTCGATATTTGCCCGGTCGGGGCGCTGACCAGCAAGGACTTCCGCTTTCAAATGCGGGTATGGTTTTTAAAGGAAACAAAGTCGATTTGCACCGGATGCGCCCGCGGCTGCAACACGCTCATCGCTTCGCGTGAGGACGTGATCCACCGGCAAACGCCGCGCATCAATAACAACGTGAATAGTCATTGGATGTGCGACGCCGGCCGGCTCGATTTTCACTGGGTCAACAGCGACCACCGCCTGCTCGAGCCGATGGTCAAAGACGGCGCAGCGCATCGTGTGGCGACGTGGCCGGAAGCCGTCAATCAGGCCGCAGACGGGTTGCGCGCTTTGCGAGGAAACCAAATCGCCATCATCGGCTCGGCGCGCATGACGAACGAAGAACTCTTCATGTTGCGCAAGCTCGCTGCTGGTCTCGGCACGGAATGGCTCGACGTCGTCCCGCGAACGTGGCCGGCGGACGAATATCTGGTTGCCGCCGACCGCAATCCCAACACCAATGGCGCAAAAGTTCTCTATGCCGCCGAGCCGGGCGCCGCGCTCTCGACGATTCGGCAAAAAGTCGCCGCTGGAGAAATTAAGGCCGTCATCGCGTGGCGGGAAAACTTGCTCAAGACCGCAGGATTCACGCCGGACGAAATCCGACAGCTCAATTTTTTCCTGAACGCGCACGTCATGGCCAATGCTTCAGCGGAATTTGCCCACGTCGTGTTTCCCATCGCCGCCTGGTCGGAAAAGCGTGGCTCGATGATCAATGCCACCGGCCGGCTGCAACGCCTCGACAAAGCCACCGAACCACCCGACAACGCGCGGGACGATTGGGAGGCGTTGCGGGATCTCACGCAGGCGCTGACCGGTTCAAACGGCCTCTATTTGATTGAGGATGTCTTCAAAGCGATGGCGGCCGAAGTGCCGGAATTCTCCGGCCTGAGCCTCGGAAAGATCGGCGACCAGGGGGTTGCCTTGATGGAAACCGGCGAAAAGATTCCGCTTCTCGAACGCGAAGCCGCGCGCAGAGCGCAGGGGATCATCGTGGGATAATGGCGCGGGAATCGCGCACTGGGAGCGCCGCCGACTTCTGGCGGCTGGCAAATCCAATCGGCGAAGCCGCTGCAATTTGCTCAGTTGTGCGGGTTGCGAGTTCAGTTTGCTGAGCACTTCCGGAATTTTTGTGAAAACTTCGGGAAGCTGAGAAAGAACGTGACCAGGGCAGCAAAATGTTGACGATACGAGCAATGAGAACTTATCCGGGAGTTTCGAGTGTCTTACTGTTTTCTGTTTCTGTACTGCTGGCGGCCAGCGCGCCGGCGGTCCGCGGGCAATCCGCGCTCGACGGTTTCGATCCGAACGCGAACAGCGTGATTCACGCCGCCGTCGTGCAGCCGGACGGGAAGATTCTTATCGGCGGCGGTTTTACCACGCTCTCGCCCAACGGCGGGGCACCGGTCACGCGCAATGGCATCGCCCGGCTGAACCCGGACGGCACGCTCGACGCCGCCTTTAACCCGAACACCAGTGGTTCTTCGGTCTTTGCCATTGCCGTGCAGCCGGATGGGAAGATTTTAATCGGCGGAGATTTTACCACCCTCTCGCCCAACGGCGGAGCGCCGGTCACGCGCAACCGCATTGCCCGGCTCAACCCGGACGGCACGCTGGACAACGTCTTCGACCCGAATGCGAACAGTGATGTCCTTTCGATTGCACTCCAGGCGGACGGCAAAATTTTAGTGGCCGGCACCTTTACCGGAGCGAACAGCATCGGCGGACAGACGCGCAACCGCATCGCCCGGCTCGATGCGACAACCGGCGCGGCTGACTCGTTCGACCCAAACGCGAACAGTTTTGTCCGTTCCATCGCTGTGCAGCCGGACGGCAAGATTTTAGCGGGCGGGGATTTCAGCGGAGCGAACAGCATCGGCGGACAGACGCGTAACCGCCTCGTCCGGCTCGATGCCACGACGGGCTTGGCTGATTCCTTCGACCCGAATCCGAACAACGTTGTCTTGTCAATCGCGGTGCAGTCGGACGGCAAGATTTTAGTGGGCGGCCTTTTCAACGGAGTGAACAGCATCGGCGGACAGACGCGCAACCGCATCGCCCGGCTCGATCCCACAACCGGCCCGGCCGATTCGTTCAACACGAGCGCCGAATCTTTTGTCATTATCATCGCGGTGCAGGCGGACGGCAAGATTTTAGCCGGCGGGGCTTTCACGTCCATCGGCGGACAGACGCGCAGCCGCATCGCCCGGCTCGATGCGACAACCGGCGCGGCCGACTCGTTCGACCCGAACTCCGACAGTGTTGTGCGTGCAATCGCGGTGCAGGCGGACGGCAAGATTTCACTGGGCGGTGATTTCACCACGCTTTCGCCGAATGGTGGAGGGGGCGTGACGCGCAACCGCATCGCTCGGCTGGAAACCGACGGCAGGCTCGACCAGACGCTCAATCTCGGCACCATCGGCTCATCTGTTCTCGCCACCGCCGTTCAGTCGGACGGCAAGATTCTCATCGGCGGCTTTTTTAACACCGTGTTGGGCGTGGCGCGCAATAACATCGCGCGCTTGAACCCGGACGGCACGCTCGACACTGCCTTCAACCCGAATGCGAACAGCAGTGTCGTTGCAATCGCAGTGCAGGCGGACGGCAGGATTTTAACGGGCGGCAATTTCTTCGGAGCGAACAGCATCGGCGGGCAGACGCGCTCCTTTATCGCCCGGCTCGATCCCACCACCGGCCTGGCTGATTCGTTTAACCCGAACGCTTTCGGTAATGTCCATACAATCGCAGTGCAGGCGGACGGCAAGATTCTCGTGGGCGGCAATTTCACCAGCATCGGCGGACTGCCGCGCAACCGCATCGCCCGGCTCGATGCCACCACCGGCCTGGCTGATTCGTTCAACCCGAATGCGAACGAGCGTGTCAATTCAATCGCGGTGCAGGCGGACGGCAGGATTTTAGCAGGCGGCAATTTCATCGTCATCGGCGGACTGCCGCGCAACCGCATCGCCCGGCTCGATGCCACCACCGGCCTGGCGGATTCGTTCAACCCGAACGCGAACGGTAATGTCAATGCAATCGCGGTGCAGGCGGATGGGAAGATTCTAGCGGGCGGTGAGTTCAGTGGAGTAAACAGCATCGGCGGGCAGACACGCAACCGGCTCGCCCGGCTCGATGCCACCACCGGGGCGGCTGATTCATTCAACCCGAATGCGAATGATACTGTCTATTCAATCGCGGTGCAGGCGGACGGCAAAATTCTGGCCGGCGGCGAGTTCAGCGGAGCAAACAGCATCGGCGGCGCGACGCGCAACCGCATCGTCCGGCTCGATCCCACGACCGGATTGGCTGATTCGTTCGCCCCGAACGCGGACGCTCGTGTCAATTCAATCGCGGTGCAGGCGGACGGCAAGATCTTGGCAGGCGGTGGTTTCTTCAACATCGGTGGACAGACGCGCAGCCTTTTCGCTCGTTTAACCAACGACACCGCCGCCCTGCAAAACCTGGCTGTTACGCAAAGTGCAATTATCTGGACACGCGGCGGCTCCAGCCCGCAATTCGCACGCGTCACCTTTGAGTATTCAACCGACAACGTGAACTACACTCCCCTGGGCAACGGCACGGCCGCCGGCAGCAACTGGATCCTGACGGGTTTGAGCCTCTCCACCGGACAGAACATCTACATCCGCGCTCGTGGTTATTATCGCAGCGGCTACTTCAACGGCTCGGAGAGCATCACGGAATCCGTGCGGAATGCGTTTCTGAGCGGGGGGTCGCTTTTGCGCGTGATCGCTATTACGCGCAGCGGCAATGACATCGTGATCGACTTTTCAGAAGCAATTGCCGGAAAGACCTATCGCCTAGAGCGCAAGCTTGCGTTGACCGACCCGGCCTGGCAGGGTATCTCCGGCGTGGGTGACTTGACCGCCGCCATTAGCGGACCGGCACAGATCACCGATCCCGGCGCCAGTTTCGAGCAGGCATTCTATCGGGTGCGCTTGCTTCCGTAACGCAGCGCCACATTCCAAGACAGCACCGAAGAGGGGTTGGTTGTTTGGTGGGCCGACTTGACGCACGGCCTGAAGCGTCCACGCTGGGGCGATGCGGATTTTGGGACAAACAAACGTACCTGGAGGAGAATCTAAAATGGATTCAAGAGGTTTCTCCTTCTTCTGGCCCCCTTTCCTTTTGTAGCAGCGGTCTATGACCGCCGGGTTAACGGCAAGTGTGAACGGCGCGATCAACTCGATCGACATTGCGCTGGTGGGAAGTGCGGTCTCTTTTCCGCTGCGATGGTCGTCACAAAGCCTCGAGGAAATTTTGCCACGGCAGCGCGCGCACTCCCGGAACCAGAGCTGGCGTCCGCACACCAGCGTGCGGCGCTTCATGAACCAGGAATCCCTCCACGCTGGCTGCTTTGCCGCGTTTCTTTCGGAATGCTTCTGTCAACCGGCGCATGGGCGCGGCCATCGCCGGGGTCACCGTCCGGCCGGCCTTGCATTCCACCAGCCAAACCGCCCCGGCCCGCGCCGGGACCACGAAGTCTACTTCCAATCCCTGCTCGTCGCGAAAACAATACAGCTCACGGCGGCGGCCCGCGTTGACCTGCGCTTTGACGATCTCAGCGGCGATGAAGCCTTCGAAAAGCGCGCCACCAAAGGGCGACTTGGCCAGGTCGGCGGCCGAATCGATGCCGAGTAAATGACAGGCCAGACCGGAGTCGGCGAAATAGACTTTTGGAGACTTGATCAACCGTTTCCCGAGATTCTCGAAAAAGGGCGGCACGATCAGGATTTGCGCCGTGGTCTCGAGGACACTCAGCCATTGCCCGATCGTCGGGACGCTCACCCCGAGCGGCGCGGCGAGGTCGGTCTTGTTCAAAACCTGGCCATGGCGGCTCGCGAGCAGCGCAAGAAAACGGCGGAAGGTCGCCAGGTCCTTAACTGCCGTAACCGCCCGGACGTCGCGCTCGAGGTAGGTCTGCAAGTAGGAAGCGAACCAGAGCCGCGCGCCCGCCGGCCGCGCCAGCGCCTCGGGATACCCGCCGCGCAGGAGTGTCACTTTCGGCGTCTCGCGCACGGATAACGGCAGGAGCGAAAGCACCGCCGCCCGGCCCGCCATCGATTCCGAAACGCCTTGCATGAGCGCGGCTTCCTGCGAGCCGGTGAGCAGCCATTGCCCGGCACGGCGCGGCTGGCGATCGATCCGCGAGCGGACCAGGGCGAAGACTTCGGGGACATTTTGAACTTCATCGAGGATCGCGGGCGTTTTTACCGCGTCGAGGAATCCCTGCGGATCGTTCCGCAGCCGGGCAACGACATCGGGATCTTCGAGCAAAAAATAATCCGCTTTAGGGAAAAGGTGTCGCAGGATCCAGGTCTTGCCCGCGCGGCGCGGCCCCGTCAGGACGAGAGCAGGGAAATTCCTCACCGCCCGCCGGACTTCCTTTTCCAAGGCGCGGTCTATGTAACGCATACGTGAGAATTCTAAGGCAGCACTTTAGTTTTCTCAACCAGATTTTGAAGACACCCGGTCGGGTTTCTATGCATCGACGGCTGCTCAATCGAAAGTAGTGCTGGTCATTAGCCTCGATAGAAAGGGTCACTCCCCCCTCCTATGCGCCCGCATTCTTGCATCCGCTCCCGGAGTTCTTCTTCGCATTACTGGTTTTCCGTAGTCAGCTTTCTCTTTGCGGCGCTGGGCCAAGGGCCACTTGCGTCGCCCTATTCGCTTCAAGAGCACGGTCCAGCGCTCAGAAAGCTGCGCTCCTTCTGTTTTCCGTTGCCATGCTGCTGGCGGCCAGCGCTGCGGGGGTGCGCGGGCAATCCGCGCTCGACGGTTTCGATCCGAATGCCAACGGCATCATTCGCGTGGTCGTGGTGCAACCGGACGGCAAGATTCTGATTGGCGGCGATTTTACCACACTCGCGCCCAACGGGGGAGTGGCGGTCACCCGTAACCGCATTGCCCGGCTGAACGCGGACGGCACCCTCGACACCGCCTTCAATCCGAATGCGACCTCTTCGGTCTATGCCATCGCGGTGCAGGCTGACGGCAATATCTTAGTGGGCGGCGTTTTCACGGGAGCGAACAGTATCGGCGGGCAGACCCGCAACCGCATCGCCAGGCTCGATGCCACGACCGGCTTGGCCGATTCGTTTAGCGAAAGAGCATCAAAATGAAGCGGAATAAGCGGAAAATTAGCGGACGGGGCACCGAGCTGAAAGCCGCGGGCGGCAGTGACTGGGGATTGCACGGAGTTCTACGGCCGGATCCGGCGCCACCCACCCGGACCACAATAGAGTGAGACAGCGACCATCTTGCGCGAAAAAATCAACTGCACGTTCTCTGGTCGGCCCAAATCGATATTCTCGCGGATCACCTGCTCGAAAAACTCCCGGCCATGGCGCGGGCGACCCCACACCTGCGTGAGCGAAAACTCCGCCTGCAAAATCGAGAGATCATAACGGTAGCCCGCTTTGCGATCCGCTGCCGGATAGGGATGGGGCAAGAGACCGAGCCACTTGCGGGAAAAATGCTCGATCTTTTTTTCATCAAACTCATTGGCCAGGCGCTGCGCCAGCCCGGGTTCTCACAACTCAACAGTCCATTGTCGAGGGCTTCAAAGTCGATGCCCCGCTTGCCTAACTGCGTTTTCAGATACTCGTGTCCATTGAGACAAATTGGCCTCTGGAGTCTCGATCAGTAAATGGTAGTGGTTGCTCATCAAAACCCACGCGTGGACCCGCCAGCCGGTCATCGCACAGGCCTCGGCCAGGGTGTCGAGAAAGAATTGCCGATCTGCGTCCGCCAGAAAGATCGCTTCCCGCCGATTGCCGCGGGCCATGACATGATAAAAAGCACCGGGGAATTCAATGCGAATACTTCGTGCCACTGGTGCACGCTGCCAAAAAATCAGGAACTCTCAATGCTCGCACGCCCCGGACAGACCTTAAAGCGATGCCTCCGCACCCAGTGCATCGCGCACACAGATCAACACCGTATCGAAGGCCGAACAGCGCAACTCCGCCGAACGCGACGTGCTGTGGGGAAAAGCCTCTTTTTGCACACTGACCCCCATTGCTCACCCACACACGAAGTCGGCCTGCGTCTGCGCAAGCAGCCGACTGCGCCGCGCGCGGTGCCCGCGTCCGTTCTCATTCGCAACCATCACGGCGTCGCCGACTGGGATCACTTCCTCAGCTAGCGCCGCGAGCCACCCAACTCCGAGCCGCTGTGTGTCTTTGACATGCAGCGGCTCGCACTGCGCCTACCCACGGCGATCGCACCAAGAGAAGCGGTCGCGCTACAGGCGAAACTCCTTGCGAGCGAAAGCTGTGACTTTGCGTCGCATCTCGGCATCCATACGCTCGCCATTGTTGAGCGTGGAATCGGAATCGAGCCGGGAAAGAAACGCCGCCAGCTCTGCTTTTGCTTCGGCCGATAACTCGGCGCCTGCACGGTTCATTTCTGTCTTCATTCGTGCCAGGCGTTCCGGTTTCGGTTCGCCCACGAACTCATAGACGTCGGCGGTGGCAAAGGTAACCAGCAATCGTGATCGCGTCAGCACATCGGATTCACTCCACATGCCCACGATCTTGCGCGCGAAATGAAAGCGACCGGCGACCGGACTCGCGGAGCTGGCGTAGCTGTGCGCCTTGCCGTCTTCGTATTCGTCACTGTTCCGAGTCGCAAGCCGTTCGAGATCGGGCTGCAACTGGCGCAGATCGGCAGACCAGATGGCCCACAGAATCTCGGTCATCATCTTGTCTGTATGCGAAAGGTGCGGCTTGAGAATCGCGAGGAGTTTTGGATTGAAGGGAGGAGGATCGGACTGCGCCAGATGCGTCAGCGCACCGAGGACGCCGTGGTAAATGTGCCCATCCTTGGTGGCTTCGAGCTGCTTGGCGATACGGTCGAACTGGTCGGTGCGGCCACGCAATGCGAGGGCGCGGCATGCTCGCTCAAGGCTAAAGTTGATGAGTTCGTCGGCTTGGCCGGGCTCGAAAAGTTTGAGCAGCGCGTCATCCACTTCACGGCCTGGATAGCGTAGCGGTGCCTCTGGGGGAACAAGCAGGTCGATCGCGCGACCGCGTTCCTCCCAACCGGTCTTCGGATCGTACATGATTTGAATGATCGTCGCGACGCGCTTCGCTTCCTCCGGAACACTCTCTGCCTCGCGCAGCAGGAGAAATGCAGACACGGCGAGCGCGTCTTTCCTATCGGGTGGCAAATCGCGCGCAATGGCAGCGGCGCGTGCCGGATCGGTTTGCATCAGCTCCGCAAAGAACTGCCGCGCCCATTTCCCGTCCGTCTGACGCATCAATGAATCGAGCGCGTCGGCGTATCGTTTGCGATCGATCTGCGCTAGTCGCTGAAACGCCCACTGTTGACCTGCGGTCTTCGAAACCGCCCACGCATGAAGCTGTTCGACGTCGTTCACGGCGGCGAGCTGACGCAACGCAAGCGCCGTCCTTTGGCGCAGATACTCGGCGCTGTCGGTTCCCGAGTCGTGAAGGATCGAGTCGATCTCCGCATCCAATGCGGCCCGTCGTTGTTCGATCTCCTTTCGCTTCTCGCGATCCTTGACCTCAAAAGGATAAGGCAGTTTGTCGCGCTCCGCGGAAACCTCCTCGTAGCTGCGTTTCTTCGGCCCCGCTGGAGGCAGTGCGGACTCAATCGCGCGCAAGCGTTCTGCCGTGATCAGGTTTTGGGTCAAGCTAAAATTCTTGACAGAGGACGAATGGTGCGGCAGTTGGAGGGATGCCGCGGCAATTGCGCATTGAAATGGCGGGCGGGATGTATCACGTGATGGCGCGCGGGGATCGG
>JBPCQC010000036.1:0-9909 GCA_050998515.1 Verrucomicrobiales bacterium
AAGCTCCGGGTTTCGCTCGCCCGCAGCTACGGACACCGCTCTTACGAAGTGTTGGAACTTGTTCTCTATCATCGAACGGCCAACTTACCAGAACCTCAACTCACCCACGAATTCTGCTGACGGGGCATTTTATCTAACTGTGCCTCGCGTAAAATTGGATCCGTAACTACGGAAGGTCCCTCCTTCCTTCGGGATTCGACAATGCTCAGGAAATCTGAAAAATAGTGTTCCACTCGAGCCAAATTCATTTCGTCGAGACAGACGAAAAATGGTTTGGTTGGAGTATGGCTGGCCGAGAGAAGTGGGCCGATGAGGTGACCGGGAATGTAGTCGCCCGTCAAATCAAAATATCCAAGGAGCTCCGAACTGTCATTCCAATCAGGTTTGACTGGGATCATTACAAACCGTCCGTTCGCAACTGTCGCGCCGCTTGCCTCAGCAAACAATCGGACTAGTCGGGATTTACCGGTGCCTGAATTACCGGCCAAGATGACAAACGGCTTCGACCGCATTGAGCTGAACAATCGTCGAACCGGGGCGATTCCGAAATTGAACCCGCGGCGTGACGCATACTCATGAATATATCTGGTGCCGTCGATGGCAGATAGATTTGAGTGGACAATTTCGCTTGTCGCGATCGAAGTCGACTTGTTAATGGGAGGCAACGGGGTCGGAGGATCTTGCTTCTTGGCATGCACATCCAACGATTTGGCAAACTTATCAATCGAGCCGAATGTCTTTTCGATGCGAGAGACGGCATTTTCTGCAACTCGTGATAATCCCAGCGGTGGATTCGGTGCGTAACCTGATATTTCGGCCCATTCTCCGACGCTCAGAGCGATGGGCCACACCTCATCCATGAGGTATACGAGCTCAAAACTTGGATCCTCCCAAATGGCAGCAGCGAGGGTCTTGCTCTGACGCGTCCCTACAATTCTTCCGGCCCAGTTGAATTTCTTTGGCGAATGGTCCGAGCTCTGCGTATAGAAGAAGCAGATGTCTCCCGCTTTCATTCCTTGAAGAACAATTCGCGAGGTTTTTGGACCGAGCCGAGCGCCCCATGCACAAAGCGGAGACGGCAATCCAAATTCACTTAACGTCTTGGCGTCAACCGGACGGTTGAGGGAGCGCGTAATATTTTTGAATGACGCTTCGTCGGCTGCCGGTGCTATCCAGAGATTCATGGTCACTCGGTTTGACGTTGTTGGAATAAGGTCAGTGCCGTAAGAAACGGCTCTTCCAACTCCATTCCGGCATCCAACTCCGGCGCGATGCGCTTGAAGCCAGCGAACATCAGGCACATGAGTTGAAGCCCAGAGAAGCGTTCGCCGGGAAGCGAGCGAAGGGTGTATTTTGGGTCGGGGTCGGCGTAGTCGAGGCCATTCCGGCCAACGAGACCGATCTCAAAAGCTATCTCTCGGACCTTCTCTACCGGCAATCGATCATAGCGCTCCAATGCACTCAGCAGGTGCCAAACAGCTGCCGGATGTTTTTGCCGAAGCAACTCAGGATTGGTTGTGCCTTCCCTTGGAAGTTGGGCAACAATGTCGTGCTGTCCGGGATCTGGTTTCCATTCGTACCAGTCCCGGAGTCCGGTCATGTCCGCGAATTCATCAACAAGCCGGTACTCCCCCCCCCGCGCGCGAGATTCTCGGAGCGGTCTTGCCAATGCTTATAGAGCCGCTGCGAGAGCACAAAAGTGTCGAGTTTACTGTACGGTTTGGCAAACGCCGACGCCCCTTCGAACAGTCCGTCCAGGAACAGACAGTAGGCACCGTTCAGAGCAAGGCTGGCCTTCATGATCTTGTGCGGAGTCGTTTGACGCACCTTTGGATTGCTGTTTGTCTGCCATGCCTCGATCGCCATTACGCGCACTGAAAGATATTGGGCCGGATGAAGCACCGGAAAGCTCATGCGGATGTGACGCTCGATCAGCATGTCGAGTGAACAGTTAAACAGAAAACCGCACAGGCCGCCAACCAGCGAAAGGGTAACTTTGGAGATCGAATCTTCGGAATATCCCTGCTTCTGCAGTTTGCGAATGTCACCTGCCACTGCGCGAATGGCCGTCTCTCTGGTTTTAGCAGTCGTAGCAAAAAAGAGATTCTTTCCAATCTTCCTTGCCTCTGATTCCAGTTTCAAGTGGGTCAATTCATGCGCCTCCAAATGGCAGAGGAGGTCTGGATCATAACCGCGCCTGGTACTGATTAGGTGGTAATCTCGCCCGTGCTTCCAGGCCATCTGGATTCGGGCGCCAACCCTGTCTTCAAATTGCGCTTCCTCAATTCGGATTGGGTAACCAGACAAGGCTTCCATTTCCGCCTTGTAGCCCTGGATGCATTTAAACGCTTCCGATCGGGCTCGCGCCGCCAAATCGACTTGCAGCTTTGCAAACAAAATCCTGGCGCTGTCGAAGACGGGCTGAGAGCGTTCGTCCTGGATTTTCGCGCGAGCGAAGAGGCGGCGAAGGGCCGCGACCGCTTTGTCCATTTGTTCAGTCGCTTCAAGCGCGACAGCTTCGCCATAGTAAGGGTTTGGAAAGTTGGGATTGGCAGAGATTGCTCGTTCGAAGAGCGCGATCGCTTCCTCGATTCTTCCCTTTTCGTGACAAAGAGCCGCCAAGCTATTCAAAGCCCAAGCGTCGTCCGGTTTTATGGCCAGGGCCTTACGGAGAAATCTTTCACCGGTCTCGGGATCCGATTTCTCGCGGATGTGAAGATTGGCGAGAACGACCCAGCTCCATGCATCTTCTGGATCCAGGCGGAGCACCTCAATCAAGTGGTCTAATGCACTGTCGACATCACCTACTTCGACGTAAGCCATGGCCAAATCCCGCCGAGCGGAATTCAGGGATGGCTGCAGTTCCAGGACGCGGTTAAAAATGTTGATGGCTTTGCCGTAGTTTCCTTCAGCGGCTCGCTTCGAACCTTTCTCGGCCAGGCGTTTCGCCTCCGCCTGCGCTGCTGCCGATTCTTCCGGAAAAGAAATCACCACCTCCTTATCCTCGACTTGAACGCCGACTGGCTGAGGCAAGAAGCCGAATTGCTTGACCACGAGCGCCGTAACGGTGGCTACGTCGCGAGCGTCGCCAACGAATGACTTTTCTTCGAATTCAAAGAGATCCTCGATTTTCAGGCGTATCGTCCGCATTCAAGAGTTCAGAGTACTGCGAAAACCTCTTTAAGTATCACGATTGTTTTCTCTATTTGGATCAACCTGCGGTTCACGGTATCGGCGAGGCGATTAGTGCTGGGCGCTGCCGTTGCGAAATCGCTCAGCGGGACTGAGGAAAGAATGGTGCGAGAACATTTCTGGCGACTCGGAGGGCGCGCTTGCGGCCCTCGAGAGATCGGCCAAAAGTTTCGTCTTCGACTTCGATGCAAACCGGGCCGTTGTAGCCCACCGCCGTCAAAGTGGCCATAAACTGTCCCCAATCGATCTCGCCAAAGCCGGGGATGCGTGGTTGATGAAATGTCAACGGCGTGGCCAGGATCCCGTGATCATTCAGGGCATCGCGATCGATTTTCACGTCCTTGGCGTGGATATGAAATAGTTTGGCCGCGAATTCCTTCAGTGGCTTGAGCCAGTCCATATGCATCCAGACCAGGTGCGAGGGGTCATAGTTGAGGCCGAAAAAGTCCGAGGGTATGGCCTCGAACAGGCGACGCCACATCGCCGGCGATGCAGCCATGTTTTTTCCGCCCGGCCACTCGTCCTGAGTGAAGAACATCGCGCAGTTCTCGATGCCAATGCGAACCCCGGAATCTTCCGCCAACTTGATCAGTGGCGGCCATACTTTGCGAAATCGCGCGAAATTATCCTCCCGCGGCAGTCGATGGTCGTTCCCGATGAAAGTGTTCACGGTGCGCAACCCGAGTATCTGGGCTGCTTTGATCACCTTTTTCAAGTGTGCCTGGGCCACCCTGGCCGCTTCCTGGTCGGCGTCCAAAGGATTCGGGTAATAACCGAGGGCTGAGATGCCCATTTGGTATTCAGAAGCAAGCCCTCGGATCTCATCCGCGCGAGTCCTGGTCATCGTCACCGCGTCCAGATGCGTCACCCCGGCATATTTGCGCTCCGCCTTGCCGGCGGGCCAGCTCATTAATTCAACACAGCCAAAGCCCTCTTCTTGAGCAAAGCGAAAAACATGCTCGAGCGAGAGTTCGGCCAGGATGGCGGAGACGTATCCAAGTTTCATGACGCAGGCGGACGGCCGCCCGACCCATTTAACCCATGGTCTGGAGTAATAGCCAGCGTGAACTCACGCCTGCAGCAAAGCACCCCCCCAGTTCCGATGCGCGCCGTATGTGGCCCTCAGTCGATCCTAGGCAGGTAAGGGGAACCCCGCGCCACCTAAATCCTATTGAAAGTGATCAGCCCGGGAAGGCGCGCGTAACTTCAAAGGAAACCTAAACTGCTAACGCTGCGAATATGAAACCCACTTTACCAACTCTTGCTTCAACGTTGATTGTCGCGCTATCGACTCTCTCCGCGGGTGCCGCTGATCGGGACCTTATCGGATACGATCCGGACGGCCGCGCCATTTACCGCACCGCTCGCTCAGCGGCTGATTACTACGTCGAGGATGTCGCGCATCGTTATAACGTTGACAGCATCGGGCGTCGTTATTACGTGGATGATGACGGTGATCGCTATTATCTGCATCCAGACGGGCGCCGTTTTTACTTGAGCGAATCGGGTCGTCGGTACTACCTCGACGGCGACGGAAATCGTTATTATCTCGACAACGGGCGGCGTCGTTATCTCGACTCACCCTCGCGACGCGATTTCCGGAATCACGACAACGACCGCATCAAGCACCTCCGCGGGAAGGCCAGTGGCAAGTTCAAAGGCAAAGCAAAAGGCAAAGCCAAAGGCCACCAGAAAAAGCGTTAGCTCAGCTTTTGGTGGGGCGAAGGTCTCCTGAGCCGCATTGAATTTCCGTCGTCGGATTCAGGGCGGCTCGACGGAGTCTTGCCCCACCTGATGAATTCGAAGCGGGGAGGCTCGAGGGGCTCGAATTGACGAGTCAGGCTGATGACGCCAGGCTCGCAATGTTACGCCTCATTCAAATCCAACAAATTCAAAAATGAACCGCCGCGCGTTTCTCGGACGAGTGACCGTCGGCGCCGCTGCGGCGAGTGGGCCGCGTCTCGCCGCCGTTTCCCCGCAGGCGAAGCGCATCGCAGCCGTCGTTACTCAATACACTCACAACTCACACGCCGATGTGATCGTGAGCCGGTTGCTGCAGACCCACACGCTCGATAATCAGGGTCCGCGGCCCAATCTGCAGCTGGCCAGTCTTTATGTCGACCAAATGCCCGCAGCCGATATGAGCCGGCGCCTGGCTGCTGAGCACGGTTTCAAACTATGCGACACCATCGGTGAGGCCCTCCTGCTCGGCGGCAAGGACCTCGCGGTCGACGGTGTAATGCTCATCGGCGAGCACGGCCAGTATCCTGAATCCGATACGGGCCAAACGCTCTATCCGCGCCGGCGATTTTTCGAAGAAACAATCTCGGTTTTCCGGGACGTCGGAAAGACCGTACCGGTCTTCAGCGACAAGCATTTGTCGTCGAATTGGAACGACGCCAAATGGATGTATGAAACCGCACGCGAATTGAAGGTGCCGTTCATGGCCGGTTCTTCCGTGCCAGTCACCTGGCGGCATCCGCCGCTCGAAATGAAGCTCGGCGCCCTGGCCCGAGAGGCTGTCGGTTTGTCGTTTGGGCCCCTCGAAGGTTACGGGTTTCACGGCCTCGAAGCGATGCAATGCCTCATCGAGCGACGGCGTGGCGGTGAAACTGGAGTGAGCGCCGTGCAGTGCCTCGAAGGTGACGAAGTTTGGAAGGCATGCGATGCGGGGCGCTTTGACGCGAAAGTTTTCGCAGCCGCTGCCAACGCTCGCGAAGCAAAGAATCGTATCCAGGGAGAGCTTCGCGACGCTCTCAAACCTGCCGGTTTTTTCGTCGAGTACCGCGACGGATTCCGCGCGGTGTTATTACACGACGTCGGTGCGGCCAACAGCGAATGGGTGGTGGCCTGGAGCGAAAAAGGACGCGAAGACTTTCCCTGCACTGTTTTTTGGACCCAGGAAGCCCGTCCCTTGGGACACTTCACCTTCCTGGTCGAGGGCATCGGGAAGATGTTTCACACTCGGGCCCCGACCTGGCCCGCGGAACGCACGCTGCTTACCACCGGCATTCTCGCCGCCATCTTCCAGTCGCGCAAGGACGGCGGTCGGCGCATCGAAACACCGCATCTGGCGATCACATACCACCCGACCTTCACCTGGAGCGAGCCGCCTCCCCCGCCGCCCAATCGCCCGCTCGACGGACAGTGAACCGCGGAGGATTCCTCCTCGATCGAAAGACCTCATGCAGCAGGCTGCAAGCGCGCAGACTTTCAATCTATCGCATCAACGTCCCGAATATCGCCTTCATGCGAGACTTGGTTTCTGCGCCTCCCGAACGATGTTTGAAGGAATTGGCAGATATTCATCTTCACGTCGCTGTATTAGTGCTCTGGCTCGGCTTTCCGTTTAACGGGTAGTTTTTCGGCCACTACGCATGCAGATTGACATCAAAACGATGGAGCCTCATATTCTCCAGCATGACGAAGACACAAATCCAAGTTCCGGAGGACCTGTTCGCGGAAATTAAAGAATTCGCCCGGCGGCGCGAGTGGTCGCTGGCGGAAACTTTTCGGCGTGGCGCTGAACTGCTCCTCGAGACGTACGGCGAGAATGCCCCGCCCGCCTCGCAGCCATGGCAGCCGCCCACCTCCGGCCGTGTCGGCTGGAAGGGCCTAACCGACAAGCAGCTTCGCGACCTTGCCTTCGAGGACCAGAACCGCAGTCCGTTCGCGCCATGACCTCTATTGACGCCAACATCCTGCTCTACAGCTACTGCGAGGCCTCGCCGCACCACACCAAGGCGAAAGCCTTCATCGCCTCCTTCTCGCAGCGCGACGATGTGGGTCTCAGCGAGTTCATCCTCAGTGAAGTCTATCTTCACCTCCGCAATCCCGCAGTGCTCGACCATCCGCTAAGCCCGGCGAAAGCCGTGGCTGTTATTCAAAGCTACCGCCAGCACCCACGCTGGCGCGTTCTCGGTTTCCCACCCCGCAGCCGCGACATCCACGCCACTCTCTGGAAGGCCGCCGCCGACCCCGGCTTCCCCCGCCGCCGCATCTACGACCTCCGCACGGCTCTGTCCCTGCAAGCATTTGGCGTCACCAACTTCGCCACAGCGAATGTAAAGGACTTTGAAGACACAGGTTTTGCGAGGGTCTGGAATCCGCTGCCCACAAGCTGAGAAATCGCAGTTGCGTAGCCTCTGGGAAAATCCATTCCCGCGGTCATGTCAGCAGCGCGTTGACGACGTGCCCATGCACATCCGTGAGCCGAAAGTCACGGCCCTGGAAGCGATAGATGAGCTTTTCGTGATCGAAGCCGAGCAGGTGGAGAATCGTGGCTTGCAGGTCATGGACGTGCACTTTGTCACGGGCGACGTGGAATCCGAGTTCATCGGTTTCGCCGTAGGTGAAACCCGCTTTCACACCGGCGCCAGCCATCCACATCGTGCAGGCCTGCGGATGGTGATCGCGGCCGAGCGCGCGTCCGAGGGCGGGATTGGTCTCGACCATGGGGGTACGGCCAAACTCTCCGCCCCAGATGACGAGGGTGTCGTCGAGCAGGCCACGGCGCTTGAGGTCAAGCACCAGTGCCGCGCTGGCCTGGTCGGTTTTTGCGCAATTGTCCTTCAAGTTGCCCACGACGTCCGAATGAGCGTCCCACCCTTCGTGAAAGATGTTTACGAACCGGACGCCACGTTCAATCATGCGCCGCGCAAGAAGACAGGCGCGCGCGAAGGATGGCTTGTCCGGATCGCAGCCGTAGAGATCGATCGTTTCCCTGGTCTCGCTCTTGAGATCCATCAGTTCAGGCGCAGAGGTCTGAAGCCTGAATGCCATCTCGTAATTTGCCAGACGGGTCGCAATTTCCGGATCGCCCTCCGTCGCGAGCCGCTTTTGGTTTAGGGTCGCGACGAGATCGAGAGTGTGGCGCTGGAGTTTGGCATCGATGCCCGGCGGGCTTGAGACATTGAGGATGGGGTCGCCTTGATTCCGAAAGCGGACGCCGGTGTAAACCGTGGGCATGAAACCGCTCGAGAAAAGCGCCGAGCCGCCGCTCAACCCAGCTCCAGTGCTCATCACCACAAATGCCGGCAAGTCCTGCGTCTCCGCGCCGAGACCGTAAAGCGCCCACGATCCCAGGCATGGCCGGCCCGGTTGAGAGAACCCGGTGTTGAAGAAAAGCTGGGCCGGAGCGTGGTTGAACTGGTCGGTGGTCACCGACTTCACGAGGCAAATTTCGTCAACAACCTTCGCGAGATGAGGCAGCATTTCCGAAATCTCCGCGCCGCTCTGCCCGTGTTTCCCAAACTTGAATTGCGGGCCAAGGACGGCTGCATCCGGGCGAATGAACGCATAACGTTGGCCGCCGATGACCGATTGCGGCAGCGGCTTCCCCTGAAGCTTCGCAAGCGCCGGTTTGTAATCGAAAAGATCAAGCTGCGAAGGCGCGCCACCCATGAAGAGGTGAATGACGCGCTTCGCCTTGGCGGGAAAATGCGGCTGCTTCGGCCCGAGTGGATCAGCCGATTTCGAATTTCGAATTTCAAATTTCGAATTGCTCCCGGCCAACAGGCGCTGATCATCGAGCAGCAGCGAGGCGAGCGCGATTTT
Source organism: Verrucomicrobiales bacterium (assembly GCA_050998515.1). Classification (GTDB taxonomy): domain Bacteria; phylum Verrucomicrobiota; class Verrucomicrobiia; order Verrucomicrobiales; family V1-33; genus JBPCQC01. The sequence goes on from JBPCQC010000036.1 coordinate 8,749, forward strand.
GCCCAGCCCGATGCCACATTCGTGCAGAAAGTGACGACGGGCGATTCGGGTTGGCGAAGGCAGCTTCATGCGGTCGCGGTTAGATTGAAACAGAAGATAACGGAGAAACGAAGGACTGGGATCAGCTATTCGTCACCGCCTCGTCGAGGTTGAAAATGGCGCGCGCGAGGACGGTCCATGCGGCGTGCTCGTCAGCATCGCCGTCGGGGGACCCGGCAACTTTGCCCGAGTCGAGATCGTTGGCTGAAAAGCGTTTTCTCTGAATTTCAAAAAAGATCTTGAGCGCAGTCATTTCGTCGGCCGTAGGAGGACGCGTTAGGATTCTACGGAAGAGCGAACGGATGCGCTCTTCGACGGAGGCCGGCTGCGGCGCGGCGTGTTGTTTGCCGAGCGCTTGCGCGGCTTCAATGAAGACGATGTCATTGAGCAGGGTGAGTGCTTGCAGCGGGGTGTTCGAGACTTCGCGGCGGGCCACGCAGGCTTCGCCGGTCGGCGCGTCGAAGGTTGCCGCCATTGCGTAGGGGTCAGTGCGCTGGGCGAAAGTGTAGAGCGCGCGACGATAACGATCTTCGCCCTGGCTGGCCTCCCATTTCGGCTTCGAATACGCAACGCCGCTCGCCCCCTCCGGTTGCGGTGGGCGGACACTTGGTCCTCCAAGTCTCGCTGAGAACAGGCTGGCGGCGCGAAGCGCGGAGTCACGCACCATCTCGGCCTCGAGCCTTCCACGAGGGCCGCGAGCCAGGAGCCGGTTCTCCGGATCCCGCGCGAGACCCTCGGGCGTTGCGCGGGATGACTGGCGATATGTTACGCTGGTGACAATCAGACGATGAAGTTTCTTCATCGACCATCCCTGCTTCACAAACTCGGCGGCGAGCCAATCGAGCAGCTCCGGGTGACTCGGCGGCTCACCCTGGAAACCAAAATCTTCGGTCGTCTTCACCAGTCCGCGGCCAAACAGCGCAGCCCAGGCGCGATTGACCATAACTCGAGCCGTGAGTGGATTCTCCGGCGAGACCAGCCAGCGGGCAAAGGCGAGACGGTCGGGTTTGGAAGGTGGTGGCAGCGGCACTCCCGTCTCTGTTTTTTTTTTGTCCAGGCCCGGAGTGTCGCTTCGACGAAGGGGTGGGAGAAAAGAAAAAACACCAGGTTCGAAAAAATCCG
>JBPCQC010000037.1:0-16323 GCA_050998515.1 Verrucomicrobiales bacterium
CGAAGAACACGCAGAACAAAACGCAGGAAGAAGAGTTCTTTGTGAAGCGTTGGAAGAAAATCCCGCAGCCCATACTCCGACTTTCAAACCGGCTGATCTAGCCGATTTTCACATCGCCGCTGGCAAATGCTGCGCTGGTGCACGTTTTCACCGGACGGGACGGCATCACCCACCACGCAAACGAAGGCGTCGATTGGCATCCCTCGCAAAACACGCTGGTCGTTCCCATCGAAGCTAGTGCTTAGTTGCATAAATAGTTAATATATGCTAAGCTTTTCGGCATGAGCCGAAATGCTGCCCCTCTGAGTTGCAGTGAGACAGAGAAACTTCTGTTGGAAAAGATGCGTGATCATTCCAGCAGTCCTCAGCGGATGGCGCTACGAGCGCGCATCGTGCTCGCCTGCCTCGCGGGCAGTCGACGCAACACGATCGCCCGAGAGCAAGGGGTCACCATCAACACCGTGCGTCAGGACAAGATCCTAACATCCAGTCTCTCCGTATTCTCAACCCCTCCATGGGTGCCGATACCGGAGTGCTGCGTTTGCCGGCGGGAGCCTACGTCACCAGCCTCAGTTGGTCGCCAGGTGGCACGGCGCTTGCGTTTGATCTCAGTCAGCTGTCAGTGGTCGAATCAAAGTGCACCACGAAAGGTCGAATCAAAGTGCACCATTTTTGTAGTGGCTATTTAGTGTGTGAAGAATGAGATGGCAAGGACGGGTGAAGGTGTTTTTGGGGGGATTGTGTGGGGTGAGAGGGTTGGCTCGTGTGGCACGGCAGCAGAGCGGCGCTTAGACTTATCCATAATCGCCCCGGCCCGGCCGGCTGCGAGAATGCCCGGGACGGGTTCGTTACGTCGCAGCAGCGGGACGGGCCGGATCAAGGCGATTGTGGGTAAGTCGCGATTTGGAGCCGCGTTTTTCGACCCGTTTTTAGGTGGCGGCGGTTTCATCAGCCTGTGGAACTTGAGTGGGCGAAATCGACTAAAGTGCGGTTTTTAAGGTGTGTGGGATGCGACAGAGGGATGATGTGCGAAGCCTGATCTTGAATACACGATTCCAAGGCGCTTAAAAATCGAACTCCAACAGGCGGTTCATGGTGCTGATTTCGGGATGGCGGCGGCAGCGGCCGCTTTCTTTCCTTTTATCGCTGAGGCAGCAGCGCGCTGGCGGGCGCTTTCCTGCAGACGGTAGCTGCGCCCGTGGATGGCGATGATCTCGGCGTGATGGAGCAGGCGATCGAGGATGGCGCTGGCGGCGGGGACGTCGCTCAAAAGCTTGCCCCACTCTTCAATGGGTCGATTGGAGGTCATGAGGGTCGAGCGGTTTTCGAAGCGGCGCATGATGATTTCGAGCAGGATCTCGCCGCTTTTTACCGGCAGCACCTTCAGTCCCATGTCATCGATGATGAGAAGCTCGGGCTTGAGGTATTTGGCCATCAAGCGGCTTTCGCCGGCCTGGCGTTGTTCGCAGAGAAGTTCGCGCACCAGATCGAAGATCGAGCGGTAGAGGACCAAAAAGCCGGCCTTGACCGCTTCGGCGCCGATGGCTTGGGCGAGGTGACTTTTTCCCACTCCCGGCGGGCCGACCAGGAGCAGGTCGCGCCGCTCTCGAATGAAGTGGCAGGCGGCCAGCTCGTAAATGCGGCCACGGTTGAGCGAGGGATTAAAGCTGAAGTCGAAGTTTTCCAAAGTGCGGCTCTCGCGAAAAGTGGCCGCTTTATTGCGCCGGGCGATCTGTCGCTGGTGGCGGATGTGGAGTTCGTCCTGCAGGACGAGTTCCAAAAACTCGGCATGAGGCAGTTGATTGGCGGTGGCTTCCTGCAGGCGCAACTCGAGGCTGCTCAGAAGGCCCGAGAGGCGCAGTTGCTGGGCGTGGCGGCGAAGGTTCTGGTTCATGGGTAGGGTGAGCCGGCGCTCGTATGGGTTTGGATGAAATCGGCGTAGTTTTGCAGGTCGTGGATCAAGGGGTGGCTTTCGGCAAAGGGAAGGGCTGGTTGAGAGTCGCTCTTTTCCAGCAGGCGTCGCAGGTCGCGATAACGCCACGCCCCTTGGGCCATCGCGCGCGCGCAGGCGTGATCGAGGCTGTGGGCGCTGCGGCCTTTGATCAGGGAGCAGAGCGCCATGATGGTGCGCAGTCTTGTGAACTCACTTTCAGGTTGTTGGACACGCTCCAGTGAAGCCGCCCTTGCGCCTTTCACTGAAACTCTTCGCCCTAACAAAAAGTGGTGCACTTTGACCCGCCTAATTCGACCTTTTAGTGGCGCACTTTGACCGTCCGCTGACAATATGGTTTCGTCAGCCGGTTACGCTATAGTTGACCGTTTCTTGACGGCAGTTCGCACGTGGACGATAGTCTCGGCGTGTATTACACTCGTCTTCTGTTAATCGTCCTCTGCGCTATCTTCTATTATCGCGCCGGCGAGTCTGATGGCGGGCATGCTGTCTTATGGTGCAGCATGTCATTGCTTATGTCAGCAGCAATACTGGCACTTACTAATTGGGCTTGGCTTGGCATTATCGCAGGGCAACTGGTGTTGTTCGTCCTGCTAACTCTTTATCGGTGCTGGCGTCGGTCGTAGATCATTACGAATTGTGGACGAGCTTGGCCCATGCGCCACTCGTAGCACAGCCTCTAACACAGCCTCTGGAGCCACTGTAGCCAGAGCAGAGCAGTGGGTGTCGCACGCGCCAGAGTAACCGCGGTCAAAGCGCCATCTACAAAAGGTGCAGTTCGTCGCGGGTGTCACGCTATGCACCGAAGGAGCGTAGGAGTACAGAAAATCGTGCGGCAAGTGAGAATGGATTGCGACAGCATTAATCCCAAGCATACCGGCGATGTGAACCATGCCGCTGTCATTTCCCACTACAGCCGCTGCGCCCAACATGGTATCCATCACCCATTCGGGAGGGTGGTCAATAGCCCAAAACGCGCTAGTTCGGCACAGTGTAGAATCCAGCTGCGCCGCTTGTTGTCGTGCCCCCAAAGCGACGATATGATAACCTGCTTCGTCGAGTAAATCGACGAGGCGGCTCCAGTGCGAAGATGGCCAATCTCGGTCCGACCAAGCAGAAAAAGGTGCGATAACGACATAGTTATCGACATCAAAACGCGACGTTTTGATGTCGGTGGCAATGTGAGCGGGTCGCGCAGGCACAGCTCGGCAGTCAATTGCCGCCGCATACCACTCTGCTCTTGATCTGCCGAAGCTGATCTGATGCATGTAATCGAGATTGGTGTTGATCACCCCGTCCGGCAATACCGCGACCTGGAGAGAGTCGTCGAGGTATACTGTGTGAAGGGTTCCAACCGGTGCTACGGCAGTGTTTTCGAACACTTTAATACTGGATGGTATCTCGCCAGTGATTTCCAAGCCAGAATGAGAAACTCTAGTAAACCAATCGGGATGACGCGTGTGAAAGCAAACGCGATACCCGAGATTTGCTGCACCAACGCAAGCATATAGCGCGACAACTTCTCGGGGGTCAGGTTGAGGATTTTAGCATTTTTCCGAAGGCGGTGAAGTTTATGCTGGGCGGCTTTGATTCTGCGGTCATGGCTGTTGACCAGCTGGTTGCTTGAGCGGGAAATGTTGCTGACGTGCCCCATTTGCAGGCGGGTGGTGGCGACTTCTGCGACAGGCAGACAAGGGTGGGGACAAATTCGCCGCAAACAATGGGCTGTTTCACACTTCGTAGCTGCGGATGGCGGACTGCCACCAGGGGGCGACATCGCTTGCGGGGAGGGTCCAGACACGGCTGTGCAGCCAGGCCATGCTTTCGCTGTCGGACATGACGCGTAATTTTTCGGGATTGCTCAACGCCGGCGGCCCTTCCCTGAGCAGCCTTTCACGCAAGGCTTTGACTTCATCGGAACCGGCACCCAGGTCCATCATTTCGCGGACGTAGCCTTCGTGCAGTATTTTCTCCCGCAGCAGCGAGACGTGGATGGCGTTGGCATAGGGATCGACGACGGCCTCGCTGAGACGCGCATCAGGGTCCGGAGTGGTGCGTTCGGCCTGCCCGGCCAAGCGCAACCCCTGGGCGAGTTGGGCGACTTCCGGGGGTGGGGCGAGTTCCTCGGGAGTTACAAGCAGTCCTATCTTGCGAAAGAAATCCCCCCAGCTTTTGCGGCTCATGAGAACGGAAATCGGAATGGATAAGACGAGGCCGACGAGCACGGGCAAAAACCACCAGAAGCTATCGCGGATGTAGATCCACGAGAAAAGTCCCCATGCGATGCCAGCGAGGGTGTGCCACCAGTGCGCGCGGATCGCATCCCGCCAGGCGGTGCCGTCGGCAAGGCGATTCTGCGGCCCCCAGCCGACTTCCCAACCGAGAAGGTTGGTGATGACGAATTGGGTGTGGAAGAGCATGAGAATGGGTGCGTGGAGGGCGGAGACCAGAGTCTCGACAAAGACGCCCGCCGCGGAGCGGCACCAGCCGCCAAATCTCATTCGCCGCTCGGCGGAAATCGCCAGGTCGGCCATGGCGATGAATTTAGGCAGGAAGATGATGCTCATGCTGACGCAGAAGACCAGCAGACCGTGTTCGGTGACGGTGAGGCCTTTGAGGAAAGGCGTAGTGGGTGCGACGGGCAGATCGGACAGGCCGGTGATGTTCTTTTTGTAAAACTTGATCCACGCGTAAACGAGCATGAAGGCGAGCCAGAGCGGCGAAGCCATATAGCCGAGGATGCCCAGAATCATGTGAACGCGGCTGATGCCGCGGAAGCCCTTGGCGAAAAGGAGGAGCGCATGCTGCAGGTTTCCCTGGCACCAGCGCCTGTCGCGCTGCGCGAAATCGACCAGCGATTGAGGCCCTTCCTCCCACGATCCGTCCAAATCCCAGGCCAGCCAGACCTGCCAGTCTTCCCGGCGCAGCAAAGCAGCTTCGACAAAATCGTGACTGAGGATGTGCCCACCAAAGGGCTTTTTGCCCGGCAGTGTGGGCAAGTCACAGTTATGCATGAAGGGCTCGACGCGAATGATGGCGTTGTGGCCCCAATAATTGCCGCCATCCTGCACCCAGTAGTTGAGACCGGCGACGAATAGCGGGCCAAAGAGCCGGCTCGAGAATTGTTGCAGCCGTCCAAAGAGCGACGTGTTGTTGATAAGGCCGGGAACGGTCTGGATAAGGCCGACTGTGGGATTGGCCTCCATCAATTTCACCAGGTCCACGATGGTGCGCCCATGCATGATGCTGTCCGCATCAAGCACGATCATATATCGATAGCGACGGCCCCAGGCATTGAGGAAATCGCGGATGTTTCCACTCTTTTTTTCACGGTTGGCGGTGCGGCGCCGGTAATGGATTCGACCGAAGGCGCCGAGTTCCCGGCACATTTCGAACCAGCGTGTCTCCTCCTGGACCCATTTGCCTGGGTGGGTTGAATCGCTCAGGATGAAGAAGTCGAAACGGTCAAGTTCCCCGGTTTGCCGCAAGGACGCGAACATGACGCGCAGGCCTTCGTAGACGCGCACGACGTCTTCATTGTAGATCGGCACGACGATGGCGGTGCTGACCCCGGCGAGCGCGCGGTTTTTGTAGTCGTGCAGTTGGGTGATGCGGCCGCGGTCCCCGAAGTTGAGCACGCCAAACCCGTAGACGGCGTGGAGGCATCCGAAGGCAGCCCCGAAGCTCAAAATGAAAAATAGCACGAGGAGAATCGTGTGCCAGAGGCTCCATTCGAGGCGCCAGAGCAGGTCGGCGAAGAGCCATGAATTGGCGCCAGCCAGGACGACCGCAATCGAGGTAAAGATGAAAAGTCGGCGGCCGCGGCGCACCAGATGGTGCACTTGAACCTTCGGCGCACCAAGGGGCGCGCTCGTGGTGGTCACGGCGGGTTCGGGAGTGGTGGCGGTGCTCATGCTCAATGCACCTGCAAGAAGAGATAAATCAAGACCGCCAGGAACAAGGTCCAGATGGCCATCATCCGATAGTAAGGCCGCTTGCTCAGGGTGGTGAGCGTGTGGATGGGACCCAAATCAATCGGCCGCGGCTTCATTTGCGAAATTTGAAAGTCAGGGCCCGCGCGCAAATAGCTTTCGCGCATCGCCTTGACGAACTCAGGCGGCCAGGGGCCTGGCGAAAGAAAAAGCTCCTGCCACTTGCCGGCCACGTCGGCGAGCAACATCGCGAGACGCCCTTGCGTGGCGATCCGATGCGGGGTGTCAGCGACATCCATTTTCAGGACCTGCCCAACCCAATCGTTTACGACTTTCACCGCTTCCTCCATCGCCAGTTCGCTGGGCGCTTTTTCGCGCTCACGCCCGGCCCGTCTGGTGGCACGGTCGAGGATGCGATAGACATACTGTCCGAGGAGAAACTTGTTTCGCACGCGCAACGCAGCGAGGAAGCTTTCGACTTTGCCGTAAGCCTGGTTCCATGCCTCGACGGTGTGGCCGGTGGGCAGGTGGATTTGAGTCAGCGGGGTATCCACTGGTAGTCCCACGTTTCCGTCAGCACCGTGGCGCCTTTCTTCAAGGTGCAGCGCAAGCCGACTGGCTCCTTGTTGTCGGCGGCGGGTTCCAATTTCAGACTCACTCGCCACGAATTTTCAAAGGGATGGGCCAGGCATTGGTTCTCCGAAAGATGCGCATTCGGACTGCAACTGGCGACGGCTTCGAGCGTCTCGGTTTTGGCCAGTTTATCGAGCGCCGGGCCGCCGAAGTCGATGGCAAACTGCCGCACTTTCGCGTTCTGCAGGGAAGCGCCGACGCGAGTGGCTTTGGCAGAGTTCGGCGAGAGCTCATGTTCCGTTCCCATCATGACTTGAAGTTGATACGAAATCGGGAAGGCCTTCATGGGTGCGGGAGGTGATTTGGGATTCCAGAACGCCACGACGTTGTCGAGATATTCATTGATGGTACCGATCTCGACCAGGCGCACCTGGCCCTCGCCCCAGTCGCCCTTCGGTTTGACCAGCACACTGGGCACCTGGTGATAGTAATTAAAAATTTCCTGATAGCTGCGGTGGTCGCGATCCCGCTGCAGCAGGCCGAAACCGCGCGGATTGGTGGCGGTGAAGACACTGTGCCGAATTTCATCCTTGCGCGGGGGATTATTCAGCGGCCGCCAGACAACCTCTCCGCCGTCCAATTGGACGAGCAAACCATCGGAATCATGCACTTCACCGCGGTAATCGTCCGGTTTGTGTTCGGTATTCTCCCCGAACCAAAACATGCTGGTGAGCGGTGCAACTCCGACTGTCTTGATGCCGTTCCAGGGCAGCTTTTCTGAGTCATAAGATGCTTTGATCACCGCGTCGGGACGAAAGAAAAGAACTCCGTCGACGTCGCAGAGCGTGGTTTCGCCGGGCCTGATGATGAATCGGTATGCGCCAGCACAAGTTTTGCTGTCCAGGATAACGAACAAGGCAATTTCCCTGCTGTCGGGCCTGGGTTTTCCCAGCCAGAAGTCAGTGAAGAGGGGAAACTCTTCGCCTTCACCGCAGTTTAGGGCAAGACCGCGCGCTGACAGGCCGTAGCGCTGTCCTTTGCCGAGCAACCGGAAATAGGTGGCTCCCTGAAACACGCCGAGTTCGTCCATAACATCGGGTTTGTTGAGAGCATGAAGCAGCTTGAAACCGGCATAGCCAGTGTCGGCGGGAATCTTGTCCCGCAACTCGGGCAGTTTCGAGTAATCGAAAAAATCGGGAACGAAGCGGATCGGCTGCGCGTAGCCTTCGACCGTAAACTCATGCATCCTGACCGGCTCCTGATAAATGTAGCCAGGGTGAAAGAATTCCGTCCAAAAGGGCAGTTTATCGTGCCGCCACAGGGCCTGATCACGGTTGAAACGGATCTCCCGATACCGGTCGTAATTGAGATTTTGCTCGCTTAACTCGGGCGGCAGTTGCCCGCGGGGGCTCTTGAATGGACTGCGCGCCCGTTCCTCAGCCAGTTTGCTCACATATTCGAGGGTGACATCGAGCTTCTCCACGGCCTGAGCAGCCACAATGGGAAGCCCAAGCATGGCCATACCCGCCAAATATCGCCAAGACCCGGCTGACATGCGCAGCACGTTCTAGCAGATTCCATGTAAAAGTCAGCAAGAATGCTGGATGGCATATGTTTTCGCAACGTGGCGGAGGTTTCAACCCCTCCGATCAGTCAACCCAATGGAAATTGGGGACGCCAGCCCGAATAGACGCCTTGTGCACGGCAAAGAGCGGGCTGACTTCTTAAAGCGAAGAAGGCTCCATCAAGTGCAAATCACTTGCATTTAGTCCGCCGTTAGCCAATGCTGTTTTCGAATCTCCTGGCGCCCAGGATTTATTCATGCCACGGCCTCGGCGATGAATTGTTGGCCCATCCCAAATCCAGAAAATGAAGCATCGATTCTTATCTGTTTTATTATCGAGTCTGATCGGTATGGCGGCGGCGCCGGCGGCTCCCTCACTTCGAGTGGCGGCCACCCATCCGTTGATCGGTGATTTAGCGCGGCGCGTAGGGGAGGCGCATGTCGAAGTGGTGGATTTACTGCGACCGGGAGCCAATCTCCATCAATTCGATCCTACGTCCCGGGATCTTTCGGCCCTGAAAGGGGCGCGGCTCTTGCTTGTCTCGGGCAAGCATCTGGAAAACTACGTCGACAAGTTGCGGGACAGCCTTGGCAGCGGCGCGAAGATCGTCGAAGTTGGAAGACTGATTCCTTCGATCAAGATCGAGCCAGGACAGGAGCTCTTTCTTTGCTGCCCGGAGCATTCGCACGGCGGAATCGACCCGCATTGGTGGCACAGTGCTGAGAATATGGCTCGCGCGGCGCGTTTATTGGCTGCTGAGTTTGCTGCTGCTGATCCCGGTAACGCCAGTGCTTACAAAGCGGCTGGCGCGGCGACTGCCAAAGAGATGTACGCCCTGAAAGCGTGGGCGGAGCGCGAATTCGCCCGCATTCCGAAGTCACAGCGCAAACTGGTCACCTCTCATGCCGCCTTCAGTTATTTTTGCAAGGAATTCGGCTTCAAAAGCCTGCCTGTCCTCGGTGTGGCTGCGCAGGACGATGCTTCACCGAAGTTTCTCGCCGAAGCGATTCGAATCATCCGCGAGCACGGCATTCGCGCGGTCTTTCCTGAAGACCAGGCGAATCCGAAAATCCTTCATGAAATTGTGCGCGCCACCGGAGTAAAAGTAAGCCGCAGGCCGCTCAACGCCGATGGAACCGCTGGTGGCGCCGGTTCCACCTTCGAGGGCATGTTCAGACACAATGTCACCACCATCGTCGAGGCGCTCGCAAAATGATCCGATGCGTGGTTTTCCCCCGATTCAGATTCTGCTCTTGACGCTTGGCTTCATCCTGGTGGCGGTGCCGTTGGCGCGGCTGACCGGGAACGCACCGATATCGATGTCAACTGAAACGCCGGATCGGGGCGACGCTGGCCGGCGGACGCCGGCATTTATCGTCGTCCGGTTCGCTCACCCACCAAAGCACCTCGAGGTACGTCAAGGAGAGAAGGTTTTGCTGAGCGCAGAGGCGCCTGATACTTCGCCCCTTGAATTCAGCGCCGATGTCATTTGCGGGCCAAACGCGCCGGAGTTTTTTATCGAAGCGCAGTGGCCCGATGGCACGCCGGAGACCGCGCTGGGCCTGGAAGTGAGTCCTGATGGGTTCGAAGTGCGCGGTGACACTCGCTGGAGTCTCGATGGCGCGATGAATCGGGTTTTTCAACTTTCCTGGCGATGAAACCTGATTCCTGCATAGAACCCGCGATTCCAGCGCCCGGTTCGCACGGGCATGGAGCGCACGATCATGTCTGTTGGGGTGCCGATGACCCGTGTCCAGCCGGACATCCCTTGGAAGTCCGAGGCCTGTCAGTGAGTTACGGTGACGTGCCCGCCCTCGAAGAGGTGACGTTCTCGACCCAATGCGGGCGCAGCCTTGGACTGATCGGTCCCAATGGAGCGGGAAAAAGCACTTTACTGAAGGCGCTCGCGGGCATTGTTCGACCTGATGCGGGAACCATTCTCTGGCGCGGTCAGCCGCTGACTTCGAGCAGTCATGAGATCGCTTATCTGCCCCAGCGCGGCGACATCGATTGGAATTTTCCCGTCACCGTGCGTGGACTCGTTGAGATGGGCCGTTATCCGAACCTTGGCTGGTGGCGCTCGTACAAAAATCACGATCGGGAGATTGTCGAGCGCGCGCTGGAAGCAATGCAACTCGGGGATCTCGAGCGCCGGCAAATCAGTGCACTCAGCGGCGGCCAGCAGCAACGCGCTTTTATTGCCCGTGCCTTGGCTCAGGAAGCTCACGTCCTCCTGCTCGATGAACCCTTTGCCGGCCTCGACCATCCCGCGCAGGAGACCCTTCGCCGCCTTCTCCGCGAACTCGCACGGGAAGGCCGGCTGATCGTCGCCAGCCACCATGATCTCGAAACGGTCCGCAACGTTTTCGATGAGGTCCTGCTCTTGCGCTGCCGTCAGATCGCGTTCGGGAATTTGAAAGACGCTTTCACCGAGATCAGAATCGCTGAAGCCTACGGACCAAAATGACTGAGTTTTGGGGCAGCCTCGACCTCGATATCACGCGGCGGGCGCTTCTGGCTTCGCTGCTCATCGGATTCGCCAATGGCTATGTCAGCGGTCTTGTGGTTCTTAAAAAGAGCGCGCTCAAAGTGGGCACGCTGTCGCACGGATTATTGCCCGGCATCGCCATCTCGGTGATGATCCTTGGCTTGCATCAATGGAGCGTTCTCGTGGGCGCTGTTGTCGCCGCTCTCTTAATGGGTCTGGGTTCTCTCTTCGTAGCGCGGACCTCACGTTTGGACCAGGACACGGCCCTGGGTATTCTTTACACAGCCGGTTTTGCCGGTGGCTTCATTCTCCTCATCCGGCTCGGCATCCGGCAGAAACTGGATGAATGGCTTTTCGGCGGCCTCATGGGGATGGCGGATTCCGACCTCTGGATCGCATTTGCCATCTCGGCTTTCGCTGTGCTTGCCTTGACCGCGATGCAGCGCCCGATTTTGATTTTGCTTTTCGAGCCAAATGTTGCGGCCAGCCTTGGCGTTCCGGTGCGGCTGCTGAATTACGCATTGCTTTCCATTGTCATTTTGGTGCTGGTTTCCAGTCTCCAAGCGGTCGGCTGCATCCTCAGCGTGGGTCTATTGGTGGCGCCTGCGGCGACCATCTACATGTTTTCCAACGCCGCGCCGGCCCTCTTCTGGGGGGGCGGCATTCTGGGGGCTGCCGGTTCCTGCGCCGCCCTCGTTCTTTCTTATCAACTTAACTGGCCTGCCGGATCCACCATTGTGCTTTTGTTAGGCACATTGTTTGCGCTGGCCTACATCTTCAGCCCGAAGTACGGCCTTTTCCGTCCACGCGGAAGAACGCCCGGGAAGGCAGACGGGGTGCCTCGCCGCGTTCAGAGATAGCGGGGTGCGGCGAGGCGCCGCGTTTGCCTTTGCCACGGGCCGTGTGGTTCAAGGAGCGAGGTCTCGCAGATGAACAGCCGTTTCTGCGGCCGGGAAGGGGCCGGATTGCACAGCCAAACTCCGGCAAAAGTAAACTGCCGGGCGGCCATCCGGTAATGGTTTCAAGCTTTCCGATCCAGGGACCTGCCCAGTCGCGGGCGTGCTTTCCTCGCGTCGCGTTTCGGTGAGGTAGACAATGACTCGGCGCGCGAAAGGCGCGCGAAACACCGCTTCGCGCGCAGTCTTTACATCTGGCGCCGTGGCGGAGCCGACGATGACAACTTGCAGCAACGGCTGCCTGAGCGAGTCGGCCGCGCAAGTCAGTCCAGCCACCACGCCCGGATTTCGTGAAAGGTGGCTGGGGAACGCCGCCAGGATCCCTTTTGCGGTGTTGAGAAACTCGGGCCTGCCGAGTATTGCCGCCAGCCGGGTGAGGTTTAAGGCCGCCAGGGCGTTGCTCGAGACGGCAGAAGCATCGTCATCGTTCTTCAAGCGAATCGCCAGATCTGCGGCGCTGGTTTGAGCATCAAAATACCCTCCATCCTTCGAGTCGAGAAAACCCTGGTCGAAGGAAGTTTGCAACTCGGCAGCAAATTCGAGCCACTCTGGCTCGGCGGAAGCTTCGTAAAGATCCAGAAGACCTTCGATCAGAAAAGCGAAGTCTTCGGAGCATGCCGGGATGGTGGCGGGACGGTCGAGCCAGCAGCGAAAAAGTTGATGCTTATTCGCATCCCAGAGATTGGTTTTGACGAAGCGTGCGCATACTTTGGCGCGTTTCAGATATGCTGGTTCGGAAAGAATCGCACTTGCCTGAGCCAAGGCAGAGATCATGGCGCCATTGGCTTGCGTGATCACCAGCCGATCAAGCGGGGGGCGGGGTCTCGAGGCGCGTGCTTCGAACAAGGCGCGCCGCCCATTGGCCAGCGACCTTTCAATTTCCTCCACCGGCTGGTTGAGCCGGCGGCTGATTTCGCCCGGCGAATTCGTTTCGGCAAGAAGATTCCAGCCCGACAATTTCTTGAACGGGTCGCTGCCTGGTGGAGCGTTTCCGTTGCCGGTCGGCTCATAGGCGAGTTCGAAGACAGGAGCTGCGTCGCCGACCGTCTTTAACAATTCCTCACGCCGCCAGAGATAGAACGCGCCCTCCTCGGGTGAGGTGGCTTTGGCCTCTCGCACGCTTTCGCAGTGTTCACCGTTGTAAAAACCGCCCGCGGGATGCGAAAGCTCGCGCTCCGCATAACCCAAGGTTTCGCGCGCGATGCCGGCCCATGCCTCGTTTGGGTTAACGACATAGCCCATCAAATAACTGCGCGCGGCCATCGCTTGATCGAGAATCAGTTTTTCGAAGTAAGGGCGCCGCCACGAGTCATCGAGGGAATATCGGAAAAAGCCTCCGCCGAGATGGTCGCGCAGGGAGCCGCGCGCCATGCCTTCCAAAGTCTTTGTGATCATCGAACGAACTTCTTCGGAGTGGTCCTGGCCATCGGGTGGCCGGTCCGCCCTGCCAACTGCCGAACTTCCGTTGCGGACAATCCAGCGACGAAGAAACTCGAGCCGGGCAGGAGCCGGAAACTTCGGAACCCGTCCAAAGCCGCCGCTGGTGGGATCAAACTGCGCCGCTATTTGACGAAGAGCCGTCTCGAAAAGGTCGTTTGTGATCCTGAGCGGCATCATTTCGGGCGGCTTGATGTGTGCCGCAAAGCGATCGAGATCGCGTAGTGTCTGCTGTTTCAGGTATTCCGAGTCTTTTTGCCAGAAACGGGCGGTTTGCTGAGCGACCGCTTGAAACGTCCCCTGACCCTGGTCGACGGCTGGCAAAAAGATGACCCCTCGAAAGGGCGCGCGGTCAGGCGTCAGCCACAGATTGAGCGGCCAGCCGTTTTTGCCCGACGTTTCGGTCATGAATCGCATGTAACTGCGGTCGAGATCCGGTCGCTCAAATCGGTCCACTTTAACATTAATGAAATTTTCATTCATTAAGCGCGCCACGTCGGGTTGGTTGAAGGTTTCCCGCTCCATGAGTGCGCACCAATGGCAGGAAAAATATCCGATCGAGACGAAGAGCGCCTTGTTTTCGCGGCGCGCCCGGGCAAAAGCCGCCTCCCCCCATGCATGCCAGTCGATCAAGCTGTCCAGTGATTGCCTCAAGTAGGTCGAGTCTTCAGTGATGAGACGGCTCGCCCTCGATACCGGCACTGACTGTGCCGGGGCCTTGGACAGCACCACGAGCGGCAGGCAGGCCGCCAGCCCGAAGCGACACAGCAGAACCGATGTGCTGAAACTTGAATCCACGCGGTGAGAGAGGAACGACGATAAAAAGGCCGCAGCCTCGATCAACCACGGCTTGCCGAAATTTTCCTGACCGCCGCCCGATTACCGAAATCGCCCGCCCTCGGGCCAACCGAGTTGGCTACGACGCGCGAGGGCGTGCCCTCTCCGATGAGCAAGTATGCGGATCGCGCAGCGATGAAGCCAGTTGGAACTGGGGTCCCTTCATCATCGTGGCGGCCAGGGCAAAAACTTTCCGGTTTTGAAGAATGAGTCGGCTTCCACGATGGCCACCTCGCAACGTGGCAAATAGGTGTGCGTGGTGGGCAGAACCAGAAAATCACCCATCCCTTTGAGGCGCCCGCTCTCCACTCCAACTACTCCGTCATCGCGCCCAGGGACAAAAGGCGAAAGAAACGGAAACATGCTCCGGCCACCCATGATGATCCCCGGCCGGTAAGGGGCGGGCCCGAGGGTGTTGGGCAAGCTCCCTTCGTGCGTGCCCAGTTGCGCCGCCGCCCCGCCAAAAACGCGCTTCAAGGCAGGAAGACGCGGCAAAGCATTCGCCAGCGCCGTGCCCTGGTTCGGGCAACCCATTAGAACGACGCGTCCGAGCCGGGGTGGCGGTGTCTCCGCAAGATACTGGCGAATGACGATGGCTCCCAGCGAATGCCCGAGAAAATTTATGAGGCGTGTGCGATCAACGCAGGTCTGTGCGACTACTCGTCGCAGAACTGCCACGGCATCAGATGCGTCTGCAATCTTGCGGGAGTCATATTGAACGGCGATGACGTGGTAGCCTGCTTTGCAGAAGAAATCGGTCGCGATCTTGTTCGAGTCGCGAAACCACGATAATCCGTGAACAAGCACCAGGTAAGGACCATTTCCCTCGTGGCAAACAAAGTCGGTCTTGGTAATTGCGGCAGCCGCACCTTTCGCCGCCGGTAGCACTGATAACGCCAATAAAAACGATAGGTACTTTGAAAAATTCATGCGGGAAGGGAATTGAATAGACCGGTCTCGATGAAATGTAGCACTTGATCACGCACTATGCGACGGCGTATCGCAAATGTGTGGTCGACGGGCAGCACGACAAAGTCCCTCATCCCCTCGAGCCGGCCCCGCTCCACCGTCACGATTCCATCTGAAATCCCCGAAAGAACGCCTCGGAAAAATGGAATGGCCGCCTTGTTTCCCATGATGATGCCGGTCTCGATGGGAATCGGACCCAACGTGTGAATAGGGCTCTGGGCGTGGGTGGCCAGTTCCGCGGCGGCGGGTCCCAGCACCGCTCGCACAAGAGGAATCGAGCCGATGGCGTCAATGATGTCGCTCCCTTGATTGGGTGGTGCTATCATCACCGCGCGGCCAACACGCGATCGCTCATCCTCGGACGGCAGGATCGAGCACAAAAACTCACGCAGCACGATGCACCCCATCGAGTGGGCGACGAAATGGACGCGCTTATTGGAATCGATGCAGCGGCTTTTGATAATGGGGGCGATGTGGTCTGCGGCCAGTGCCGAGAGCGGTTTACTGCGCGAGGGATAGCCGACATTGAGCACGTGATAACCGGCGCGGTTCAACTCGCCTGCCATCCAGCGAAAGCTGCGCCGCGTTCTTCCCAACCCATGCAACAGCACCAGATAGTCTGCCGGCGCCGGCTTCTCGGAAACGCTGGAAAACCAATCCCTCATCAACGACGGATTCTCGCTCTGTTCAGGTCCTGAAAAACCTCTCCCGAGGACTTCCTGTTTCCATGCGTTCGCACGTGGCAATTAGAGGTCAGTAATCTGCATTTAAATCGACACCTGGCACTCATTCTTGCAGTCTGGCGCTTTGAACTCTATCATGGGCGCGATGTGGACTCCCCCCCGCGTCCCCAGGCCGACTTGTCTGGCGGCGTTATTGTTTGGCCTGGCTGGGCTCAACCAACACGCCGCCGCCCAATTTGCAAATTTCGAAACGCGTCACACGCGGCCGCTCGTCCTATCGCCGGACGGGAAGCGGCTCTTCGCGTTAAATACTCCCGATGCGCGGCTCTCGGTCTTTGATATCTCCAATCCGGCCAATGCCGTGCCAGTTCTTATCCGGGAAATCGCGGTTGGCGTGGAACCAGTCTCCGTAAACGTGCGCTCCGCCGACGAGGCCTGGGTCGTCAATGAAGTTTCCGAGTTTGAGACGTGTCAGAATACCTGAAGGCTGATGCCGCCGTCCTGCTTGGGTCGTTTGCCTTCTCCCCTTCGCAACCCACACCAAACCCTGAAGACGCAAAAGTTATTCCATCGACTTACGCCAATTACAAGACCGTCTTCAGCACAAGACGGGGGATGTGAGCGATATTAAAGATTTTCAGAAGGATGTGAAGGACATAACCGACAGGCAGAGGCCGCGTTGATACGATGAAAGGCGGGAATAAACAGCGCCTCGGCTTCAGAACAACGGTTCTGGTGCTTTGCGCGTTTTCATGGATTTTATGCCCCGTCAGCAGAATTCGTGGGTGAGTTGAGGTTCTGGTAGGTTGGCCGTTCGATGATAGAGAACAAGTTCCAACACTTCGTAAGAGCGGTGTCCGTAGCTGCGGGCGAGCGAAACCCGGAGCTTGTGATTGAGACCCTCGGTGACGGCGTTGGTGAACTGCCTTTTG
>JBPCQC010000068.1:0-8436 GCA_050998515.1 Verrucomicrobiales bacterium
TCCAAGCCATCAAGTCGAACGCCCGTGGCTTCCGGCGATTTGAAAGCTATCGAACTGCGGTGCTGTTCTACCTTGGAAAGCTTGATATGTTTCCCTACGCAACCCACACGAATGCCTGAAGAGCGCATATTTATTTTTGCCGGCGCGAGGCACGAGGCGGGCTCAACGCGTAGCTCCGCAAATTACCCATCGGTCTTAAGTCACTCTGGGTGATTCAAACCGTTGATGGCGAGGTGTTGAATGGCGGAATCGGACAGTATTTCTGTAGGGAGCAGCATCGAAAACACAATTCTGATTAAGACTTATGGGTCGACTCGATGACAAAGTCGCATGGATTAGTGGAGCGACCTCCGGCATTGGTGAGGCCACCGCCCGGTTGTTCGCGCGGGAGGGGGCTAAGGTCGCGATCGTCGGCAAACGTCTCGCGTCGAGCCGGCGCATCGCCGCCGAATTGACTGCGGCCGGCGGCGAAGCTTTGCCCATAGCTTGCGATGTGGCCCACGAGAAGCCGGTGCGCGATTCAATCCGCCAAACGGTGAAACATTTCGGCAGGCTCGATATTCTGGTCAACAACGCCGGCATGATTCACATCAAACCGCTTCACGCCTGCACTGAGCGTGAGTGGGACAACGTGATGAATGTGAACGTGAAGTCCATGTTCTTCGCCGTGAAGCGCGCGATGCCGCATCTGCGCCGGCACGGACGCGGCTACATCGTCAACGTCGGTTCCATCAGCAGCTTCGTTGGGCAGGCGCTGACTCCGGTCTATACCACCACCAAGCATGCGGTGGTTGGACTGACCAAGTCCATCGCGCTGGACTACGCGGCGGACGGCATCCGGTGCAACTGTGTTTGCCCCGGCATCACCGACACACCGATGCTGCGCGAACATTTGAACGCTCAACCCGACCCAGGGGCTGCCCTCGCCACACGATTGCGCCGCGTGCCGATGGGTGTCGCGCTCTCGCCGCAGGATGTCGCGAGGACGATTTTGTTTTTAAGCTGCGAGGACTCATCGGGCATCACGGGCGCGACGCTGGTGCTCGACGCCGGCTACCTCGCCGCCGCCGAGTGGGACACCCAGGGACCAACCGCGTTCGCGGCCGGGCCAAAACCAGGCGGCTCAGTTCCATCGGAAGCCGCCAGCGCACGGCAAAGCGCGACGGTGAGAAACCGGAGCTTCTAATTAGCGTTTCAAGGCGGCGGCGCCAACGACGAACTTCTGCCTTTCTTCAGTGCCGGCGATGGGCAAATTCATTTCGGATTGGCATCTTTACATGGTCCGAGAACGCTGTAAGGGGGAGGGAGCGTCCCGAGTGATCGCGCGTGCGAGCGCTGCTCTGGCAGGACGATAAAACAAAACCCTGCAAACACACTATGCATCGTAAACTGGCAACTCGTATGAAAATGGGCTTTTGCGCGTTTCTCGCTTACACCGCTCCATTTGCCGCGAAGGTCAGCACACAGTTGCACCGCATCGTCCGGTGGCACTTCGGAAGCGGTTGCCCAAAAGCGTCAAAGCCTCTATCGATGCGCTCAATGACCCGCGCCTGCCTAGCCGAAATGACGCTTTTTGCACACTGACCCCCAGTTTCCCCTTTAGTCTTCGGCAGCCTCGTTTTGCTTATTTGACGTTGCCGATTGCTAAGGAGGCTTAAGTTTGCTATCCATTGGGCACCAGATGCCAGGACGCCCGCCAGGTACGCAGACGAATTACCGGAAGAAGCGACGACAGTCGCCGGATACGGTGGCTCATCCGCTGGATGCAAAACTTCTGGCTCGCGCAGGGGAAGACCCGCCAATCTCGGAGGGCAAGGAACCATCGGAATATCGAACAACGCGCTACGGGAAAATCTTTCTCGGCGACAGCTTGGAACTTTTTCGACAGCGCATCGGGAATTCGAGCGCCGACTTGATCATGACGAGTCCGCCATTCGGCCTTGTTCGGAAAAAGGACTACGGGAATGTGGATGCCCACGAATACGTCGAGTGGTTCAAACAATTCGGGCGCGAATTCCACCGCGTCCTCAAGGACACGGGTTCGCTGGTCATCGACATTGGCGGGGCGTGGATTCCCGGCCAGCCCACACGCTCGCTGTACCATTACGAACTACTGCTGATGCTCTGCCGCGAGATCGGGTTTCATCTCGCCCAGGAATTCTTTTGGTGGAATCCCGCACGTCTGCCAACGCCTGCGGAGTGGGTGACGGTTCGACGCATCCGCGTGAAAGACGCCATCAATTGCGTGTGGTGGTTGTCGAAAACGCCGTGGCCAAAAGCGAGCAATAGGCGGGTGCTCGTGCCCTACAGCGAGGCGATGCAGACCCTGCTCAAAGTTGGCTACAAGGCGAAACTGCGCCCCTCCGGGCACGACATAAGCGAGAAGTTCAACAACAACAATGGAGCGGCGATCCCGCCAAACCTCATCGCCATCGCGCACACCGAGAGCAATTCGGCTTACATCCGTTATTGCACTGCCCATGGAACAAAAGTCCATCCAGCCCGCTTTCCTGTAGATTTGCCGGAGTATTTTGTGCGGATGCTCACCGACGTGGGTGATCTCGTGATCGACCCGTTCGCCGGCTCATGCGTCACTGGTGAAGCTTGCGAAAAACTCGGCCGTCCATGGGTGTGCTGTGAGATGGTAGAGGATTACCTCCGTGGCGCGGCGGGCAGGTTTCAGCAAGAATCGTTATTTCCAATGGGCACCGCGAAGAACGTGCCGAATTACAACATCTCCCACCCTGCTGCTCTGTGGAATTGTGCCGAAGGCCCACCGCTGGCCGCCGATGGCGGTAGGAAGCGCATTTTGAAGAAATAGACATGGCCGCTGTTCCTGCGGAGGAAATCGTCGTCGCGATTTTGGACGCACTGACGGAGTCCGGTGCGCAAGCGCAGCTCACGTCGCGACCAATAACCCATCCGCGAACATTCCAAGTCATCTACGACGGTGCGTCCATCCCATTATGGATTTACATCTGGACGATTACGCATGGCGGAGCAACCCGCTCCCCCGAAGAATACCGGATTCAAATGACGACGGTAACCCCGCCGCTTGCCATGAATCCAAAAGGACGAACGCTGCTGCTGGGCTGGAATCCCGAGCACGAAGTCTTCGGTGGCTTCGACATTAATCGACATCGGGAAGGATTCCGACGCGGCTCGAACTCGGTGCAGATTTCGCTTTCCACGCTTCTCGCCGCGAGGAGCTTCGGTTGGGGATTTTACACAAATCAATTCGCCGAAATCGCCGTCGCATTCAAACCGGCCGAGTTCGTGAACTACATGCAAAACGCGCAAGCGCTGCATGCGCAGGGCGCCCGTGCCGTTGGCGTCCTTAACCGCGTTGTTCGGATGGAGCCCATTCCGGCGAAGGAAATTGCGGCTTTGCCGGCGCCGCGTAAACGAATTGTTGAAACGATTTCACGCCTCGCCCGCGCGTCGAACTTCCACGACCAAATCGTCTCTGCCTACGACCAACGATGCGCGGTGACCCGCGTGCAGCTCAAGCTTGTCGATGCCGCGCACATTTTGCCTGTCGGGGCTGAAGGCAGCACTGACAGCGTGCGAAACGGAATCTGCCTGGCGCCCACGTATCATCGCGCATTTGACGGCGGCCTCATCTACCTCACACCGGAGCTACAAATGAAACTCAACGAGACGAAGCTCGGCAAGCTCGTTTCACTGAACCTTGCCGGTGGGCTTGACCAATTCCGCCATTACCTGGACCAGGAAATCTTTCTTCCCGCGAATCCGCACCAACGGCCCGCGCTGGAATACATCAACAAGGCGAACGCGTTTCGAAGAATCTAGTCCAGCTGCTACTTTGAAAGCAACAACCGTTTACGACCCATGAAGACCATCGACTCAGAGATGACCCCAATTTCCTTGTGCCTCGAATTGGGTGGACGAGTTCGCAACCTAACGAAACCAAGAACTTGGCACATGGCGCTTGCCGAAGTCGTCAAGAACTCGATGGACTCTCTGGAAGAGTCGTCACGTCCGGGTACCATAGAGGTCGAACTGGTTCCCATCCGCCGACGATTACGAAGACCAGCAGCACGATGACGAGGACAGCGCTCTTTACCGATTAGAGCGAGGGGGAATGGGGTCAGTGTGCAAGAAGAGGCTTTTTCCCACAGCACGTCGCGTTCGGCGGAATTGCGCTGTTCGGCCTTCGATACGGTGTTGATCTGTGTGCGCGAGGCACTGGGTGCAGGGAGAGGCATCGCTTTCAGGTCTGTCCGGGCGTGCGAGCATTGACAGTTCCTGATTTTTTGGCAGCGTGCACCAGTGGCACGAAGTATTCGCATTGAATTCCCCGGTGCTTTTTAAATTATGTCATGGCACGCGGCAATCGGCGGGAAGCGATTTTTCTGGCGGACGTGGATCGTCAATTCTTCCTCGACACCCTGGCCGAGGCCTGTGCGATGACCGGCTGGCGGGCCCACGCGTGGGTTTTGATGAGCAGCCGAGCGGAGCGAGACAGACTCGCCGTAGGCGAGCCTGAAGCGCGGCGCGGGGGCGCATTGATCTGCGACGCATCGCAGACGGTTGCCCAAAAAGCTCAATTCCTTTATCGATGCAGCTCGATGAACGACGCCGCCTCCCGGCCAGAAACTGGAAATGACGCTTTTTGCACACTGACCCCCAGTTCACTCCATTTCCACTTAAGCCGCACGGATTGGAAACTCTGATGTGACTCTCTCAAGCTCATGAATGGATGCTCCCAACTGCGACTGGTCGAAGTGTAAGGTGAAGTGCAACCGATTGCCAATGCCCGGCTGGTCGGCAACCTCACCTACCAACTCAATGTGTCCCTTGCGATCGCCGGTCAATCGCAGGTGCAACTGCCCCTCCAACGTCGCGAACTCCGCCGCGCCGGACAAACTCTCGTAGAGCGGGCGAAGCTGACCGAGGAAAGCAACGAACTCCTCGGTGAGAAACGCGCCATCAACAGTGCCGCGAAATCCGCCAACAGAAACCCGAACCTGAACCGTCAGCCAATTGTCATCGTGATACTCGCCGACCGGTGCGCGCTCGTAACGCAACACGTCGATCTCGATACGCTCATGCTTGGACTGACCGAACGAAAAGGTCATAACGTAGCGCGGCCTAACGACCTGGCGTTAACCTGCGGGCGCGCGAGCGCCCGTCAGGTTCAACGCCGGGTTGAACGAGTTCGCTCCGCTCAAGCGCTTCGCGGACAACGAGTACGCTGTGCTGGTTGGGAGGCAGTGAAAGGTTGGGCTTGTGAGGCGGGTGGGTGAGGGGCGAGGATGGACCACTTATGAAAAAACAACCTATGATTCGATAGCTCGGTTCGCCGGGCACGTCCATTTGAAAGGTCTTCGTGCCCGTTCAACCATGGTTAGCATCGCGGCTCCGCTGTCGCTCCGCGCAATGCTAACCATTTTCGTTAGGCGCTTCGGCTGTTAGTGTTTAGCGGTCGGCACGAGTTGCGCGTTGATCTCGGTAGGAGTCAGACCGAACATGGCACCCGTTGCGGGGTCAACGATGAGGATGCCGACGAGACCTCCGACCAAAATATTGCCGAGCGTCCACGGATTTCCGGTCGGTCCGATCTTGAATTCTTGTGTTTGAAAACCCGGCTTCTCGATAGTTGCGACGTAACTCGCCCCGATAAAGAATCCGGCGCTTCGTTTTAAGTTGGCAACGCATGGCGTAGTCAAAGAGGCGACCTCGCGGCCTTTCTTGTCTGCGACGCTGACGTGTGCTCCTGGCGGATTTGAGTTGATGCTGACGTTTTTGCGGGGGCCACTCATGACTGAAGCGCAGCCACTCATTGAGACGAGTGCGGTGAGTGCGATTGCGGAATTTAGGATTTGGTTTGTTTTCATTGGGATGGGTTTTGCGTTCGTTGGAAAGATGCGCGTAGAAACGCCTAACTATCGCGACACCAACCGTGGGTAAAGCTCTTAATCATTGACAAAAATGCTGGAAAAGTCGGACTTCGGTTCAACGCGTTGATGTTCGTTCAACCAAGGTTAGCATCGCGGCTCCGCTGTCGCTCCGCGCAATGCTAACCATTTTCGTTAGGCGTTCGTTCGATGCTCATAAGACCAACGCACGGCGGCGTGGAAAGTAGCCAACGATTCGATTGCAGAGGATTTGGTTGCCGACGATGCCTTCGGTGTCGGCCATCATCAAGGTCGCGCCAAGCAAGCCGGGAAGCGTGCCGCAGCGAAGCGTAAAAGCGACTCCGGCGAGTGTGAGCGGAACCTCGTGCGTGTCGGTCTGGAACTGGCCGACGCCGGGATAAAAGTCGGTGACGCTGCCAGCGGAGGGAAAGTCCGTGAGAGAGTTGTCCTGGAAGTAGGAAATCTGCGCGCCGGTATCGAAGAACATCCGATAATCGGTGCCGGCTATCTGCGCCGTGAGAATCGGGATGCCCATGAACTCGGCTAAACGGACGGTCTGCCCGGTATGCGCTAACTCGGCTGTGGAAATCGTGGCCTTGCCGTTGGCGGCATCAAGGATGTGGTCGAAGCGCCCCAACACGTCGGCACCGAGAAGACCGACGCACGGGACGCCGACAAAGCTGGTAAGCGTCGCAGCAGTAAGACCGAGATAACTGGTGCCGAGTCCGAACTGCTCGCCAGCAAGAGAAAGGTTGTCGGATGTGCCGAAGCTAGTTGGTGCTCCAGTGTCGAGAAGCCATAGCTCACCGTCCAATTCGAGGAAGAGGTGTCCGTCTCGGAGTTGCAGTGGAAAAGTGTTCATTACTCGGGTGCGGCTAGAACGCCTAACTATCGCGACACCAACCGTGGGCAAAGCTCTTAATCATTGACAAATGCTGGAAAAGTCCCGCCAGGGCGCGCGCCACTGAGCAACCCGCCCGCGCCGCCCGCGCCTCATCCCGCAGCCACCGAGGGCGTGGCGGCCCCCTGGAGGCTCGGCCGGCGCCATGCGACCATGGACCTCTGGAGTGCTCACGCAAGGGGACGCGAGGAGCCGGTCAGAAATTGCTCGGGCTGGTTACGGCTCAACCCCCATTTTAGGCCAACGGATGAATCCTCTGACTCAGAGATGAAGGGGCCCACTACCGAAGACGATACCGCCCAACGAGATTACGAGCCTCGCATTTTTTCCGCACGCGCCAAGTTCGTGCCTACCCCGGGGAGTAATCGCGGCAGCAACGAGCCGGCGGTTGCGGGATTCGTTCATCATGAATTCAACCAGGCCTTCCGGGAGTGGCCGGGGGTGGCTCGGTGGTCCGGCTACTGGCGGAGATTGAAACGCAGGACAACTCGCCAAGACGAGGCCGCCAATAAGCGCCGGCAGAAGCTGGAGGCCACATTCAAGGCTCTCGAACTGCACGTTGCGGCTCACAAAGACCCGAGATGCCTCGATCGTTCACTGGCGAGACGCGGCTGCCGTTTCCCGCCTGTGCTTCTTCGCCAAAATCCACACACCTGCCCAGAAGATGAGGTAGTAACCCAGCACGACGGCCCCTGCCGCCATCGTACCGGCAAGCCCAGCCTGCGCGATCCACGAACCGCCCTCCGGGGTTGCCTGCCACACCCGCCAGGCCCGGATGACGCCGAAGCAGAGCCGGAGCGCCACCGCAAGTGTGATCGAGAACACCAGCCAGCGATTCGGGGTGTAATGGAGAGTGCGAGGAGTCGATTCCCAGCGAGTTAGCATGAGGCCGATGAGCCCGAGAGCACATCCCACTGCCAGGCCAGAGGCTGTGTAGGTGAGCGATCCTGGAATCCAGACGCTGCTCAGTGCCGCCGTGACCAGCAACAGCCCGGCCGAGATCACCATCCCGATCGAGTTGATCATCGCCACCCAGCCGCGGACAAGCCGTCGAGCAGTGCCCGCCCGATAGCGCCGCCACATCGACCACGGCAGCATGAGCACCGCGACAATGATCACCGCAAAGAGCACGAGAGGGACGAGCAGGAGAGGCACTGGCCAACCTAAGGGCCGGTCGGGAACAGGTCGCCTGCAAATCTGATTGGCTGCCGCTGGAGGGAAGCCGTTTGCTCGAACCTCGCCTGAGGATCAGCACCGCCAGGACTGCGCCCGCTTTTTGCCCACACGTATACGCGCCATGGATGAGCGCGCGTCAAAAATCCGCCGCGAATTCCTTTCTCAAACGCCGCAGGAGTTTATTCAATGGCTGGAAAGACGACTCGGCACCGTCAGCGAACCAGAAGATCATGAGGCATGGCCGGTGTTGCTGGAACAATGGCGTGAACACAACGCGCCGAACGAGTCAGAGAAAAACCTGCCACGTGATGACCAGTCCCTATTATCCCCAATCCAACGGCAAAGTGGAACGCTTCCACAAGACGCTCAAAGAGCAGGCCATCCATCCAAAAACTCCCCTCACCCTTGATGATGCCAAACGGATCGTCGGCGACTTCATCGACTACTACAACAACACGCGCCTTCACTCCGCCATCG
>JBPCQC010000108.1:0-27524 GCA_050998515.1 Verrucomicrobiales bacterium
CGGAGAGAGGTGTTGGTGTGGTGCTGGCCAATTATGTTTCCTTCCTGCTTCAATGGGGCCGCGCTCACGCGGGCGCGGAGAGAAGCGCATTTAATCTCCTGCCCTCCTGCACTCGCGCCTGCTTCAACGGGGCCGCGCTCACGCGAGCGCGGAGAGTTGCGCACCTTGGGGGTGTCGGCTGTGGACGCGTCCGCTTCAACGGGGCCGCGCTCACGCGAGCGCGGAGAGACCAGATCATCATCCCGGGGGGGGCACCTACTGAAGGCTTCAACGGGGCCGCGCTCACGCGAGCGCGGAGAGCAATTCGATGCTGGGGCACGCGCGCGATGTGTTCTCGCTTCAACGGGGCCGCGCTCACGCGAGCGCGGAGAGTTGTCCAGCCGGTGGACAATGGCGGTGCGAGGGTTGCTTCAACGGGGCCGCGCTCACGCGAGCGCGGAGAGAAGGTTCGTTTGTTGGATCAGGCGACCGTCGAGTTTGCTTCAACGGGGCCGCGCTCACGCGAGCGCGGAGAGAGCCCTTCCGTTATTCGTTCTGGCGCAGGTGCGCAACCATTCGATTGCGACCGCCTGCATTGTTTTGAGGGCATGTGTATTCATAAGGTCTGACTTGTTCGTCGTTACCTGTTTGTTTTGAATCCTTTACGCCATGCGAGCGCCGGTGGGGGTTTCTCCATCACCACACCGCTCGCATGTTAAATTGTCAAAGATCGGGCTAAGTCTTAAACCACATAGCACGGCGCATCAAGCTTCACATAGGGCAATCCCAGCGCGGTAATGACCCGGTCACCGCGACCCTCGCATGGCCCCAATCCGACAAAAATTACCTGATCTTCGTCGTGTTTGATTATCTCGCTCAAAGCCGTTTCCAATTCTATCTTTTCTGACGGGCTCAAGTCACACTCGAACACCGAGAATTGGAGATGGTCGCCAAAATTGCCGCAGGTCTTGAATACCTTCCGCAGCCGTTTGTCATTGGCAACATCGTAGCAAACTAAGTAGGTCGTTCGCATAAATTACCTCGTCATCAAAGGAATGTATTCCGCGATTTCCCCCGTCAAAGTTTTTGCCAACAGCCGCGCCTGCAACTCCAGCGCCCGGCGATAGCTGACTTTGTAATCGAACAACGGATGCGTAATCAGCGAACTCATCCGTTGCTCATACGTCTGAAAAAACCTCTTTCGGCCGGGTGCGGTAAGGTTCACTGCCTGGCCCGCTTTTACGAAATCTTTGTCCGTGACGACGCGATTATTGATGCAACTCAACACTGTGGACTCCGCGATGAGCGGTCTGAATTCCTCCATCAAATCCAATCCCAACGCCGGGCGTCCGAAGCGCGGTTGATGGTAAAATCCCAGATAGGGATCAAAGCCAACGGCCAGTGCGGCCAGAGTGCAGTCTTTCGCCAACATGCTATAGGCCAGTGAAAGCATCGCGTTGACCGGGTCGGTGGGTGGACGGCGATTGCGGTTGTTGAAGTTGAAATTGAACATACGCTGTTTGGTGTTTTCGACCGGCAGACCAAGGCCTGGCAAATCGTCCTCAACTTTCACCATGCCACCGAACTGCTGGAAATACTGGCTTGCTGCCGCGCCCTCGATTCCGAGCAGTTCTTCAACGGAATTTGCCGTCAATGCATCTTCAGACGCTCGTTTCAGTTTTCCGATGATCGCCTCCGGGGGTTCAAGGTGATTTCGCATCAGCAGAGTCCGATGATTACGAATCTTTCCATGCACGAATTGTCGCGCGAGTGACAGGCAGGTCGTCTCCTCGCGCGCCAGGCGGAATTGTTCCATCCGGAGAAACACATTCTTCAACGCGTGGCCACGTGTAATTCCGTAAAACCAGCCACCCATTGAAAAATATGTCACCGGAACTTCTAGTTCGCATAGCGACTTAATGGCCTGCGTCGAGATTTGAATATTGCCGAATAACGCTACGTGTGAGACATCCCGCATCCGTACTTCCTCAATGACCCTATCTTTTTCTTTGACCGTCAGCACCTCGTCCTTGCAGCCCACGCGAAAACCTTGAGTGTTCAGGTAAAGAGGACGGGTATCGTCACGTGCGGCAATCAGTCTTCGGAGCGGTTCATTCGGCAAGCGGCTGGAAGTCTCTGACTCGGTTGCAGGAATGCCCGTTTTGTCCCCGATACCCACGTCAACCTTCGAGGCGGTTTGCGCCAGCATCCGTGTTTCGTCCGGTAAACAGACGGGCGCGAGCGAACAACGCACGCACTTCGGTGAATGAACCAGGGGCGCAGGGATCGGCCCGGTGATGACTCGTTTGGCTTCCGCGATGTTTTGCAGAATCCAGCTTTCAAGCTCCGGAGTGATTGTGAGGCGAACGCGCTGCCTGGTGGCGCGATAATAGATGACGCCCTCGGTACAGGTATAACCGTTGTCACGCAGAATTAACGCCTGCAATCCAAGCTGCATCTTGTCCGTGTCCCACAACTCATTGGCCTCCTCTCCTTTTTTGGGCGCGCCTGCCTTGTAATCAACGGGGCAGACCTCCAACGCCGTGAATAAATCTTCTTTCACCGCCTTGGATTCTACCAAATCCATTTTCGCCACGATGCCCAATCGCTCCGAACCCATTTGAACCGAACGCGAGTGGATGGTTTCTGGTTCAGTGTTTTGTGCTTCTGACTCTTTGGCGGGAGCATCTACCGTCTCTGATGGTTTATCCTCTGGCGTCGTTTTTTCTGCCTTCTTCTTCGTCTTGGCTGCTGGCAACGCGCCGCTCCCTGAATCAACGCGCTTATGGATGGCATCGCCGCGCAGCGTATCCACACTCTCGACGAATACGCCCTCCACAAATTCGTAATAGAACAATCGCTGACAATAAACGAACTCGTTCATCATCCGGGCGGGAATCTGTTGCGGCTCTGACTCGGCGCGCACTTTGAGCTCCGCAGTTTCCGGCGGCGGTACTGTCGGTGAATTCGTATCCTCGGACGGCGGTGGATTCAAGGTGGACGGAGCCAGGACTTCAGCATCCAGCTTTGGCGCTTCACTCGATTGCATTGGCTGACGCAATCCGCACCACAATCTTGAATGGCTTTGGCTCGGCCAATGACTGGCGCGACTGGCGGTTGCTTCCCGTCCTCGCCCCGGCAATTCCTGGCGAAAGACCCCTTGGCGTCAGTGAATATTCCGGTTCACTCAAACGATTTTCGGACGAAGCCGATGGGTCTTGGTCATTCATAATTTTGATCGGTTGCGGAGGGATGCGGAAGAGTCGCCTTCGTCGAGTTGTGTGGCTCCCGAACTCATAATCGGCTGGAACAGGCCAAGACCGAAGTGGGAACCGTAACCGAAAGCGAGTGGGCCGCTGACGGGTTCGGGAAACTCAATGACAAAGGCCGTACCGCTGTCGTGACCACGTTTGCCTGAGCCGTTGTGTCGGATGGTTTGGAATTGGAGCGAGCGGAGTTTCCGACTGCCGAACTCAAACGGAGCTTCACGTTCGACAAGTTGCCTTCGAATTTTGGCTCCCTGCCATTTTGGATTCAGGGCAAGGAGGCGAAGCAAGTCGTGGGCAGCGGAGCCTTCCTGCCAGCCGTTGTCGTCCATCTTGGGGCGTCCGTCGCGAAAGGTCTTGGCGTGGCGGGTGGAGACGAAGGGCGTGAGCGAACGCCAAGTCTTGGACGGGCCGAAAAGAGCGCAGCCGTCGAAATCGACAAATTGACCAATGCCGTGAAGGGCGAGGCGAATGTCATGTCCACCGTGCCCCCAAACCTTATTAAGCCGACGTAGCGCGAGGCACGCCGATTTATCGAAGCCCATTGGTGCCCAGATGGTGATGTGCGTTATCGCATCGCGCGCTCCATTCGCTTCGCAAAAAATGTGGGCGTGCTGATGGTGGGTGCGCGGTTTGCCGCCGTCAGCGAGGCCGGTGAAAACGGCGGCGCGGCCTGTCCCTTGGTCGGACCATTTGCAGAGTGCGGCATGAACGCGATCCGCAACCGAGACCGCCTGTATGATGCTCGGCGCGGCAGTGCTCACCACGGCGTGCCGCGCGACGGTGGGCATCTCCACTTCAGGTGCCAAAGCTACCTGAACTGCGAACAGCGATTGCAGCATACGAGACTTTTCAGTTAGCGATTCATCGTTGGAGCGAGGACACCAAGACCAAGAAATCTGCCGTCGCCAAGCACGAGCGGTCCTTGAACTGGTTCGGCAAACTTGATCGTCACATGCCATAAGCGTTCCTTGGCAAAGCGCGTGCCTGGGGCGAAGACTTCGGCGCGTGCGCCATGACTTTGAAAAGGCTCTCGCTGAACGACGACATTGAGCACATCAAGATTCAAGCCTGCATGACGAAGCGCAGTGAGTACACCCGCGCGGGCTTGTTGCTGTTCGCTAGCACGTTCGCTTGCACCTTTTGCTTCCGCTAAACGGCGGCTTGGTTCGATGCGGCGGCGTTTCGCAGAGTCGGGCAACGCGGCGGGGGTGATTGTTTGCCAGTCGGTAGCGGCGTGGCCGACACCGTAATGCCGTGAGAAGGAGCCATCCTCCGACGCACTGAGCCTGCTGAGGTCAGTTCCTTCACCCAGTTCCACGCCGTTGAAGGCCCAAAACAAGTCATCGGCACGAAGGGGGCAGTTCGCGGGAGCCTCGATGAACACCCGGCGAATGCCCTGGTCGGCGTGAGCATGCCCAATGGAGGCAAGCGGGATGAGTCGGATACGTTCGTCGGCTTTGCCGCCACTGCCGCCTTCGGCATTGCGGCCGATGAGCCAATGCTCAATCTGTGCTGTTTTCGCGGGAAAAGCCGTAACGAGCTTTTTGAAAACCGCGTCGCGGATGGATTGAATGAGCAACGGGGCTCGTTCCAAGTTCCATGCTTGGAATTGCTCCGGCTCGATGACGCTGCGCAGATCGAAGAGCCTCTGCGTGGGCGGACTGTCATAAGCTACGGATTGGAACTTCGGCTTTGGCAAGCGGCGGAAGTTTTGCGAAACAGCGCGGTCAATTTTAACGACTTCGAAGCGGCTCACATTGGCGTGGTAGCGTTTCTCCAAACTGGCAAACGAACCACTGATGGGGCACGACACGCGCTTCCCTGCGCCAGCGAGTGAGGGGCGGTGAACCGTGCCCACGTAGTCATCGAGCCGGTTTGCGAGTTCTGTTTCGCCGATGATTTCCGCCCAAGCCCAAGCGAGATCAACGCCCCGGCCCAACTGATAAATCTTCTCGGCGAGTTGGCAAAGCACGTTTGCAAACTTCCCTTTGCTGGATTCGTCACCAAGCGTCCACGCATAGAGCAAGGGCTGTTCAGTATCGAATAACAAAGGACGAACCTCTTTCTTCGCACGGATCGACCCGATCCGCCGAGGATCGCCGCCAACCGCATCCAAGTCATTGTTCGGAACGAAATTGCCGACGGGCTGTCCTTTGCGAATGATTGGCGCGGCCATGATTGGGGATTGCATCGTTTCCAGCCACTCCAATGCGTCCGCCTCCTCGGTTTTGAGCGGCCCTTGCAGGCCGGCACCGGCGATCAATGCCTGGAACAGCCGCGCTGGTGAAGGCGGCCAGTCGCCCGTTCCATGATAACGACCCTCATGGAAACGGACGGAGATAAGCAGAATACCGGGCATACTCAGCTCTCGGGTTGTTCGTCTTCTTCCTTGGCTGCGAGGAGCTTTTTCGCCTCAGCAACATCGAAAGTGTAGTTCATCTCCTTGGGCCACTTAGTTCGGAACTGTTTTGCTCCGTCTTTGGCAGCGGTGTTGAAGATGCCAGCAGCCTCTCCGCCCAGATCGACTTCGATAGGATTACCACGTCGGGGCACCGAAAACCATCTGTCATCGCCTGTGAAGCGAAGATGACAGCCCTCGCGTAAGAACAAGTCGATTTCACTTGTCGCGGCGATCAGCGCCAAAGACAGGAGGTAGGTTCGCAAGGATTTCGTCTCATCCTTGTTAGCGCCTTGTAGCCCCCGCAGCGCGACAAGGTTGATGGTGACGGTGCGTTCAATGCCACCGTGGACAAGCACACCACCAAGAACTCTGGCCTCAGGATTGGGCGCACCACCGACATACTGTGCTGCTTTCGTGTCGCGGAAGGTTGCTGGAGCATCAGCAAATCCCTTCACAGAGAGTTTTTTCTTTTGCTTCTTGGCTTCGTCCTGAAGCTCTTTTCTCTGCTTCTCATCAAGTTCCTTCCAGACGGAATTGAACTGTGCTGCGGCATGAAGCACCTCCACGTCCCAGGCACGGATCACGGAGCGAATCAGTCGAGGACGTTTTTCAGATGAACTGCCACGCGAATCCCAGACACCGAAGACTAGCGATGTTGGCGCAATGGCGCAGAGAGGAGCGGCGTCGCCCGTTTCGCGCAGCTTGCTAAACGCCGCCCGGATGTCTTTCGCCAGTTGGCCAGAGGACTGAACCACGGCGTCAGCACCGCGATGAGCAAGGTCAAGGAGCGACAACCGTGTTGCTTTTGTGTCCTTCGTATCCTTGCCAAGGGCGATTTGAATCTGCGGCACCAGCCAATCTTCAGGTTTCTCACTCGTGGATTTGAAGACCGGCTCCATTCGATTGGCCTGTGAGCCAACGCTGTCCACAAGCGCCACTTTTTTGCCGTCGGAAAGGGTGTCAATGTTGTAGCCGATGTCGGCGTAGGTGGGCGGGTAAATGATACAACGGTCATCGTCGTTGATGCATTCGACGGACGTGAGTTTCTGCTTCAAATGCACAGCTACGGGCGCGGCTGGGTCATTGGCCCAACTTGTGAGGGTTTCCTTGGTCAGTGTGTTCATGGTTTAATGTGTTGTTTGGAAGTGAGTGCTTTTGGTTCAGGAAGGTGACAGTTCTTCGACAGTGGTGATGCAGCGGGCTTGGCCCTCTTTTCCAGGCCAACCCAGATTCATTTGAAAAAATCTCTGACGGAATGGGAGCGGCACCGCGCCGAGTGCAGCCCGGTGAAAGATGGGGTCAAGCAGTTGCGTCCCATCGCCTGCGGACACGACACCATAGCGATATTCCAGCTTCGAGGTGCGTCTTGGGCGCGCCGGACGTGCATGGGTCAGGCCTATCGCTGCAAGCAGTTCGACGATGGGATAACCGATGGTGCAAAACCGGTCGCCGGAATGGGCGTTGAGGGAAAAGCCAATGTCGAGCGGCACATAATCCCGTCGCCAATCAAAGCGAAAACTGCTGCTTTGCCTCGCGGGGGCATTCAAAGGATCGGCTGCGATTTCGGCTGGCATTTCTTTGATCAGGGCCAGTGCATCTCGGGCAAGCGCCGCGCCCGGATAGCCACCGGCTCCAGCCCAAAACTTCACGTTGTCCCGGCCGGAACTTGGAATGTCATCACCCCAATGCAGAATTTCCACTTCACAATCCCCGGATACCAGCCGCGCTGGCAGCGTGGCTGGGCTGTCAGGTTCCGGGAACGGAAATGCGTCCCTATTCGAATCGAGTTGATTCGTCGCGACGTTCCAGCCATCGGTCGAAAGAGTATCCCGCGAAGGAGAAATGGAACGGACACTCGCTCCTCGGAAGAACTCAATGGCCGAACTCACCGGGCATTTGCCACCCGAAGTACGGACACGGAAGCGGATGTCGTTGCTATTGCTCCAATCAAACGCGCCTTGGGCGTTGCCGAGAAGTTTGTCGGCAAGTTCCAGCAAACCAAGACAGGCAAACACCTGGCCGGGGTTCAGCAGATCAGCAGGAATGGATGATTCAGCCATTGGATGAGAGAGGCTTTTGTGTTTCAGACGCCAATTCGAGTTCTCGCGAGGCTTGTTGGTCGGCGGCTCGGAGCAAAGATTCCCACCAGGCCAAGCCCCACGGTCCCCAACGACGTTGCAACCGGACGAAGCGTAGTGCCACTTCGCGGGATCGTTCTTCCAGTAGTGAAGGCGGGGCGTCGGGGCAACCCTGAATGCCGATCAACGGGCGCGCAAAACCATGATGCGCGGCGACGAGGTGCATGGCGAGGTCTCGAAGTTCATCGCTCGGCAAGGCGAGAAATTCTGTGTCGGCGGCAAGCACCGGCAAGGAAGCGAACTCGTGGCGGTAGCCGTCCAGCAGGGATTGATTGATGGGGCCAGGGGTCTTGGCAAAGGGGCCACCGATGGTAGGCGCGTTGAAAGCCTTCTGCCAGTTCTCAGCGCGTTTGCCCTCATCGTGCAAGCGCGCCGCGATCTCAAGCATCCGCGCATAAGGCTGTGGAAGACCAAGTTGCTGACCGATGGCTCGCACTCTGGCAACCATCGCCTCCTGATGTTTGGCCAGCGTTTGCAATGCGCCGGACGCTCCATCGTCCGCCGTGACGCTGTCGTTACGCCATTTCTCGACAATGAGCCATCGCACCACTTCGCCATCGGCCGTGCGCTCGATGGGCACGCGCAAACGATGCCGCCAACCGTTTTCGGTGGCCGGTGCGATCTGGTCGGCAGCGCGAACACGAAAGCGAATCCCCGGCTTGCCATCGATTGGCGAAAGCCAATCATTGCTGCTGTCAAGAGTCTGGGGAGCTGAATTTTCGGATTCTTCAAGCAGGCCGTCCTCGCTCAAGCCACCGAAGCGTGCATCCACCACCAAGGTCGAATCAGCGAGCCGCCGTGCCAGCGTCTCTTTTGCTTTCTTGTCATCCAAGGTGGATAACAACGAAGAAACACTAAACGCGGAACCGCTTGGCTCACCATCGCTGCCCAAGATGATGGCGAACTCATCGCTGAGAGCCAGCTGTGGAAAGGCCGCACCATCCGTGAGCTTCTTTGCGCTCGCGATGCTCCTTTGAACAACCTCAGCTCGCTTCTTGAGCCACGCCAGAACCCGCCAAGTTTCAATTTCCAGCATTTCGCTCGAATGTGGGGGCGCAGCTTCAAAAAAGTCCCGGATGACCGTCGGTAAAGTCAATGCGTCGGCATGTTCTAGCGGCAAGTAGCGCCGCCAGATGACGGTCGTCTGCGGCTCATCTTCCACCCACCCTCGCAGCCAGGGTTGAATTTTTGGCCTGCCAGCATGGTGAGGCAGTGACGTCATTGCCCAGGCATCCACGAGCGGACGCGACAGCGCAGGACGAAACGGCGCGTCCGAGGTGGCACGGTCGAGTATGGCTCGGCGTTCAATGCGGCGTTGATTCTCCGCCTCGTCGTTGGGGGTGGGCAACGTAGAGAGCTTTATTTCACGCAATGCGGCAGGGCAGACATTGATGCCTTCTTCATTTTTTGGCAGAAGCTCGAAAGGCCGCGAAAGCGCGTGGGATTTCTCCACTTTGGCTTGGTAGGCAGTCACCGCTTTAGTCTCTTTCTTTTCGCGCTCGCTTTCGGGCTTTTTGAGCGCGTTCTCCTCTCCCTTGGTTGGCTTTGGACCGGGTTCTTTGACGACCACAATCTTTGCGTTGCCATCGCCACGACGATTCACTCGGCCAAGTCGTTGCACCATTCTCTCCCAAGTCACCAAGTCGCAAACCATGTGATCCGCATCCAGATCAATTCCCACCTCGCCGGCGGACGTAGCAAAGACAAAGGTGGCGCAACTCTGACGCGACTTTGCTCCAGCCACAAAGGAATGCTCTTCGAGCCATCGAGCGGTGCCTTCGCGTTCGTGAACCCTGCGACCGCCAACGAGCAACTGTGTTCCAATCTTTGTCGAGGCGATGCCTTGTTTCTTGTCGCCTTTAGCCAGTTTTTCAACAGCTTCTTTGGCTTTCACCGCATCGTCGCGCTTGTCTGAGAAAACGATTACCTTTTTCGCCTCAGTGCCTTTTGATGACAGACTCCAAGCATGGTGAGCCAGTGCGTCCGCGATGTTCTCACTCTCGGGCAATGGCTCAAATACAAGGCGTTTAGCAGCAGTCAGGCGCTTGTGGGTTATAGTCCCAGGTCGCAAGTCAGCGTCGGTGAGTCCAAAGGCGGGCTGGTCGCTTCGGCCCGTGGCCGAAAGCGAAAGCAAGTTCAGCCCCGGCACCAGCTTTCGGTGTTCAACTTCGCATGGCCGCAAATCGCCATCAACCCGCGCAACCTGCTCCAAAAGCTTTTCAAATGGAGGAACCAAGTGAGCCTCATCCAATACCACGAGCGTGTCAGTCCCCAGCAGCCCCGCGTGGTAAGGCCGCATCTTTCGTGAAACACCGTAGCCCTCGAACAATATTCGAGAACCAATCATATCCACAGTTCCCACAATAATGGCGGGGAAGACTGGGTTTTCCAGCCATTCACGGTTATCTACATGCTGACCACGAAGTGTGGAAATGGGCAGACCATCGGGAGTGCCCAGCTTAGTCTTGATCTCATGTCGTTCTTCAACGAACTGCCGTAAACCAAGCGCCACAGTGGTTGCTTGGTCAACAACAGCGCGGCGATCTACCACGTAAACCAAACGCCTCGGAACGTTCGCACCAGAAATCCGAGCCACTAACCAGACGGCCATGACCGCTGTCTTGCCGAGTCCAGTCGGGATATCGAGCGCAACGGGAATGTGGCCCGCAAGGAACTTTGCCAATAATTTCTGTTGCCAGTGGAAAGGCGCTTCCTTAGGCGTAAGCCCCATAGCTGACGAAAGCAGGTCGCTGTCAATTGCCTTCGATGGAGGTGACCCAAGTGCACTCATAGAATCGTGAAGGGGCGAAAGAGCTTTTGCTCAATGAGTGTTCGCATTGGCAGACAATAAACGAGACGGCGCGGCCACTCCGGATTTTGAAGCTGAACACGATTCCAAAGCCATGCGAGCACGACGGCGGCGGTTTTTCCAAGACCAGTTGGGATGCTGATGAGTTGAGATCGGCAGGCCGTGCCAGAATCTTTTCCCGCCAAACGAGATTGATAGTGGTAGGGCGTGTTGCCCGTGGTATTGGTGAAAAATAAATCGAAGCGTGGCAAGTTCATGACTTGCCGCCTTTCGCAACCTCGGCTGCAACGTACCTAGCTGTGAATCGCATGATGCTGCGCCAAAGAGGAATATTCGTTGAAATAATTGGGCGCGGCTTGGATTGTATCAAAATCAAATTATTGTCTGCGAGCACAATAATTGCTTCAATCATGCACAAAACCGCCCCCTAGTTCACGAATGATTTCGGGACTTCGGTTGGGATTGGCTGCCGGAGAGTTTGAGCGATTCCAACATGCAGCGCCGATAGAAATAGCGGAGGAATCGGCGAGACCGGAGCCAAGGTCCCAACGGAAGTACGACGCGAATGCGTCTTCCTACTAAGCCGGAACAAACGTGCGCGGAACAGAGTGGGCGCAAGGGTGCCAGGGGCGCTCCCGGCGTGAAGCGTGCGTTGGTTCCGGTGGTTCCAGTTCTAAAATCCTCTCAAACAGTTTGCCGTGGGACGTGGGTGATGCGCTGAAGCCGGCATCACAAAGTTTCCGTCGCCGCGATCCACTCAAATTCGGTTAGAAACTCAGGATAGTTCGCCTTCAAAAAACGGATCACTTTTGCGTTCTCCAGCAATTTTTCGTGTATCCCTTCACCACCGTCAGATTCAGCATGTTCTCCCCGTAGGCTTCGTCAATTGATAACGATCGCTTGGCCACAAGCTCAGTTCGTTGGAATTCTCCGACCCCTCGATCACTGCGTTCTTCAAAAACGTCAACGGGTCACCGTCAGGGCCGTCGGGAAACTGCGCCACGTCCATCTGAGATTGCGGGGAAGAAAGTCTGCGGTGCGGCGTTGAACAACATCAGGCCCGCAGTTGAGGGTGCGTCGTCTCGATAGAGCGGTCGGCAATTCGGCAATTCGCATCTGCTATTGAAAGTTGCTTCTGCTTCTGCAACCATATTCGCGTGGGCCTGTAGCTCAGCGGTTAGAGCAGGGGACTCATAATCCCTTGGCCGCGGGTTCGAATCCCGCCGGGCCCACTGACTCTCCCACACTGCGCCATGCGGATTTTGAATCGCGCTGGCACTTCTTCCTCGTCAATGGTGGCAATCGGCGCCACGCCGATGAGCCTCAGGCGCGGCTCGCGCCTGAGGCTTCCGCGGCGGGCTGCCGCTGGTACTGACGGGCGAGCCGCCGATGGTGCCCATCGGCGGACGAGCGTCTCGGATTTGTGCGGATCGCATCGAATTGTGAGGTGATGCTGGCGTCACGCCTGCACGTACTTCAGGCATCCTGCCTGAAACCGGTTGGCCGGCCAGGATGGCCGGGGTACGCACAGGCAAGTTGCCTGCGTCACAAATGCCAAAGTCCGACAGGCTGGGGCCGTCCATGCCGCCATTGAAGACGTGTGAATTCTTGCAATTCCGCACCCTGCGATCTGCGTTTTTCCTTCATTGCCACTCCCTGCTTGCGGTCGGGGCTGATTCTGAGCATCCTCCACCTGCCATGCCTGAACCTTTACAAACCTCGGACCACGATCAAACACTTCCCGGACTGGCGCTGATGGGCGAGCTCTCCGAAGAGATTCGCGCTCAACTCGCTCAGGCCGGTCGTTTCGAGACTCTTCCTGTCGGCGCCTACCTCGCCACCCAGGGCCAACCTCATCACAATCTGGGCATCGTTCTGTCGGGCAAACTTTCCGTCTCCGTGCATGCGCACGGGGATACCGTTCACCTCGCCACCCTCGGGCCGGGTGAAACCGTCGGGGAAATGAATTTCATCGATCCGCATCCTGCCAGCGCAGACGTCGTTGTCGTCGAAGAACCGGCGCGCATCTGGAGCATCGCTGAGGCCGACTTTGCCGCCTTCGTCGAACGCAACCCAGCCGCAGGTTATACCATTTTAAAGGTGCTGGCACGGGAGTTGTGTCGCCGCCTCCGTCTGGGCAGCGAAAAAATGCTCCGCCAGGTCGAGGCTGCACGCCTCTATTATCGAGACTTGGATTATTGATCGCCCTCAGGCATTCGCCGCCGAGATGGACGAGATAAGCCGAGTCATGGTACCGCAGGCCTGCGTTATGGAGACAAGCTCAAGCTGGTGAGTGGTCTCGAATACGCAACCATGGGCGGGGACGCCGACCGCGAAGGATCGACGTTCTTCAGCGGTAAATCGTCGATGCAGAGTGTGCCGGGCAGTGTGGCAGAAGCGGAGCGATGCGACCGCTCTGTGCGTTGAATCCGGCGGGCATCGCGGTGGCCAACCCGACGGCGCCGCTACCGCCCGGCCGCGAACCGCGCGAACTCGGGAGTTGGCAGCCAGATGAGGTCGTGGCGGGCTTCGCCCTTTTTGCTGGCCAGAGGGAAGGTTTGTTTTGCCCCGAGAATGCCGAGCAGAGTTTTGTTTTCCTTGAAATCG
The DNA here is from genome assembly GCA_050998515.1 of Verrucomicrobiales bacterium. Lineage (GTDB taxonomy): Bacteria > Verrucomicrobiota > Verrucomicrobiia > Verrucomicrobiales > V1-33 > JBPCQC01. Next base: position 13,204 of record JBPCQC010000108.1, read on the forward strand.
CGCACGGTGCGGATGGGCATCGGGATACGATTTTTCAATTCGTTGTTTTCCCAGTCCTCGAGATTGTTCAGAACCTCCTGATAGGGGGAGAGGGCGGCGACCGACTGGGCGAAAGCGACGGCCAGGGCGAGGGGATCAGATTGCTGGAAGGCATTTACATAGCACCAACGGCTGCCTTCGGTCGAATAGTGACGCCATAGATCAAAGGGCTGATCGAGGTTTCCGCCCGCCGTATCGAGGCCCGGCTGTTTTCTCTGGGTCTCGATCAGCAGAAGCGGAGTCAGGAAAGCGCCCGGGTTTGGTTTCGTTTCGTGACTGCCATCGATGCAGACGGCGCCGACCACCGATTTATGATGCTCGCAGAGAAAACTCCACGCAAACGTCGCAGCCTCGCGTTCACCGATGATCAAAAGCGCAGGCGGAACTGAAACATATTTTGAGCTGGCCCCGGTCTTCTTCTCCCCCAAAAGATCAGAGACCGCCGCGAGCAACGCCTCACCGCTGCCGAGCGCGGCATTCGTATAATTTCCCGCAAAGTTCGCCAGAACGAGTGCGGCATTCGCACGGCGCGCGAAATCTGCGGCATCGGGACGCTTCGCCAGCGGGTTTTGGTGTCCAATCCACAGCACCGCCAACCTTGGCTTTTTTACCTCACGGTGAATGTAGGCGGTCAACGAGAGCGAATCGAAATTCCGGCCCCCGCCGGCCACGGATTTTTTGGAGGTGCGCCAATCGGCCAGGTCCTCGGGCGAGCCACCGAGACCCAAATCGAGCGTGACGGTTTCCCCTTCGAGCGCCTTCTTATGAATGGTAGCCAGCCAGGGATTGGCCTTGCGACTTGCCGCGATGTCCAAGCGCTCCCAGGGAACAGGGATATCCCGGCCGCCGGGAGTTTCGCGCACGATCAGCCCTTCGCGCGAAGCCGACTTGATGACCGGAAAATCTTTGGTGATTCCATCGTTACTAACGATTGGAAACGCGCTGACGCGGGCGAGGCTTGCCGCCATTAGCATGGAGACGAACAGATAATTCATGGCAGGACGCAGGCATTACGAGAGCCTGACCATGTCTCTTAGAAATTGGCGCCACAAATACAGGTAGCCGCGCCACGAGTAACGAAAGGTTCCTTCACCCGACAACTCGATCAACCCCTGGTCGAGGTTGTGATCTACCTGACGGCGGGTTTCTCTCTGCAGTATGTCGACGAAAGATTCCGGGTCCTGGTCCGCCAGCTTATCTGCCGTAAGTCCCTGTCGGTCGAGAAAATCGCGATGGGCACCCATCAGATCCTCGAAGGTGTCGACGTTGTTGACGACGTTGAGAGTCGTGTCGGGCGCGAGCTTCATGGTGTGGGAAAATGGATAGTTCCAGGTCCGCCAGGTGCGCTCGTCAGGCGTTTTCGCGGAAAGGCTCAGCCAGACCACACCGATCCCGCCCTGCTCGAGAAGACAGATCGCTGCCTGTTGCTTGTCGGCCCGGTGGTAAAACAGGCGCATGAACTGGCTCGCACCAGACCATTCGAAAGTGGTGTCCTCGACCGATTCGAAATTCTCGGCCTCGACTGCCGCGGTCAGGCTCGAAAGTTGAGGAAACCGCTGCGATGAAGGCGGGAAGGCGGAGCGCAGGTGTTTATCCAGTGGCAGACGCAGGTGACGGATGCGCGTGAGAATCTCGAGCCAGGGAAGAAAAAACCAGGCGGCGACCGCCAGCACGCCGACGATATGCGCCCCGGTGAGAAACCAGCCGGCCAGATAAGTCGCGAAAAGAAACGCCAGAGCGCCGACTTTACGAGGCGCCGAATGACCGTAGGTGCGCAATGCCCACCCGGCCAACAGAACCCCAGCGACAATCAACGTCTCCCGCATCCGTCTACATGCCCTCGAAATAGCTCCAGATCAACCCCTCATCCACCGGAAGGGCCGCCTGGCCTCACAGCGGCGGCTGCCGGTTGAAGACGGCGATGGCTTGGCGCAAATCGGGCGAATCGGTGGCGGCGCGATGGATAATATCAGGCGAGCCGCGACTTTTCGCCATCAAGTGGTAGGCGCCGAGAGCCTCAAAATTGGCGTTGAGCGCCCCTTGCAGAGGGACATGTTCGGAACCATCGGCAAGCACGTTTTCCACCAGCCCCCATGGCGGAAGCAGATCCAACGATTGCATTCGTTTTAACAAGCCATAAACCGTCTGCGGTTCGGATTCGAGGGTCGCCGAGAGCAGGATGTAGTGCGGATGTATCAACGTCTGGTGCGGCAAATCGACTCCGCCGACATGATAGCCACGCCCATAAGCACCTTCCCCGCTCGAGAGACCGTAAATTCCGTGGCGGCGAGCGAAACCGTCCTCAGATTGTGTGCGCTGAAAATAGCTTTTTTGATCCCTCAAGAGGCGTTCTCGAGACTCGCGCCAGTTAATCCGGCTTAGAATTCCGGTGAACTGTTGATCAAAATCCGGGTAAAACAGACTTTGGATATCAGCGATGAATCCACATCCCTGGTGAACGCGCCCGGTATCGGCCATCATCGGCGTTAACCGACCTTCGGAAGCATATTGCTGGTGCAGCAACACCAAGGCTGTTTCCCCCCCCCAGTCCCTCCAGATATAGGGAAGAATATTCTGGCCGTCGTCACCCACACCGTGACTTACGTAGCCCTCGGCGTTGCGAAGCGAGGCAAAATCGGTCCGTTTCATCCCCGCACGCGCTCGCACTATCAACTCCTCGTCAGCCAGAATTTGTGCGGCGAGGAGCGTGCCGTGATAAAAAATTGAGGTATCCACCGTACTGTACTCGGTGCCGGGGTGGATCATGACCCCCCGTTCCCCGCGTCGCGCAAAATGTGGCAGCAGACCATGAGGCCCTTCGAGCAGCGCGGCGGCATCGAGCGCTCTTCGCAAAACCATTCGCGAAAATTCCAGAGTCACAATTCCCAACTTCGCCGCCGTGGCGGTCGAGAGCGCGAAAAGCCCCGTCGCCGGTATGGAATCAAACGCTCCGTCTTCAGTATGCGCGCGATCACGGGCCAGACCGGTGTCTGAGCTGTAGCATCGGGCGGCCTTGGCGTAGGACACCAGAAATACATAAAGGTCAAAATCCAGCGCGGGCGGCTCGACCTCGAAGCCCACGTTGTCGATGCAAAAGTCGCTCCCCGGTTCAGCCACCCAGGTCAGAAATTTAGCAGCGCCCAGCTTTTCAGGCAGCAATTCTCTGCGCACCGCGACCATCCTGTCAGCGGTGACGCTGAACTTATGAGACCACAACGCCTCCTGATTTGGCCCTCGAATGTCGATCTTGACCTCACCCCGGCCCATCACGTTCATGCGCAGACCCACGATCCTGGGTTGGAACTTTTCACCGATCCAGGCCGGATAGCAGCGCTGAAAGTTCAGAGTGTCGCCAGGCAACCGGGCCAAGCGGTTGAGGCTATGCCACATGCCTGCCCATCCGTCGGAGTTGGCCGGGAGCGTCGCACACACCATGCCAGGTTGCCAACCGATGGCCGCCTCGGCCGGCCCTACAAATCCAAAATCGGTCCCAAGGTGGGTGTAGGACAAAAACGGATTTACCCGGTGTTCTCGCTTCTGGCGCCCTTCGCGCTGCGGAGTCACTATCGTAAAATACTCCTGAACCGGCTGCCAAAACCGCTTGGGATTCTCCTGCGTCAGGCCCAGGGTCACCTGAACCCATCCCAATAATATTAATTTAGGCAGATTATTTACCATTTCTAATATATTTCCTTAAAACTTAAATAAGAGCAATCTCGAAGTTCTGGTTGGGCGCTTGAAGGCGAGATAGGAATATCCGTTAGACGCCCCGGCAAGCGGAAAAAATTCAACGTCCGGGTGCGCGGGCACGCGATTTGGATCTTCGCCTGAAAACCAACAGGTTGGACTTATCGCGCCAGCCCGATTAGGGACGCCTCACCGCATGAACTGGCGGCGCGCTGGGTCATCGCGCCCTATCCCCATTGCCTGAGCGCTCCGATGTCCCACTGCGATTCCCCGCACTCCCTGGCGATAACGTTGAACTCGGCGATCTCGGCGGCTGTGAAAAGCAGGCCACCGGCCTTGGCGGTGGCTGCCGCGGCTTCAGCTTCCGGCTGTCCAGGAAGCATACAATTCGCATTGCCATGACCGAGGATGTCCCGGATGACAGCGCGCACGTTCTCGGCCTGGTTCCTGCCCTGTGCGAACGCACCGGCGCAGAGAGAACCAGGGTGAATGACTTGGAAGTAGAAATTGCAGGTCCGTTTTTCGCCGGCAGGAGCCTTTCGGCTGCGCAGGGTCGGGAGACTCCCCCCGATGAGTGCGCCCATCAATTCGTTGATCAACGCCAGGCCGTAGCCTTTGTGCAATCCGAAAGGCAGAAGAGCAGCGACTTTTTCGGGGTCTGTGGTTGTATCGCCTGCGGCGTCCACGGCGGCGTCTGGCGGCAACGGTTTGCCCTCGCGCTTGAGTTGTTGCACCCGGCCCATCGCGACGGTGCTGGTGGCCCAGTCGATCACGATGGGAAACCCTACAGCGTGACTGGTGGGGAAACCCCATGAGTGCGGATTGGTTCCCAAGGTCGGAAATTTCCCACGAAAGGGGACAACTTCGGCCAATGCGGCCGTACAGTTGGTGTACGCGATGTAACCGCGCTTCGCAGCCTCCAAAACGTAGCCGCCGCCCCATAAATAGTGAAACGCATTGTCTACGCTGACCTGGCCAATCCCGTATTCATCCGCGAGTTTCATGGCCGTGTCCATGGCCGCGAAGGCAACTGACTGTCCCAGTTTTTTGTTGGCGTTCCAAATTCGACTGGACCGGAATTTTCCGCGCGGAGTTAGATCCTCAATTTTTGCGCCGGGGGCGCATCCCCCCGCCTTTGAACCGAAGTGATCATCGAGATGCAGCGCCTTGATACCGTTGTGGGTGCGAATGCCGTGGGTGGAAGCGAGGTCGCAGAAACGGGCCGCATCCTCGGCCTCCTCGGCCGTGAACTCCCGCTGGCGGTACGCCTGGCGAATGAGTCCATTGTGTTGGTCAGCGGGAACAACGTAGAACATTACAGGCTCAGCGGGACGCGGATTTCAATCTCGAAATGAATCCAGCAGGCTCCAAGCCTGCGACACGGCAGGCCGCAGGCCTGCGGTACGAACATCGTACCGCAGACTTTCAGTCTGCTGTAGGTCTGCATCGTTGAGTCCATGGTGAAAGGCACAGCGCGAGCCGCAATAGATTTTGCGCTTCGGTGAAAAGGAACAATGCCCGGCCGCGCTGAAGTTGGCTTAAATTTATCCTACGGCGCCACCGCAATCCGAAGGAACTGCCGTTGTGGCGTCGCGGGAGCGATGAGCGTTAAAATCCCACCGGAAGCCGTCTGGTCGGTGGTGAGGGGGGCCCAGGTCAGAAGGTCTGTGCTGCCTTCGATGCGATACTGCCGGCCGGGCGTAGTGGTAAAAGCAACTTCGATGGAGCCGGCGTTTGTTTGCACTGAAAGCAAACGGGTCAGGATGTTGGCCGAGCCAGGCGTGGGCAAAGTGAGGGCGGCGATTTCGGCGTTGCCGTCGGCATAGCGGCCTTCGGACTGGTCTTGTTCCTGCTGGCCGAAGGTCACCACATCGATCTCGCGGCCATCCGGAGCGGAAAGGCGGAGGATTTCGCCTTCGTCGTCGAGTTTGAAGGTTGCGTGCAAAGCGCCGCCCGGGGCATTTTGAGCCGCTTCTTCATCCGCCCAAATTAGCAAAAATCCCCGCGCTGGGATGCTCGTGCCGCTGGGAAAGGCATAGAGGGACGGGTTGATCGGATCATCGCTGACTTTCCATCCGCTCAAATCAACCGGCTGATCTCCAGGATTGAACAGCTCGAAGAAATCGTCGCTATCGCCGTCGGCTGGGTCGAGCAGGATCGAGTTCGCGGCCAGCCATTCGTTGATGCGAATGCCGGGCCAGCCGGGTTCGTTGGGGTTGTTGACTTCAAGCGTGGCGGAGGCTGCGGCCACTGGTTGGCCGCGTTTATCGAGTCCGCGGATGTTCAGGGTGTTGGGCCCCTGCGCGAGCGGAACGGTGATCGACCACGCTGTGTTCGAGGTCCACAGCGGCGTGTAATTCAAACCATTCACCTCGATTATCGAGACATGAATTTTGGCATTGCCGGTGACCGTCACGGCCCCATTCGCGCTCACTGCTCCGGCGACAGCGGTGAACAAGGTTGTGGTGGGTAGCTGGGTGAGCGCGTAAGCGGCCCGTGCGCCGATGTAATTCAGGATGCCAGTGTAGTCTTCACCGGCCACCTGGCCGTAATGCTGTGTCCATCGGGACATGTAGCCGGTGTTGTAGGCGCTTTGAATGATGTCATGGACATGGCACAAATAGCGGCGCCGATTGTGCGGCGTTACCGTGACCACCTTTGACACATTGCCGCCGCCGAAAAGCGAAGCGCTGGTCGCGATCTGAAAAACCGAATCCCAGTCCCACGGCATATACAGGGTTTTGGCGTCCTGTGGGCGGACATAGAGACGGATGTTGTGAATGTTGGCGCCGGTGTAAATGCAATCCGCAGGGCCAACCAGCACCTGATAAGCCATCGTCCGCAGCCATTCCTCGACATCGAGTTGCGCCTTCGAAGCGGTGTCGAACGCCGTTCCACTCAGCGAGAACATTTTGCCGAGGGCCACGGCGGGCGCAAGGTCGTCACGCTCGCGCTGATTGGTCAGCAGATAGTTCCAGCGATACGCTTCCCGTTCGTTTCCCCGGTCGGCGAGATCGAGGTTTACGTAACCCTGCCCTGGAAGTTTAATCCCTTCCGGCGTCCCGTTCGACGTCGTTGAACTGTAACGGATGACCTCGTATTCATACATCGTCCCGTCGCCGCCGTTGGGAAACTGCGCATCAAGATAGTCGTTATCGAAGGCGCTCATTCTGAGCTGGCACGTCGAGTTGTAACCGGGCAGCACATGAATGAATCGCGCGAGGTCGTCATAAACATTTGGAATCCCACCCGCGCGGCTGGCCACGTGTTTGGCGATGATCTCACCCTGCGCGATGGCGACATGCTGCGAACGGTCCACCGCCAGCCGCTCATGGACACCACGAAACGGCTGATCGCCGGGGAAAACAATGGTGAAACCGACGCGCGGAACGTTTCTCCCGACGAAGCTCCCTTTCAGGCGCACGCCGCAGTCATAGTAGATTTCGCGTTCGTCGGCGATGATCGTCGCGCCAAGAAAGGCGTTGCTGAGCGTGTTGACGTTAGCGTGCAGGAACGCTGCATCGACGGCGGTCATGACGAGGCGGAACTTGTGTGGCGGTCCCGCAGCGGCGGCGCCGTCCTGCACCGGAAACATGGCGCGGGAGTCCACCCCGCCCGGCGGAAACAAACTCTGCACCCCCAGCGAGTCAGCACCACTCACATGGAAGCGGACTAGCGAGGCTGCTGGCTGCCCGGGGATAATGGCCGAAAAATGGCGCCCATCAGTCGAGGCCATCGGGAGCGTCTGGAAGGCGTTTGCGCCCACGGCATATTTGAGTTCGAGCGCGCCCAAACCGTCGGGATCAGCGGCTTCGACGTTCACGGTGACGGCTTGTCCGACAGCGGGAACGGGCGGCGAGTGCACGAGCCCGCGATAAGTTGGCCCGCTGTTCGCGACCGCGCGCGAGTTTGGCGCGCCGGGTGTGCCTCCGGCTGGCGGCACAGCGAGATCGAACGTCCGCGCCAGACGATTGAAATATAGCCGCACGTTAAATTTCCGACCGCCCGATAGCCAGCGCACCCGCATCGAAATTTCGTAATCACGTCCAAGTGCATCCACCAGCGCCGTGTTGCCGACGAAGGTCGATTCGACCTGGTTGCCCTGGTATTCGCCGGGACCAGTGGCAATGACACGCAGGACGAGGTTCCCTGAATTGCCGGGTTCATCGTCGATGCGGGTATGTCGGTGCGTCCCTGTGGCACGCCAGTGTGGGTCTTCGCCGCTGAAATCGCCATTCTGGATCAGTTGCATGCTGTTGTTGATGTCGACTACGCTCACGTCATCGAGCAGGAATTCGCCCGGACCATCAAGCAAACACAGATCGATCTCGCGCCATTGGGTTGGTTCTCCGGCTACGCCAGGACTGGCCCGTCCGCGCCAGGTGAAGGTCTGCCACGGCGCGTCGGCGGTTTCGTCGCTGGCTGCCCAGTTGGCCGCAGCCTGAGGATCGGCTCGTGCATCGCGCCGCTCGAGGCTCGAGCCGCCCCCATCCGGAGTGGCAGGCCACGGTGCGCCATCGAAGTAGACCGCCTCATCGGCGGGATTGCCGGCGGGGTCCTTCAACGTGACGCGGTCACGATGTCGCGAGAGGCGCCCGTTCCATGGCCCGAGCGCCGAAATCCCGGGGAGCAGCCCTGGGTTTTCCGCCACCACGAGATGGCCGGCGCCGCCTAACATAGTGCCAGACGGAAAAGTGAAATGGATTCCTCCATCCAGCCGCCAGGCACTCAAATCAACGGGAGCGGCGCTTCGGTTGAACAGTTCGATCCATTGAGTGCCAGCGCCGCCGGCGGTCGCGGCGGGATGATACATGATTTCGTTAATGGCGATCTCATTATGAAGGGTAACTGCATTCGCGGCCCCAAAAGTGGCGGTGGCGGGCCGCAACCAATCGCCGACCCCGTCAGGGTGCCGTGCCCGGGCGGAATCTTCGGCCACGACGCCGTCGAAGGGCACGCCTTCGGCGGAAAAGAGCACGAGCCGGTCTCCCGAAAGCGGAGCAAATCCCAGGGTTGCGGCGTCCACCGCAAGGAAGCCGCCCGCGGCGAGAGTTTGTGCGGGAAGCACGAAATTCGTGCGCGTTCCGCTGCTGAAGCGAGCGATGACGACCCCGCCGAGAGCGAGCGATGATGAACCAGGGTTCATCAATTCGAGGGCGAACCCCGATGTTTGTGTTCCAGCGATTTCGTTAAAGATCAGTGCGGGCCGGGACGGGGTGGGACGGGTTTCGATGGTCGTCAATTCAGCAGCGAACAGCGCATCGGAGGTGTCCGATCCGCTCGAACTCGCAGCGAACGCAGAGTTGTAATGCGCCGTGATCTCAGCAGGCGTCAGTGCTCGCGGATAAATGGACACTTCGTCCACGACGCCTTGGAAGTTGAGATCGTACGCCGCCGAGCCCGCGTTTTGTCGGGCGCCGATGCTGATTTCGTGCGTGCTCGAGAGGAGCGTTGGGCGCGGTGTGGCGGCAGCGGCTTGCACGCCATTGACATACAACCTCATGAGGTTTTGCGATTGATCGAAAACACCCACGAGATGCTGCCACGTGTTGTTGGGGGCAACGGTGGACGATGCGATGACCACCGTATTCGGCGAGCCACCGTCCCAACTGAAAAACCGATATCTTCCGCCGACCAGATCAAGCGCGAACTGTTCGCCGCCCCCGCCCCCGCCCTTCGCGATGATAGCCGCGCCCTCCTCCTGAGCGGGAGGGCCTTTGACCCAGACCTCGAAAGAGAATCGCTTTGCGGCCCCGAAATTAAGAACGCCCGAATCGGGAAATGTAACCACGTCGTCGCCTCCGCTCGCATTGCCTTGAAAACTCGGCGCGCCATTCGTCGCCTCGAACCCTGTCAGCGGCTGAGAGTTGATGGTGTCGGCGGGGCGTGGGCCAGGCACGCTGATATTGGCTGCTAAAAGCCCGGCGAAAAGGCCGTTCTGCGGACCGAGTTCGGGGCTGGGTGACAGGTCTGCCACATCAAAAGCGGGACTTGTGCTTTCACCCAGCCGCCAATAGGCCACCGGCCCGGATGCCAGTACCGCTGCGGAATAGGCCGGCAACACCGACCCTTGGTGCACCTCGACCGCAATGAGGTTCGAGCCATTGGCGAGCGCGCCGGCGGGCACCAGGAATTCCTGCCATTGCGGGTCCCCCCGACGCGGTGTCTGTGCCGACGTCGAGTAGTCGAGGGTGCCCGCCGGCAGATTCATGCGCGCCAATTCCACGCCGCCGAGATAAACACTCGCCCCATCATCGATCAGCAGGCGCAAGCGGAGTTGGACGTTCGCCGGGCTCCCGGAAAAACTAAATGTCCGCCGAAAGTAGTATGTCACCGGTCCCGAAGGGAGAGCGGTACCGGACGCCGCTGGCGCAGGCAGGTTGAATGCACCTAACTGAAATGCCGCCGTGCCAACAGCCCACCCGGAATCATCGTAGCCTGCGCCATTCCACGCCGCGTCCGGTGCTGTGCCCTGGGCGAAGAACCTCCAGGCCGAACCAGAATCCAGGAGCATCGTTTCCACCGGCGGCAAAAAGGCGGGAAAATTTTCCGCGCCAGGGGTGCCCCCTGTCTGCTGGCTTGCCTGCCAGTTTCTCGGGTCGTTAGTGGCAAGATTCACCGCTCGCCGCGCCAGCGTGGGCCCGGCGCCGTCGGCGGCCACCGGCCAGTCGTCGTCATCTTCAAATTCCACCTCGTCCATCACCCGGCCGTTGTTGTTTTGCAGCTCAATTCTTTCCCCATCATTATCCAGCCGGCCTGACCAGGGTCCCAGCGCACCGGGCACAGTGCTGCCCGCAGAGGCAACCGTGAGATACCCGTCCGCGGGCAGTATGGTCCCATCCGGAAAAGAAAAATTCACGCCTCCGGACAGTTTCCAGCCGCTCAGGTCGATATCGACCGCCAATTGGTTTTGCAGTTCAATCCACTCGGCATCCGCGGTGTTGGCGGGATGATAGTGAATCTCATTGAAGACGACGACGCTGTCGGCACGCGCTGACAGACTCAAAAGGCACAACGCGGCGCCAAGAAGGGGGGTTCTCATCAGGGGGGTATCGTTCTATAATGCCGGGCGTAAACCGCAAAAGTCAACACCGGGATCACGGCTCCTTCGGCTATCCCTCGACGAGGGCGCCGCCGCAGGAACTTCCGGCGCCCGCGGTGCAGCCGAAACAGTGGCTGCCAGTGCGAATCGGCAATTCCACAAAGGTTGTGGGATCGACATCCCAAACATAGAGCCGCTCTCGGGAAAATTGGTCGTGCAACGACAATTTCAGCATTTGGTTGAAGTCGCAGTCGAAAACCTCACCCTCCCACGAAACATTGATCGTGTTGCGGCACATCAACCCCGGCACGGTTGCGGGATTAAATGCCTCCTTGAGCAATGCCATGTATTCGGCGAGCTGATTCCGGCGCTTTAAGTAACTGGCAAACCTGGCGATGGGCATATTGGCCAGGCAATAGAGGTTGTTGAAGACAATCCCGAAGTGAACCGCCATTTCCCGTTTGTAATCGTGCTCGAGCTGCTTCTGATCGGGCGGAAGCATAGCGCGGACAGGATTGTAGATAAAATGCAAAAGGAGCCGTGGATCCAGCCCATAACCGAGGGAGTTGAGTTTTCGGAATGCGGCGATGCTCTTGTCAAAAACCCCTTCCCCGCGTTGCGCGGTCACGTTTTCAGGCGCGTAACATGGCATCGAAGCGATGATTTCGACTTCGTGTTCAGCCAGGAATTCCGCGCCATCTTCGTAGCCGGGTTCGACGAGGATCGTTGCGTTAAGACGGTCCATCACTCTGCGGGGCTGAGCAAAGCCGCGGCAAACCGTGCGAACGATGCGCTTGAAGTCGGGAACCATTTCCGGCGTGCCACCCGTCAGATCGAGGGTCGGGATATTGGTTTGCTCGAACCACGACAGAATGCGGTCGACGGTTTCCGGCTGCATAATTTCCGTGCGCCACGGCCCCGCATTCACATGGCAGTGGATGCAGGTCAGATTGCAAAGCTTGCCAAGGTTGAGCTGGAGGATGGCGGGGTGAGAGCGATCGAGAGCCAATCCACGGCGGGCGAGCGCGGCATCAAAATCGTTGGAAAGCGTCGAGATCACGAAGTGCAAGAGCTTTTCCACTCGTCGGGGCGGCGCGTCAAACGAGGAGTGAGCAGGTGTTGCCAGGCGCGTTATTGGCGCAACAATGCCGCCCACGCATGAGTGACGCTCCGAATGATCCCAGACCTCCTGCCTGGTGGGTTCGGTTAAGTGAACTGCGTCTTTCAGTGCCACTGGCCGCTCTGGGATGGGTGTGGCTCATGGCGGCTTGTTGGAAACAGGAACCTGAGCCCGCCGCCACCGCTGCCGTCACACTGGCAGGCTGGTCGGTGGCGGTTCTACGACGTGCCACGCACACGACAATCTCAAAAGCCGTGCTGGCTATTGCGGTGATCGCCGGATTGGCAAGCGTCGCTCTGGCGGTGTTGCGATTGCCGCGCGGTCTTCTTTGGCCGGGCCTGAGTCTGGCTCTCCTGGCAGGATTCGAGGCCGTGATCTCGGTTCGCACGAAGAAGAATTGGACTTTCCGCATCAGCGTGGGCGTGGTTGGCTTTGTTGGACTGATGCTGCTCTGGACCGCGCCTTTTCACTGGTCTCCGCCGACACGCGTCGTGCTCATGTCGTTGCTCGGTTACAGCCTTGTCCAGTTGATTAAGACTCCAGATCCTTCCCAGGCGCTGACCATTCCGCTAAGGGCTTTGCGTGGACTGATTTTCGCTGCCGCAGTGATCGCGCCTTCCGCCTGGTATGCCCCGGGTGGCCTGCCAGCCGAGCTGGTGCGAAAGGAAAACGCGCTTTTTGCGGTGGTGTGCGTCATCTCGGCGCTGGTTGCAAATATCGGACGCGGAAATGCCTCGGCTGGCGGGCCGACACTCTCTCCCAAGGGTATGTCCTGGCTGCTGGTTGTGATTGTCGGCGCCGCGATCGGCCTGACAATAGTTACTCAGCATTATGCTCAGCGGCCGGTATTCTTAAGCGTGGGAGTGACCGCCCTGGCATTGTTTGCGGGGCTGGCGTTGCACTCACGGTGTCCCCAATGGGCGGGTGTTCTCAGGGAGTCAGCGCTCCTGGCTCCGTGGGCGGTGCTGCTTTTCGCGCCCGCGCTGATCACGCGGTAGGCCCTTGGTTTTGGCGCGAAAAATAGGCCTGATCGGGGTGGCGCGAGGCAGCCCTCGGATGTAAACAATGCCCCCCATGACGCAACCCCTCGCCGTGGCCGATAGCGCAAGTGCGGATCCGGTCCCCTTTGAACTGACGCGCCATCAGTTTCAGTGGCTTGGCACCGGCCGGAGCCTTTTGCTGGCGCAACTCGAGGCCATTATCGCGGCGCGGGCCTCGGTGCGTCTCGAAATGTACATCTTCCACCAATCCAAAATCGGCGACCGGTATCGCGAGGAGTTGATCAACGCCGCTGACCGCGGCGCGGAAGTTTGGGTCCTCATCGACGCGCTTGGGTCGTTTGAACTGCCGGGCGATTATTTCAACGAACTGATCGCGCGGCCCAACGGACACATGAGATGGTTCAACCGGCCGCGCTTTGACACATTGTCTTTTCGAGACCATCGCAAAGTAGTGGTTGCTGACGCGGCAGTCGCGTTCCTTGGAGGCGGAAATATTGCAGAGGAGTATTGCGGCGATGGCGTGACCGAAGGGTGGCGCGACGGCGGGCTGGGCGTGCGCGGACCGGTCGTCGAAGTTCTAGCTGAAGAATTCGACGCCCAGTTTGCCCGGGCCGAGCAAAAGCGCTGGCGGGTGCATCATGGCCACCACCGGCGCCGGGTGCCTTGCGGCGCCGAAGTCGATGCCCTCTTCCTAAAACCCGGTTTCGGCCGCAATCCCCTGAGCGACGCAATGCGCCAGGACCTCCGGGTTTCCCGCGAGATTTCCCTCATTTCCGCCTACTTTCTTCCGACCCTCAATCTGCGCCGCCAATTGACTGCGGCGGCTCAGCGCGGCGCGCGAGTCCGTCTCATCCTGGCTGGAAAATCCGACGTGCCATTCATGCAGTTGGCTGGCCGTTCCTATTACCGGGCTTTGTTGCGGCGCGGCATCGAAATTTATGAGTTCGAGCCGCAGATCCTGCACGCGAAGATGTTCCTGCTCGATGACATTGTCTACATCGGGTCCGCAAACCTCGATCCTCGCAGCCTGCGCATTAACTTTGAGTTGATGCTCAGAATCCATGATGCCCCGCTGGCCGAAGTGGCGCGCAACCAGTTCGCGCTGGATTTATCGCATTCCAGACGAGTGACGCTTGCCGATTTGCGCGGCCGCACCTCATGGTGGCTGCGTCTCAAACAGAACCTCGCTCGCTGGGTGCTTGCCCGCCTCGACCCGCTCATCGCCGAGACCAGAATGCGGCGTTGGATCAAAAGCAGTTCCGAACGCCGGGCCAGGCGCGCGGAGCGAAAGCCGCAGCGCACCTGAGTTGCCAATTTTGGTGGGGGGAGGCCCCGCCCCCCACCAAACCAACCGGGCCCCGACGGCCCACCCCCCCCATCCCTCCGCCCGAAGGGGAAATTGTGGTTTTTTGGCGAGAAACACTGCCAACCA
>JBPCQC010000113.1:0-52335 GCA_050998515.1 Verrucomicrobiales bacterium
CTCGACAGGGTCTCGCCCCACCTCATTGCCGCTGGATTCACAGCGGCTCGACAGAGTCTCGCCCCACCTCATTGCCGCTGGATTCAGAGCGGTCGACAGGGTCTCGCCCCACCTCGTTGCCGCTGGATTCACAGCGGCTCGACAGGGTCTCGCCCCACCTCATTGCCGCTGGATTCACAGCGGCTCGACAGAGTCTCGCCCCAACTTTGCCGCTTCGGACCGCGGTGGCCGCGCCGCCTCTCGGCCAGCGCCATTGCTCATTCAACTTCATTCTCGAGCCGGCCCAACCCTTCGATGCTGATGCGGATCAAGTCGCGGCTGCGCAGGCTGAATGTTGCCGGTGGAACTATGCCGGTGCCAGTCATGAGGTAGGCGCCTTCTGGAAAATCCTGTTCCCGGAACAGCCACGACGCGAGTTCATCAAGGCCGCGTTTCATGCGGCTGAGCGTGCTCTCACCGGTAAAAACCGGCACGTCGCCTCGCAGAATCTCGATCTCGATCCGCGTCGTCGGCGGAAGTGGCTCCGGCGCGAGCACCAGGGCCGGTCCCAGCGCACACGACCCGCGATAGATTTTTGCCTGCGGCAAATAAAGAGGATTCTCGCCTTCGATGTCCCGTGACGACATGTCGTTCCCGATGGTGTAACCAAAGATTCTGCCGGCGCGGTTGATGGCGAGTGTCAACTCCGGCTCGGGCACATTCCACGTGCCGTCCGATCGGATGCGCACCGTTTGGCCATGCCCGCGTACCCGTGAGGGCGTCGCTTTGAAGAACAATTCAGGCCGCGCCGCTTCATAGACCATATCGTAGAGCCGGTCCGCACCAGAGCTTTCACTTTCCTCAATTCGCGCATCGCGGCTGCGCAGGTAGGTCACTCCCGCGGCCCAGACTTCCTGCGATTCAATGGGCGGCAAAAGATCAGCGGTGTTCGGAGCTTCCGCCGGCTGCGCATTGAATTGCGCCAGCGTATCGAGCGGATGCTCAGACTTGAAAAGCGCGTCGATCGAAAGTCCGGCTGACCGCAAAAATCGTCCAGCCTCCTCGACGGTCACCCCGTCAGATGTTTTATAAACTCGCAGCATAATGCTCATTCGGACGGTGTCGTGAACTCGGTGGTTGGGCAACTCTTGTCGCTGCGGTTGAGGTTCCCCAAATTTGAATGCAGCAGGCTGCAAGCGCGGCAAGCCTGCGATACGACTTACCGCAGACTTTCAGTCTGCCGTGGCGCAGGCTTGCAGCCTTCAGGGCTGACGGAGGAGATGCCGAGACCTCGACGGTGTTGAACTTCGCACTTGAACGGCTTCTCTCACCTGCCATACTTTCGCCACTTTCCTGAGATGCTCTCGTGGCGGAATTGGTAGACGCGTATGACTCAGGATCATATAGGGAAACCTGTGGAGGTTCGAGTCCTCTCGAGAGCACCAATCGCTACATCATTCGTTCGACTGCCCAATAGAGGCCGAAGCAGGCGATGACGACGGAGGCGGGGATTGAGATGCGCCGCCGGTACCAATCGGCCTTCCAGAACCAGCCGACGGCTAGGAAGGCGAGAGCAATGACGGCGAGTTGCCCGAGTTCGACGCCGACATTGAAACTCACCAACATGGTGAGAAAATGTTTCGAGGGTGTGCCGGTTTCCCCAAGCATCTCTTTGAAAGCTCCGGCGAAACCAAGACCGTGAATGAGACCGAAGGCGAAGACAACTATCGGCCGCCACTTGCTGAGGTCTTTGCGCCAAAGATTTTCGATGGCCACGAACGCGATGCTCACGGCAATGGCGATTTCGACTGGTTTCTCGGGCAGGCGCACGATGTTAAGCATCGCCAGGGCAAGAGTGATCGAGTGGGCGATGGTAAAAGCAGTGACCTGCCATAGCAGCGGCTTGATTTTTCGGCTCAGAAAGAACAGGCCAAGCACGAAGAGGATATGATCAAGTCCTTCCGGCAAAATATGCCGAAACCCGTGTTTGAGGTATCGGGCAAAAACATCGCCTGTTCTTTCGTCTTCGGTGGTCGTGCTTTCATTGGCGCCTTGGGCTCCGGCTTGCTGCCCGGCGCGACCCTGCGGGATTTGGACGCTCTTGCTTTTTTCACCGGGGAAATAGGGAATCACCGGCCCGGAGGATTCCCCGTTCACCTTGACAATAAGGACTCCGGCGGTGTCGCCGGTCAGTTCAAAATGGCAATTGCGCGCTTCGGAAGGCAGCGGCCCGGACCAGGTTCCAACAATAAAGAAATGCTTGCGTTGCCCGGCCGACTGTGTCTGCCCGGGATCGACGGCTTCCTTCTCCTCGACCTCGACCAACGAAAACTCGAAGGCTGGTGTGGGCAGCGGTTTGCCATCGAGATAAAGCGCCACCCGCTCGGGAAAGTATTCTCTCGCCCGCTCGAAAACTTCGTTCTTAACCTGATCGGCGCTTTCACCTCCGCGTTCGAGTAACGGCAGCAGTGAGAGCGCTTCCTTGGCCTCGAGTATCCTGCGAGCTTCAGCACTCAGTGTGACAGTCCATTGGCTTCCGTTTTCGGCGAAGTCGATGGTAACACTGATGTGGTTGATGCGGTGAGCCAGCGCGTGGCGGGTAAAGGAATTCACCGCAACAAACCCGAATAGCACGGCCACCCAACGGGGCAATCTCATGCGTGCGAAACTAGACACGTCCCTCGATGGGTCAACACCTGTGGCAGCGACACTCTTGTCGCTGACGTGAATGAGGCCAGCTTTCGTGGCAGCGACACTCTTGTCGCTGAGCCGAACAATCCCAGCGACACGAGTGGCGCTGCTACTTGCGGGCTCCAGGCCGGTCCTCACCGAGGCCCGCGACAGCCTCATTTTCGGCAGACGGACTTCCCATGATGCAGTATCTTTGTGGGGTGCGGCGAGAGTTGCGAGCGTCCCCATTCGCGATCGCCGCCGGTGATTTACCCCATGCCCACCGCCCGCTTTCCTCAATTTCTTGCCGTGCTGACATGGGGATGCCTGTGGTTCCCCGCTCGAGCCCAACTCGAGCGGGTGAATGTGGCAAAATTACAAGCCGCACAGGCGAGCTCAGCGGCGACCGGCGATCCCGCTGTGTTTGCGACGGACGGCATCGTGGGCAACGGCAACCGCTGGAAGAGCGGCGAAGGTGGCCCGCACTGGTTGTCGGTGACACTGCCGCTCGTGATGGAGGTGGGGAGCGCTCATTTGTATCTCGGGCGTGATGACATCGAGGCCGTAGCCAGTTTTTCACTCCAATGGTGGAACGGCACAGCATGGGCCAACATCCCGGGGACGACGGTTAGCGGGAACACCGAAAATGTACTCAATCTGGTTTTCCCTGAGACGATCCGAACCTCTCGTGTGCGTTTCTACAGCACCGAAAACGTGGTGCGAATGCGCGAGATGGCGCTCTTTCCGCCTAATGGGCCGGACGGTTATCCCATCGGGATCGATGTCACCTTGAACCTTGCCAGGAAGCGGCCGGCCACGGCCACTTCGATTGACGCCGACAATTATCCGAAAAATGCGGTGGATGGCTATGTAGACGATGCCTCTCGGTGGAAGAGCGCGGATGTGAATGGACCGCACAGAATCGAGGTCGATCTCGAACTGAGTTCCCGGCTGGGAAGCGCGCATATTTACTTTGGAACGACCGCGCCCCCGGTCGCTGATTTCACTTTCGAATGGTGGAATGGCTCGACGTGGACAGCGATTCCTGGCGGTGTGGTCACGGGCAATTCTGGGTATGCGAGGCAGGTGGCATTCACCACTCCGATCTCCACGTCTCGCGTGCGGCTAAGCATTGCCGCGGACGGCGCACAGAGGGTGCGCGAATTGGTGATCTTTGCCGCCAACGGGGGCGATGCCTATCCGCTGGGAACCGATGCTGTCGTCGCTCCGCATCCGGACATTCGCTTCGACACCTACGGCGATGGATTTTGGAAGATCGTCAACCGTACAAACCCGCATTCACTCATTGTCAGCGGCGCCGGAGCCAGCCAGACAATCCCGGAAACCACTGAGGAGGAGAAATTTTTTCAAATCCTCTACAACATCGACAGCGACTCGTTCCGACTTCGGAATCGCGACAGTTATCTTTGCATCGGGTCAAGCAATGCCGGGAAAACCGCCGGCAGTGCGGTGGTCGAGATCGCCGATTACCAGGCGATGCCGCATGAATTATGGCGCTTCGAGGACATGGGCGGCGGTTATGTGCGCATCGCCAACCTATGGAGCGGCCTGGTTATGCAAACTGACGGGCTGACACCGGCAGCGGTCACGCTCGAGGTTCCGTCTTCGAGCACTCGGCAGCAATGGAGATTGGATTTTCAGACGCACTATCCGAAAAAGGGAACTGCCGGCTACGAGGGTGAGTGGCAGAGGCTGGGAACGAGTTGGAGCTACAACTGGGGGCGTGACACCGGGGCCAGCCAGCCATCACACTTTGTGTTCACGCCCATGCAATACGGGCGGTGGTGGCCGAACTTCAACACACTGCCGGAGTACTATTCGGCCTGGCACACTACGAGCAAACCACTTGTCATTCTTGGCTATAACGAACCGGAGTCCGCCGACCAGGGGAACACGCCAGTGGATGAAGGCGTGGCGCTCTGGCGCAGGCTCGAACAAACCGACATGCCTCTGGTCAGTCCCGCCCCAGTCAATCCATTCACGCCGTGGATTAACGAGTTTTACAGCCAGGTAAATGCACAGGGCTTGCGCGTGGATTTCACCGCCATTCACTGGTATGCGAATCCCAACGCCGACGGCCTGATCAATCACCTGCAGAACGTTTTCAACACGTATGGGCGTCCGGTCTGGCTCACAGAGTTTTCCAACATCGACTGGAGCGGCAATGCCAACTGGACTGACGAAGACTGCTACCGCTTTATCACCGAGTTCACCTGGCGAGCCGAAGACCTCACCTGGCTGAAACGCTACTCGATTTTCCCAGTGCGCGGCGACCTCTCGACAAATCCGTGGGATCGTCAGGGTGACAGCTCCCATTTTTTTCTCAGCGACGGGTTGACCCTCACGCCGTTTGGCGAATTCTATGCTGCGTGGGATGCGGACAGGATATTGCGCGATCGCACCTCATATTTCATAAACGGTCTTGGTTCGATGCACCGGTTGCGCGCCTCGTCTACCACCAACGCGCCGAGCACCGGGAATATCCGGCGCGCCGACGTATCCGCTCAATTTGCCCTGGTGCCCAACCTTGCGGAAGCCAGACATTACGTTGTGTCTCTGCGCGACGGGCGCCGGTTGCGTTTCGATGGCACCCTCCTCGATCTCGCTCCGCCGGGGAGCGCGGGCTCGACGGTGGAATGGACGTTTAATGGACCCGACAGCCGCGGGTATATATTGATCGACCATCCAGCGAGCAGCAAAAGTCTGCGTCTCAGTCGCACCAATGATGGCAATGGCGCGCCTGCCGCTCTGAATTATGGCATGGAGCCTTTTGGGACGGCCCAGGACAATACGCGCTGGCGTTTCATCAAACCGCACCAACCGCTGGAAGTCTCCGCGCCGTCGGCGCCGTCGAGTTTGACCGCGACGGCCGGCGGTGACCGCATCACGCTTTCCTGGCCTGTGAGCGCGGCCACAGATTTCCTGCGTTACGCCGTCTATCGCAGTGATGCGTCCAGGGGTCCCTACACGCGAATCGAACCGACGCTGACGGCTTCAAGCTATGTCGACACCAACGTGGCTGAAGGCGCGAGTTACTATTACGTGGTAACCACGACGGACTGGATCGAAAACGAGTCAGCCTATTCGCCCGAGGCCACCGCTCGATTGGGACCAGCACCGGGATCGTACGCTTTCTGGGCAGCCGCGGCTTTTGCAGCCAATCCTACTGCGAATGCGGATTTCAATGGGGATTCAGACAGAGATGGGTTGGAAAACGGGGTCGAGTACCTTTTTAGTTCCGATCCTTTGATTTTCAGCCCGTCGAGTTTCTCAGCGGGTCGTGATGCCGCTGGCCAGATTGTCATAACGTACACCCGCAATCGGAGCGCCTCCGACCTTCAGTTGGACATCGAAGCCAGTTCAACATTGGGCGTCGGAACCTGGCAGGTCGTAGCTGTCGAGATCGTCTCGCAAACTGCCGACGGTGCGGTCGATCGGATGAGAGTGCGGCCCCAGGATGTGGGCGGCCGGACTCGCTACTATCGACTGCGTGCGCGCATTTCTCCGCCCTGAGTCCTGAGATGGAATGTTAACGCGACACGAATGCGCAAATTACCCTTAGGGTCGTGGGCCGGGCCCAGTTGGATTGCCCTACGCGCACTCGTGATTTTGGGCGTTGCGGTCAGTCTCAGCGGACTGGGTTGCCGGCGCGCCAGGCCGGTTGCCGCCTCGACTGGCCCGGCCGCAATCTCGCCTGAAGAAACTGCTACGCCAAATCATGGGGTTGGTCCTCAGCAGCTCGAGGCATTCGGAAAGCAGCTCGAAGACCAAATAAATGACGGCCAGCTCAAAGAAGTGGCGGGGCTGATTGATTTCGATCCGTTGCTCGAGGCGGCCTTCGCGGGAATTGACTGGCGAGAAAATGAGGAAACGCGCGGCTTTCACAACGAACTGGTGCGTTCTTTGCGTGTTGACCCAGCCCAAATTCTAAAATCTCTGGCGGGGGCTCGCGCCAAATTCCTCCGTGTTCGAGACACCCCACGTGGCCAGGCAGTGGTCATCCGTTGCATTCTGCACAATGGAGGCAGCACGTATCTCGAGGTTTTTGCGCGTCCGGCGCCAGATGGAAAGCTGGCCATCAGGGAAATCCACAACCACGCCACCGGTGTCGCCGTCGAGGAAGCCTTGCGTTCCATCGTGATAACCATTGTGCCCAGCCTCGACGTTTCATTTCTCGACCGCATGTTTGGCGGCCGGCAAAAGATCGATGCGGCGGCCTTCAGCCAGCTCGCCGATGCGTTTAAACGAAAGGATGTAGTGCAGGCAAAGGCGGCCTTCGCGAAGATGCCTGCGGAACTCAAGCGCGCTCGTCCTGTATTTATGTCCTACCTGCAGGTGCTCATGGACAACCCGCAGGACCCCGCTTACCTGGCAGCGCTCGAAGAGGGTCAGCGGATTTACGGTGCCGACCCCACCCTTGATTTCCTCCGTATCGATCTGCATCTGCTTCAGAATGACTATTCGGCCTACGATGCCTGTCTGCGTCGCATCGAAGGAATGTTGGAAACTGATGCGCACCTTTTGACATTGCGTGGTATCGGATATGTCGAGGGCCGCGATTATGTTGCGGCCGATGCGGTCCTGAATCAGGCGGTGGCTATCGAGCCGGATTTCGAGAATGCCTATCGGTTGCGGTTCAAACTGGCTGTGCTTCGACGCAGTTACGCGGAGGCTATCACAACACTCGATGAGTTGGATAGGCATTTCGGTGAGCAGTGGTCGCCTGAAAAATCCGATGCCAGTGCGGCTTTCCAGGAATTCCTCCAATCACCGGAATACCGCGCCTGGCTGGATAGAGATCCCTGAGTGGCGCGAGCTTCCAGTTTGCGACGCGTGGCAAGCAGCAAGCTGGAAGCTCGCTCTGCTTTGATGCGCCACGAGCCAGCCTCAATGCATTTCGATCGCGCACGTTCCGAGACCGCCAACGTAGTAATTAAATTGCACATTTGGGTGTGAGGCGAGCAAAGACATGGGCACGGCAGAATCTTCGAGCTGTTTTGAAATCATGAGCGCGGTGAGCCGTTGACCAAGGGGGTTATCGTGAGTGCCCGCATGCCAGATGGAAACCTTTTCCGCCTTCCAGGTTTCGACGGGCCCTACGCTGATGGCGTTGGCCGGGACCAGCGTGACGTTGCCACCGCCGGAAGTACGTGCGTTTTGCATCAGCGTTACTGGATGGAGCTCGACGACGCGGGTGGCAAGGCGGCGATATTCAACCGGAGGTGGAGGCAGGTCTTTGCACGCACCCTGCCGACGCGGCGGATCATTGAATGCCCAATGTTTGATGTCCCCCTGCCCGCCTTGCATCACGAGGCAACGGGCGCCGGCCTCCCAAGTAGCGCGAAAAGCCGAGGTGTCCGCTTTCGGAAAATGCAAATTCTCTTCAGGCATCGAGAGGTTGGAGGCGATGCGGTTGAAGCAAAGTTCGCGGTCGGCCCGCTCGAATGAGAGAGGGTGCGCAACGTCCACTTCCCTGGTGCCATCATGCCATTCGTCCATGCCCCAAAAATGCGCGTGTTTGAGCGAAAGGCCGAGTTCATTGACCAGCCGCGCCACTAGAGGCAACTGCTCGGTGGGCCCGATCGGTCCGCAAATTCCAGCGGGATTGTCAGCCGTCGCCTGACGCCATGCGACGATATATTCGAGCGCCTCCGCCAAATAGAAATCCTCGAGTGTGTCGTAAAACACGATCCGGAACCCCGGTCGCGAAAGTTGCAGCAAATCTTTCGGCGTCAGCCGCGCGGCATCGCGGATAATCTCGTCATCAAGGGTGGTATAATCCCACCAGTCAGGAGCAATCGTGCTGAGTTTGCGCGGCATGGAGTGAAAAGATTTCCACACCCGTCGGATTTAGCCAGGCCGGAATGGCAATGCCCAACTGGTGGTTTCGACGGCTCCGGCCTGTCGGACTTTGACGCCGGTGACGCAGGCAACTTGCCTGTGCGTACGCCGGCCATCCTGGCCGGCCGTCGTCGGGCGGCAATGCTCTCAGGCAAGATGCCCGAGGTACGCGCAGGCGGGACGCCTGCATCACTTTAAATCCGATCAATCCACGTACTGGCAGACGTCCCAAACGCACGTCCGACAGGCTGCTCCAGCCTACGCCTACGAGGCGCCATCCCTCTTAAAAACCCGATCTGCCAAAGTCTCCCCCAGCGGATCGACCTCCGTTTGCGAGAATCCGAGATGCAAGTGCCGGCGCCAGGCTTCGGCATGTTCGTAGCGGCCGCTCATCCGCCCGACTTCGCGCGACATGTCGATCATTGTTTCCAGGTAACTATTCATGCCTTGACTGGACGCCAGCCATCCTTGCTGGCTCCGGTGCGCCGCGAGGGCTGCAAGCTTGATCTCCTGCACGGCAGTCGTCTCCACGTAAAAATCGGGAGCAATGGGTTGACGCAGTGGGCTCTGCAAGCCGTGGGGCATGGCGTGGTAGAGGGTGACATCACCCGCCGCAGCAGCGCTGGGCGGATCAACGCCAAAGTTGGGCATGTTCTTCGCAAAAGCCGCCGTAACCGTCAGCCGGCACGTATTCATATGGTCTTCCATGTAATCTTGTGGCGAATGAGTGAGCACCACCGATGGATTCACTTCGCGAATCACCGCTGCGACTTTGCGGAGCAGTTCCAATGAATAGATGATTTCGAGGTCATTGGAGATCGGAGGATGGTAATGGGCGCCGAGGATTTTGGCCGCATCTCGGGCCTCCCTGAGACGAACCTTGGTGGTGGTTTGCGCGTCCATGGTCATGCTGCCGCAATTTCCCCGCGCAAGATTGAAATAATGAATCGTCCAGCCTCTGTTCTTAAGCTGGAGAAGAGTCCCCGCCATGACGTATTCGATGTCATCAGGATGCGCGGCGATGGCAAGGGCTGCTGGCATAAGTGTCAGGGCAATTTGGAGCTGAGTTTCTGCGCGTCGCTGTCGTTGTGAGCGCGCGCAAACACAGCAAGATCCCGGAATGCTGCCGCGAGGCATTCATTGCCGTTGAAATGAGGATTCCCGCCCAAGGCAAAATCTTGCGCCGAGGTGAAAGAAGCGCCTGCAACCTGTGTATCGCCGATGCGTTGACCATCTAGCCATAAAGTCAGGCGCCCTTCGGTTCTTACCGCAACGGCGCGGTGCCAGCGACCAATCGTAACGGCCGCCCCAGCGGTTGAAGACGCACTGCCGGCCTCGACTCGGGCGAAAAGCTTGCCGTTGTCGATAACAAGACGAAGCGGATCATCGGATAAGCGGCTCCAGGCCGAAAAGAGCTGGCCCAACCTATTCGCCGGCAATTCGTCGACGCGAAAACTGATGGCAACGGTGCAGGGATCACCAAAGTCTTCGGGCAGCGCGTAGACGACCATTTGACCGCGACCGTCGGTTTGCAGTCCCTGTGGCGTCGCGATCGCTCCCGTGTTTTTGATCAGGCGGCCGAACTGCAGGAGTGCGTCATTTGTCAACGAGGCTTCCATTACCAAACCGTCCTCCCGCACCGGCACTTCTTGATCCGGCACGACATCAGCGCCGGGATCAAAGAGAAAACGCGCGTGGGGTTCAACGCTCTCGGTGTCGCCGCCGGGTCCACTGGTCGCTATTCGCCAGGCGTAAACTTTCCCAGTATCGAGGCGCGATCGGGCCTCTGCGTCCAATTCCCAGCGCGGGGCTACCAGGCCATTCCGAGCAATTACGGAGTGCGAAGGGTTATTCTCCTCGAAAACGGTCAAGAGATAGCTCTTGAGCAAAGGGCCGGGTTTCGTTGTCCAAGTGAAACGTCTGGGTCCGTTGCCCACAGTAGCGCCGTCGCGCGGTGTTCGACCGATGGCCGGCGGTGGTGGGGGAGAAATCGGGGGCAGCCAGGTGTGATACCGGCTGCCTCTTGCACCTGCTTGAGCAAAATCGCGCAGGCGAAGCGGCTTTGCGCTGGTGGTCGGCAATTCAATGACTAACGAATTCGCGCCTGCGCCGATGATTGTCGCTTTCTGCAGCCGATTCAGATCAAGCGGAGAAATCTCCGTATTCTCGACATCATTGTCAGCCTGGTCGCAGGCGAGCAGAACTGGCCCGAAGGAAAGTGAAACTTTGCCCAGGGCTTCGCGATCACCGGGAACGACGCGGATCTTCGGCGCAAAATCGAAATCGAGTCGATCGCCGGCGATCCAAACGCGTTCCAGAGTCAGCCAGGGGCCAGGTGCCGGCATTGGTTCGCCATTGAGGGTTGCTTTTGCAACTCCTCGGACCCACGCCGGGATTCGGAAGCGGAGGCGAAGTGGAGTTTCGGGTGCGCGAGTGATCTTCCACGTCGCCTTCTGCGGAGCCAGTGGATAGCCACTGTCGCATTCGAGATTACAGCCGCGAGCAGCGACTTTTGCAGCACCGTGCCAGTTGACGACGATCCCGAGGTCGTCATCCATGACGGCCCAATCGGCAAGCATTCCGAGGGTGCGCGGGCCATTGACCGAACAACAATTGAGTTCGGGAGTGCCAGCCCGCGCCTGGAAGACGATGGTGTGAGCCGAGGCCTCGCGGACGCCATCCATCGGCGTGTTGTAGGTCCACCAGCGTCCGCTGGGGTGTTGAGCGCCGAGCGCCGCGTTGACGAAGGCTGTCTCGATGAAATCTACCGCTGTGGAATCGCCGGTCAGGCGAAGGTAATCGATGGTGAGCGCCATCCAGGCCACGGTGCAGCATGTTTCGATAGGCATGGGACTCCACGCATTGCCGGTAGCCTGTTCGCCGCCGCTGAACCCGCCCGTATTTCGAATATCCCATCGCGCGATGCTGCGCCAATGCTGCTCGAAGGCCCGCCGATACTTTTCGTCGCCAGTGATCCGCCACAACTCGACGATCCCCTGCAAGTCGTGCAGGCTTTCCCATCGCGGCCTGGGCGTGCGGAAAAATTCCACCCGGGCCAGGCCGGTGCGAAGGTAATCGCCCGCGCGCTCCCAATCCTTCTCGATTTCACGCACCAGATGACAATAGCGGGCATTCCCGGTAAGCCGATAGAGGCGGGCCATGGCATGCAATATCGCCATATTCATTTCCTCGGAGCCGGCATCGATGATCCGCCTCGAGCCCTCGAGGTAGGTCACGCAGATCAGATCCGCGGCGCGGCGCGAAGCCGCCAGCGAATGACCGTCGCGGGTCATTTCGTGCCAATCGAGCAGACCTTGGAGAACGTGGTAATGGCCCCACAAGTCCCAGTGCCCCTTCAATTGCTCGACGCGTGGAAAAGGACCGAGGTAACCATTCTCCGCCTGGGTCGCGATCAATTCCTCGACGAAGCTGCGGATGTGGTCTTGCAAAGGGCGATTTGGCGAGACCCGCAGAGTTTCCACGGAGGACTGGAGATATTTGCCGGCAAACTCTCCCGCCCACGGCACCAGGTTCGGTTGCGGCTTGAGCTCACGCGCGCGGAACATCTCGAGCATCCCCGGATTCGCGGCGGGTGCGGGCAACAGCCAGTTGTGAATACTCGCCTGGGCGCGTCCTCCAATCCAGCCTTGCGCTTCAAAGCAGCTATGCGGCAGCGAACGCAACACCAATGCGCCCTTTTCCTCGATGGAATTTTGAGCGCCGAGCAATTGCCCAAACGTTGCGCAGACCATCGTTGCGACGTGACAAGCCCTGGAGGGTGAGGATGTCATTCGCCGTAAATCATATCGCGATCACGATCTTGCCAAAATGGTTGCCGCTTTCAAGTTGGGCGAATGCCTCCCGTGAATCGGCGAAAGCAAAAATGCGGTCGATCACTGGTCGGAGGCGTGTCGCCGCGATCGCCGCATTCATGCGGTCGAACATTTCAGTGCTGCCCACGTAAATTCCTTGCGCGGTCACGCTACGCGCCACGATCGGCCAGGGATTGATGTGCCCTTCGAAGCCGGTCAGGACACCGATCAGGCTGATGCGGCCGCCGAAGCGGACCGCCGCCAGACTCCTGGCAAGTGTGCCGGCGCCTCCGACTTCGATCACGTGATCGACACCCTCGTTGCCGGTCAGTTCCCAGACGGTCTTTTCCCAATCAGGTGTCGTCCGGTAATTGATGGTGACATCGGCGCCGAGTTTTTGGGCGCGGGCGAGCTTCTCATCGTTTGATGAAGTGATGATGACCCGAGCGCCGTGGAGTTTCGCGAATTGCAGTGCAAAAATGGAGACGCCTCCGGTGCCTAACAAAAGAACAGAAGTTCCCGCGCGGAGGCAACCTTTTTCAACCAGGGCGTGCCAGGCGGTCAGCCCGGCGCAGGGGAGGGTGGCGGCCTCCTGGAAGCTCAAATGTGGCGGCAGGGGCACGGCAGCGTCCTCGGCAAAGAGCGCCCGTTCTGAAAGGACGCCGTGGACCGGACCGCCCAGCGCAGTTTTCATGACTCCGCGGGTAATGGAGCCAGCCGGCCAGGCTTGGAAGAAGCAACCAGCGACGCGATCGTCAGGGCGGAACCGGGTCACCTCTGCACCGACGGCGATGACTACACCGGCCGCGTCGGAGCAGGGGATCAGCGGCGAAAGATTGCCGGGGCGCTGGGTTCGCAGCGCAGTGAGGTCACGGTAATTCAAGGACACGGCGCGAACGCGCACCAGAATTTGCCGGGGCCCTGGCATCGGATCCTCGGATTCCACGGGCGCCAGCCCATCGAACGAGCCGTGCGAGGTGATATGCCAGGCCTTCATCCGAACCTGGCAGCGACACACTTGTCGCTGGACTCATGCCGGTAGCGACTGGCGTGCGGCATCTACGATTACTTTGGATTCACGACTATGCCTTGCCGCCGAAGCTGCGGAAGTCATCGAGGTCGAGCACTTCGAACCAGGTAGCCACGTCTTCGCGCTGCTCCGCGCCTTTAAGAAGGGAATTGAAAAACTCCCTGGTCTCGATCCCCGCGGGCGCGCGTTGTTCGTGATAGGCTGACCACTGGGCGATCTCCCAGGCTGAATGCTTTTTCGGTGCCTGGTTTTCGATCCAGGCGAGGATCTCGCCGTCCCCTTTGCCGGCGGCCAATTCGGCTTTCAGAGCGTCGGCGTTGATTCCCGTGAACTCGAACCAATGTTGATCGAGCGGACAGTTGTAATTGTATTCCCCATTTTTTCTCCCCAATTCCGCCCGGCCTTTGTCGAGGATGCGCGCCAGCAAAACATACCCGCCGAGTTTGACTCGCGGACTGCGCGGAGGGTGCTCGGAGAGATTCGGCATGCTGAAGCTTGTGGGCATAGTCCGAGAGCTGTGTGTTAATTTTTGGGGGCGGCGTCTTTGCTTTCAGCGGGCTTGGTGTCTGGCGCTCCAGGGGCAGGCTTCCCGACTCCGGGCTTTGGGGGCTGGGGGACGAAAGGTGTGAGCACGCGAATGGTCATGGGCGAGGCTGACAGCTCAGCCGCCTTGGCCATGAGGTTCTTGGTGTACGGCGTAGCGATATGTTCCTCGAGCGCCTTCATGCTCCGCCATTTTTCAAAGAAAACGAAGGTGGAGGGATCTTTCGCGTCCTGATGAACCTCGTATGCGGCATTGCCGGGTTCTTTACGGGTGTTGCGAACCCCTTCCTGCGCGGCTTTGCGGAACTCCTTGTCACTTCCGGGCTTCAAGCGAAACTCGACGATCACGGTGAACATCGAGTCGGGATTTTTGACCTGCGCGCGAAGTTCGGCGAGGGGGTCGGCAGTCTGCGCGTAAGCGGCGGTGGTCAGAGCCATCGCAACGAGTGAAGCGGCAATTTTCATGATTGGTTCCTGGATGGTTAAAGAAGTGGTATCTTGGCCAGAGTGCGGGCCAGTGCGAGCAAAATTGAAGGCCTCATGATGTGCCTCATGAGGAAGCGCTGCACTCGAGGAAATTTGCGAGCAGGCGCAGTCCAGCGGCCTGGCTTTTTTCGGGGTGAAATTGCACGGCCAGGCCGCCGGGCCAGCGAATGATGCTGGCGAAGTTGCCGCCGTAATTTGTCGTTCCTGCGATGAGTGACGTGTTCGCGGGCCGCGGGATGAACGAGTGCACAAAATAAAAGTAGGTGTCGGTGGCCAGGCCGGCCCACATGGGATCGGCCATATCGGCTAACTGCACCGAGTTCCAACCCATGTGCGGAACCTTCAAATCCGGGGTATCGAGTCTCACCACCTCGCCGGAAAAAATGCCAAGGCCGCTGACGCCTGGTGATTCCTGGCTGCACTCGAAGAGAACCTGGTAGCCGATGCAGATCCCGAAAAACGGCCGGCGGGCCCGGATCCATTGAGTCAATCCTTCGACAAGGCCCTGTTCCCGCAAGCGGCCCAGGGAATCCCCAAAGGCGCCAACGCCCGGGAAAATGAGAACATCGATGTTTTCGAGCGCGTCGGGATCGCGCACGATGGTGCTATCACGTCCGAGGGAGCGCAAAGCATTGCGGACGCTTTGCAGATTGCCCGCGCCGTAGTCAACCAGGCCGATGCGCATGCCTACAAAGTTTCTTTGGTGCTCGGGATACCCACCACTCGCGGATCACAGCGTGTAGCCTGGTCAAGGGCCCGGGCAAGTCCTTTAAAGATGGACTCAGCCATGTGATGCGCATCACGGCCATAGAGAACCTCGACGTGGATGGTCGCGCCCACATTATGCGTGAAGGCGCGCACGAATTCCTCGACGAGTTGGAAGGAAAACGCGCCGCCGATGGCATCAACGTTTTGCGGAGCGCGGTATTCGAGGAAGGCCCGCCCGCTCAGGTCGAGCACCACCCGGCTCAATGCCTCGTCCATTGGAAGATAGCACCAACCATACCGGACGATGCCAGCCTTGTCGCCCAATGCCTCACGCGTGGCCTGGCCGAGGACTATGCCTACGTCCTCGACGGTATGATGATAATCAACGTGCAAGTCGCCTTGGGCGGTCACGTCGAGGTCCATCAGCCCATGCCTTGCAAAAAGGGTCAGCATGTGGTCAAAGAAGCCTATGCCGGTGTTAATATGCGCCGCTCCCGAGCCGTCGAGATTCAATTCAAGGCGGATGTCGGTCTCGGCAGTTTTGCGATGCTGGCGGGCGGTGCGTTGGCTCATGGCAGGAACGGCAACCCAGTCAGCGGCGTGACCGGCTGTCAGTCAAACGAATAACATAAGCGGCGCCGGAAAGATCACCGACTACTGTGCTGCGATCAAAGTTCATCGCGACTCGGACACGCAGCCTCCAACCGCGGCCCGAGGGCGGGCCGTATCCAGTAAGCTACTGTGGCTTGGGCGGCGCGGGGCTTTCGGGTGCCTTCGGGGCCTCCGGTGCTTTGGGCTGGCTGCGCTGACGGAGCTCCTCCTGCCGCTGCATTCGCAATGACTCCTCCCGTAGCTTCTTCAACTCCTCAGCCTTGGCTTTGATATCCTTGTCTGCGCCAGCCACCTTGTCATTTTTTATAAACTGATCGAGCCGAACTGACGCTTCCTCGAGCTTCTGGGCTCCGATCAACTTAAGAACCTTTTCGTATTCGGCTGCTGAATTGGCAATGGCATCCTTCTTGAGTGCCGCCAAACGCGCTTTTTCCGCGGCCGCCTGTTTTTCGGCTTCTTGAATACTCGCCAACTCCGTCATACCCACGGTGGTAAACGGCAATTTCTGTTTTTTCTCGTCAATGATCATCGCGGCAAACTCCTTCTTCTGCTTGGCGCGAAACGCCTCGGCTTCCTTTTTCTGATCGGGTGTAAGCGTCCGCAACTCCTCTTCCTTTTCCTTAAGTTTCTGCGGCACGTCTTTGGCCATCTGGGCCAGTTGGGCCGAGTATTTGTCGAGCACCTTTTCCGCGAGTTCGATCGCCTTGGCATAGTGAACTGACATTTTGCCGGTTGCCTCGAGCTCACGAAACGCGAGCAACGCATCCTTGTAGCGGTCGGCCTTGACCAGCTTTTCCATGGCCCGCAGATGCTTCAGGGAATTGATATTGTATTCGTTGGCCTGGAGTTCGCGACCGCCCAGCCATTTCCCATCCACCTTGCGCATCCCCTGCTTTGTTTTCATCATTTCGTCCTGCAGGGCGGTCTTCACCTTTTCGATTTCCCCGCGGTACTTGCTGGCGGGATACTTCGCCAAAAATTTGTCCGGCCCATTCTGGATTAACCTTCGATAATCACCAGGCAGCAAAAAGTCATCACTGGGCAACAAACTTTTCACCTCGGTGGCAGCGACGTCTTCCGGTGATTTCTTCTCGAGGGAGGCGATCTCAGATCGGGGAACCGTTTTGACATCGGTGATGCCGCCGAGGCGATACTTGATGGTGACAGTGCCACTGTTTTCCGACATGATCTCGCCCTCGAGGGCCTTGCCGGTTTTCAGTTTGATCGTGTCCGCTGAAGCAGCACCCAGGCACATAAGGGTGGCGAGGACCAGCGGGAGAAGCGAGCGGCTCAAAGAAATAAGAGGTTTCATGGCGCGATACTTGTTGGGAGGTACGCTTCAGACTTGGCCACTTTAACCTAAAATGCAACCCTTGGCGTCGGGGAATTCCTGAGGGCAAGAAATATCAATGACCACGGGATTTTTGGTCATCATGGCTTTTCACCGGCCTGGGCCAGGCACTCTTCGTAGCCGCGTTTTGGGATGGAGAGGGAGGCGGCGGTGAGGGCCTCCGCGGTTTTTCTTTGGCGACGAAAACTAGGAAGCCGGCACGCATTTCGATCACGGCGCTCACGTCGCCGGGCTTTTGCAACTGCACTCGCAGCATTTCCTGCGAAATTATGCGCAGATGACGGGTTCGCCGGTCGAGGAAATCGATCGTTCGCGGAGTCTAATTCTTAAGCGTCTTCGCGGTGGCGATGTTCGAGTAGGCGCTGTTTCCGCCGCCATTGAAGGCCCGAACGCGGTAATAATAAGTCCTGTTGCGGGCCAAGCCGGTGGTATTCGAGTAAGAGGTCACCCCGGCACCCACGGACGCGATCTGGCTGAAGGTGCTGCCGTTGGTCGACCGTTCGATATTGAAACCGTCTTCATTGTTTGAATTGTCGGTCCAGGAAAGGTTGATCTGGGACTTCGATACCACCGTCGGCAAAAGGCCACTGGGCGCAGCCGGGGGCGGGGGCTGTGGGGTAGCGGAAACCTCAGCCGAGTTCGGGCTTTCCTCGGGCACCGAGTTTACCGCTGAAACCACATAAAAATAGGGTGTCCCATTAACTGCGGTGGTGTGAATATACGTTGTGTCAGTTACTCCCACGATTACGACGTAACTGCCGCTGGCCGTGCCACGCTTGACGTTGTAGCTCGTCGCACCGGGAAACGGATTCCAAGTCAAGGTAACCTGGTTGTCGCCTGAGGTGGCCGACAAACCTGTCGGCCGCAGTGGAGCGATGACGTCGCTCAGATTCAAACGTCCGCCGGTTACGGTGTTGCCCGCGAGCGAAGCGGTTGGGGTCACTGAATTAAGGAGGGCAGTTTTGATTTCCGCGGTTGATTCGGTTGGATGGGTCGAGGCGTAAAGCGCCGCTGCGCCGGTCACGTGGGGAGTGGCCATGGACGTACCATTGTAGGAGGCGTAAGTATTGGTCGGCACCGTTGAATAAACACCGACACCCGGTGCGCCCAGGTCCACGGTGGCCGCGCCGTAGCTCGACCATGACGCTTTGTTGCCGGTACTATCGATGGCGGCGACGGCGATGACGGAATCGTAGCCCGCCGCCGTCTGAGTGGGCGTGCCCTGGGTCGTATTGTAGTTGGAAGGATAGCTGGCGGTCGTGTCGTTGTTGTTGCCGGAGTTGCCAGCGGCGGCAACGAAGAGAATTCCCGCATTGGCCGCGCGAATGATGGCATCGTGTAGGCCCTGCGAATAGCCGCCGCCACCCCAGGAATTATTCAGCGCCACAATGTCGAGGCCGTGCCGCGTTCTGAGATCAGTGAAATAATCGACAGCCTCGATCGCGTCCGAAGTGTATCCGCCGTTCGGGCCAAGGAATTTTGCGGAGATATAAGTGACGTTCCAATTGATGCCAGCAACGCCCTCTGCGTTGCCACCGGTCGCGGCGATCGTTCCGGTCACATGAGTGCCATGGTCGTCAACCGTGCCGTCATAGATGGACGCGTCATTGGAAAAAAAATCCCAACCGTGAATATCGTCTGTCAATCCGTTTCCGTCGTTGTCGAGGCCATCAATCGGATCGAAGGGATTGGTCCAGACGTTGGCGCTCAGGTCGGGATGCGTAGATTGAATTCCTTCGTCAATGATGCCGACATAGACGTCACTTGAGCCGGTGTAGCCTGCCGCCCACGCTTCACCCGCCTGGCTGCCGAATTGATTGGCGGGCGAGGTAAGATCGCCATACAGCCCCCACGTGGATCCGCCGGTGTAGTAAGGATCGTTCGAGACGGCTTGGTGTGTGTAAACCCAGTTTGGCTCCGCAAACTCGATGGCGGGATGATTTTTCAGCGCGGCAATTGCCTCGCGCACGGGCAGGCCTGTCGACATGTGACTAACGCCGGGGTGCTTGGCCGCCTTCATGGCGTCCGTCTGAATGTGTTTCACCAGTCGCTTGAGCGCGCCTCGCTTCACAACGTCTTGCACTTCGGCATCGGTGGCATTGGACTTGAACTGAACCAGGAGGCGCCCTGACAGATAGTGAGGCCCCCCCGGTCCATCCTGGACGTGAGCCACGGTCTGGGCTCCAAGCTGCGCCGAGGCTAAGAGCGAACAAGCAGCCAGAAGGGCCATGCCTGCCAGTGCCTTGAATCGACTGGAGTGTGTTGTCATAATCGAGTTACCGGGTGTGGGTTGGGTTGGACGTTCCACCTTTAAAGCTTTCCAAAAACCACACGCGAGCACGTATCACCAGGCGCTAGTTTCAGGCGAACCCGCAAAATAAAGGAACAGGAGAGATCTGGTCAATCAAAATCGGTAGCGGCCAGTGGGCCCGCCGGTCGTGCTTACCGGCGTCCAATTGTTTCCCGCAGGATTGTAGCGACCGCCGGTGTTGAAAGAGGGGGGCGCCGCCGCCGCCCCAGACGATCATTTCGCTGCCCGTCCACACCGCCGTGTGATTGAAGCTCCCGGTGGGAGGCGTCCCATTGAAGCGCTCCTGCCAGGCATCGACCGTCGTCGTGGTGGCGATGCGGACAGAGTCGGCGTTGAAGGGAGCGGCGTCCTCTGCGGCGGACGATACCGTTTCGTTGCCGCTGTTTTCGCTTTCACTCGCGGCATTAGCGCTGGTTACCGGCGGACCGTTGGTGGCCACCTGAGCGTTGCCGACCGCGCCATTGATCTGTGTGCCGCCCACGCAACTCGCAGCGATCTTCGCGCCGGTGATCGCGCCGCCGAGCATGTTGCCCGGCATCATCGCATAGCCCACGGTCGCGATGCGCTGGTCCGGCGTGAGAAGCTGCGAACCGTTGGTGCCGTCGTTGAACCACACCCGCAGACGCACGTCGGCATTGCTGAAGACCGCGGCGGGCACGATCGTCATGTTCGGCAGGGTGACATTGCCCAGAAGCGCCGAGTAAAGGCCTTCTGTGACCGCGAGGGTGACGGTGGCAGATGGCTCTCTGCCCGAGGTGCTGGTATCATCATTGCTCCAGTGCGTGGTGGTGCCCTCATCATCGACAAGCGCGAATTTGAACTGGCCTGAGCCGTCGAAGTTCACGCCGCCGACGGCCACGCGGCCCTGGTAGTTGATGAGTTGCGGCACTTGCGCCTGCACGGCGCCGGTGGCGAGCAGAAGTAGGACGAGCGTCGGCACGATGACTGTATTCATCAGGTTTTTCCTTTGGCTGTGGCTGGAGCGCTCCGGCCAGCGGAGTCGCGCGGAAAAAAAACGCGCTACCTTGGGCAGCGGCGATTCAGCGTGTTGGGAAGTTGCGAAAATGTCGAGAGAAAGATTTCCCTCACGGAAAAACGGGTTGAGTCGTTTTGATTCGCCGTAGTTACCCCAGCGCCTCCCGCCAGGATGCTTTTCGGAAGTCGCGGTTGAGGAGGGCGATGAAGTCCTCGGGGATCTCTTTGGGGCACACGGCCGCGCATTCGTATTGGTTGGTGCAGTTGCCGAAACCGAGGCGATCCATGGCCCGAACCATTGCGAGAACGCGGCGATGCCGCTCTGGATGGCCTTGCGGGAGCGAGTTGAGATGGACGGCCTTGGCGGCGACGAAGAGCATGGGGCTCGACTTTTTGCAGGCGGCCACACAGGCGCCACAGCCGATGCAGGCCGCAGCGTCGAATGCCCGATCGGCATCCGGTTTTGGGACAGGAAGAGAATTGGCTTCAGGCGCAGACCCGGTGCGGACGTTGATGAAACCACCGGCCTGAATGATGCGATCCAGGTTCTCGCGATCGACCACGAGGTCCTTGACAACTGGGAAGGCTTTGGCCCGGAACGGCTCTATGATGATGGTGTCGCCCTCGGCGAAAGTGCGCATGTGGAGCTGGCAGGTGGCGACGCCACGTTTTCCGCCGTGCGCTTTGCCATTGATGGTGAGCGAGCACATGCCGCAGATCCCTTCCCGGCAATCGTGATCGAAGGCGATGGGATCGTCGCCTTTCGTGATCAAGCGTTCGTTGACGATGTCGAGCATTTCCAGAAACGAGCATTCGTGTGGAATTTCGGGCGCCGGAAATTCCACCAACCGGCCCGGTGAGTTCCGGGTTTTCTGCCGCCATACCTGAAGGGTGAGATTCATGATTGCGCTGAGTTGGGATCGCTCATTTGTAGCTGCGCGTTGCAAAGTGAACCTCCTGGAAAGACAGCGGTTCCTTATGCAGTTTCGGCGACTGGTTGTCGCCGCGATGTTCCCAGGCGGCGACGTAGGCAAATTCGTTGTCGTTGCGCAACGTTTCGCCTTCGGCCGTCTGGTGTTCGGTGCGAAAATGACCTCCGCAGCTTTCTTCGCGGTGCAGGGCATCGCGGCACATGAGTTCACCAAACTCGAGAAAGTCGGCCACGCGGCCGGCCAGTTCGAGTTGCTGGTTGAAGCTTCCATTCTCACCGGGAATGCGAACGTCATTCCAAAACTCGTCCCGCAACCGTGAGATTTGCTCGATCGCCAGTTCGAGTCCGTTGCGCGAGCGCTCCATGCCGCATCTGTCCCAGAGGAGAAGGCCCAGCTCTCGGTGGAACTCGGTGACCGTTCGCCGTCCATTGACCGCTAGCAATCGGTGGGTGCGCCGGCGGACCTCGTCCACGGTGGCGGCGAATTCGGGAGCGTTTGTGGGGGGACTCGCAGCGCTCGTCCCTCCAGCAGCGCCCGTCGCGCCCACCGATCGCTGGGTGGCGAGATAATTTGGCAGGGTGGCCGGTATCACGAAATATCCGTCGGCGAGGCCCTGCATGAGAGCGGAAGCTCCGAGGCGGTTGGCGCCGTGATCGGAAAAATTCGCCTCGCCCAGAACGTGCAGGCCGGGAACGTTGCTCATCAAATTGTAGTCCACCCATAATCCGCCCATGGTGTAATGAACGGCGGGGTAGATCCGCATCGGCTGGCGATACGCGTCCTCGCCGGTAATCTCGTGGTACATTTGGAAAAGATTGCCATAACGGTCGCGGATATCCGCTTCCCCCTGGCGCTTTATCGAGTCCGCGAAATCGAGATAAACCCCGTTTCCGGAGGGGCCGACTCCCCGGCCTTCATCGCAGGCTTCCTTGGCCGCGCGCGAGCTGATATCCCGCGGCGCAAGATTGCCGTAGCTGGGATATTTTCTTTCGAGATAGTAATCGCGATCGTCTTCCGGGATTTCGTTAGGCGGTTTTCTGCGGTCCTGCGCATTTTTGGGGACCCAGACCCGGCCATCATTGCGGAGCGATTCCGACATAAGTGTGAGCTTGGACTGGAACTCGCCGCTGACCGGGATGCAGGTGGGGTGGATTTGGGTGAAGCACGGATTGGCGAAAAAGGCGCCTCGTTTGCAGGCGCGCCAGGAGGCCGTCACGTTGCAGCCCTTGGCATTGGTCGAAAGGTAGAACACGTTGCCGTACCCGCCGGTGGATAAAATGACTGCGTCGCCGGCGTGAGCGGAGATTTCGCCGGTGACGAGATCGCGGACGACGATTCCCTTGGCGTGGCCATCGATGATGACGAGGTCGAGCATTTCGGTGCGCGGAAACATGCGCACGCCGCCGCGGGAGATTTCTTTCTCGAGTGCCTGGTAGCAGCCCAGAAGCAACTGCTGGCCGGTTTGCCCACGCGCGTAAAATGTTCTCGAGACCTGTGCGCCGCCGAAGCTGCGATTTGCGAGCAGCCCGCCGTATTCGCGAGCGAAGGGAACACCTTGCGCCACGCATTGGTCAATGATGTTCAGGCTGAGTTCCGCCAGCCGGTAGACATTGGCCTCACGAGCCCGGAAATCGCCGCCTTTGATCGTGTCGTAAAAAAGCCGCCAGACGGAATCACCGTCGTTTTGATAGTTCTTGGCGGCATTGATGCCGCCCTGGGCTGCGATACTGTGCGCGCGCCGAGGGCTGTCCTGATAACAAAAGCAACTGACGTTATAGCCGAGTTCGGAAAGTGTCGCCGCCGCCGCGCCGCCCGCCAATCCGCTGCCCACCACCAAAATGGTGAATTTTCGCCGGTTGTTCGGACTGACCAGTTTGGAATCGTTTTGATGTCGCGACCATTTTTGCGCGAGTGGCCCTGAGGGAATTCTGGCGTCTGGCAAATGGGTATCGACCAGAGTGGTATTCAAGAAAGTGGGCGATTTCATCTCGATGCGGTACGCCTAGCGGACCCAGCCCGCCATGATTGACAAGGGGATCGAGAAGTATCCAAGGAAAATGATGATGGCGAACGTCCAACCGGCGATCCTGATGAGACCCCGCGACCGTGCGGTCGTCAGTCCAAGGGTTTGAAAGAGGCTTGGCACGCCATGGCGGAGGTGCGAACAGAGGAGAAGAATTGCAAAGGTGTAAAAAAGCGAGTTCGCGGGTTCGCGGAATCCATCAACCATCATCTTGTAAACGTTGTGCTCGCCGTTGGCCAGAAAGTATGGGCCTTCCGGATCCCGGTAGCGATTAAAAGTGCCCCAGGTGTAATGCATGAGGTGGTAGACCACGAACACGGCGATAGTCACGCCGGACCACATCATGACGCGGGAGGAGAAAGAGGCGCGCAAGGTCGACTCGACGATGTACGCGTCGGGACGAGCGAGACGATTCTGGACCGTCAGATGGATGGTGGCGACAATGTGCAAGACCACGGCAGCGAGAAGCCCGAGGCGTGCGGCCCAGAGCAGGGGACCCATGCTGCGCAATTTATGTGCGTAATCATTAAGCGCATCAGCACCGAGAAAGATGAGCAGGTTGGCCGCCAGGTGGCCAATCAGAAAGCCGACGAGGACGAGTCCCGTCAGAGCCACCAGAATCTTCTTTCCGATGGATGAGCTGTAAAACCTGCAGAGCGCCTGCCTGAAACTCTTCATCATGTGAGCCAGGCACCCGAGCGATGGCCAATGCCCGCTCCGTCCGACCTGGTCCTACGATAAAAAAAGTTGGCGGGCTGTCTATTGTTTTTCCTGATCGAGAGCAGCCGGCGGAGTGGTGTCAGCCGGTTCATTAACTTTGGTGATCCCGGGAAGTTCAATCACAGCTCGCCTTTCCGGTCCCCGGGCGGACTTGGTCCAGAGGTCGATCCCCCTTGATAAAGGCGAGCGAGAACAAGAAACCACCGAGGGCAAGACGAAACGGCCGCCCTTCGATCCCGTGCCAGATGGCGTTGCGGCCGGTCATGATTCGACGCAACGTGCCCCATCCCGTAGTTAGCATTCAAGCTTAATTGAGCAATCATTGCGATGGGCGACACGATGTGTAAGGTGCGCCGTTATGGCTGAACTTGCCCCACTCGCCGGGTTGCTGCGCCGCCGACGGGAAATTATCGGCGATCACCGCTGGCGCGACGCCGATCCGACCCAGCATCTCGAGGCGCTTCGGCAAATTTCGGAGGAAATTGGCGTGGCCACCGAAGGTTTGCGTGGCCAGATCCCGCCGCGGCTCGAACATTTTTTGCGGCAGTGCAGTTTTGACAAGGCCCTGGGTTTTATCGAAGAGGTTTCCTGAATTATGAGTGCCGCACTCATTGTCGATGGAGGGGTAGTCCTGGCCTATTTCGTCGTGGTCATGAGCATTGGTCTCGCGCAGCGATCGAAGAGCGGTTCGATGGAAGGGTTCGCGCTCGGTGACCGGCAGATCGCCTGGTGGGCCGTCCTGGCATCAATTCTCGCGGCAGAGATCAGCGGGGCTACCTTTTTCGGCGCGCCTGGCGAAGGCTATGCCTTGCGCAACTTCACCTACGTACAGCTCATTATTGGTTACATCCTGGCCCGAGTTTTCGTGAGCGCGTTTTTTATACCGGCCTACTACCGGCACAATGTGGTTTCAATCTACGAATTCCTCGAACATCGCTTTGGCCCCCGGACCCGGCGACTGGCTTCAGCGGTTTTCCTGGTGACTCGCGCTCTGGCAAGCGGAACTCGACTTTGGGTGCCGACGATTCTGCTGGTTATTGCCTGGAAACTTTTTGTGAATCCGGAAGTCAGCCCGTGGCAGGAATTCTGGCTGTATGCGGTCGCGCTCGTTTTGATCACTTTGCTGACTGCGATCTACACCGCCATCGGAGGGATTCGTGCCGTCGTCTGGACCGACGTGATTCAGGTTTGCGTGTTGTTCGGCGCGCTGGGTTTCTCACTTTGGTTCCTGCTCGGCAAAGTTCCTGGTGGGTGGGATGGCGTGAAAGCATTTCTATCCCAGCCGGAAATTGCGCGGCCGGATGACCTGAAAGTCTTTAGCTGGGGACATCCGGATCCGGCCTATCCGGGACTTTGGGGCTGGATCAAGGGGATTCTTGAACAGGAGTATACGCTTTGGGCGGCATTTCTTGGGTCCACGTTCGTCACTCTCGCCACCCACGGGACCGACCAGGACATGGTGCAGCGAATGCTCACGGCCAAAAACAAGAACCAGAGCGCGGTAGCGACGATTCTTTCAGGTATCGTCGATGTGCCGGTGGTTTTTGTGGTGCTGGCAATTGGAATTCTGCTTCACGTATTTTATCATAACAACCCTGACGCCTCGTTGTTACGGTATCTGGATGGGCACCCGAATCCCGCCGGCGCTCCAAAGCCTAACGAAATCTTTCCGCAATTCGTGTTGACGCAAATGCCTGCCGGTTTGCGTGGACTGGTCATCGCGGGTCTCCTGGCGGCCACCATGGGGTCGCTTGGTACCGCGTTGAATGCCCTTTCCACGAGTTACGTGCGGGATTTTCATTTTCGATGGTTCGGCGAGCCGGGAACTGACGCCGGACGCGTGCGGGTTCTGCGGCTGGGCACGGTCGGCTTCGCCGTGATTTTGATTGCCATCGGTCTCGCGACGGCCGGGGTTGTTGCGCTGCAGCCATCCTTGCGCATACTTCCGATCGTCCTTGGTATCTTCGGTTACACCTATGGCTCGCTGCTGGGGGTGTTCATGGTGGGATTGTTCACACGTCGAGGCAACTGCAGAGGCAACTTGATCGCGATGATCTCGGGGTTTGTTGCGGTCGCCTACTTGAGCGGCCTCGATGCTTCCATCGCCAATCTTTTTGGAGGCAAAGGACTGAGCCGTCCCGGCTGGATGCCCGTCATCGAGTTCCCCTGGCGCATATTGTTCGGGTCGTTGGTCACGTTCCTGGTGGCGGTGCTCTTTAAACGCCCGACGCAAGCCGAAGCTTCGGCGATGACACGGGAGATGGAGAAACCTCGCCTTGCGGCGTGAGACCCAGTGGGCGACGCGCGAGGGAGACGCAGCGCCCGCGAATTTGTCAGCGCCAACGGCGTCCCTCGCAAGACAGGCATTCTGCCCGGCAGAATGCCTGTCTTGCGCCGTGCACTAAGCAGTGCCACAACATAGGAGGCGCCTGATTTCTGCGCAAGAAAAAGACCGGCCCGAGTTTCACTCGAACCGGTCTCCAAGAACTGGCGCCGCTTTGGGGGGTCGACAACAGGCGTCAGCCAAGATCTATCGGCGGGTTCCCTCGCGCGTCGGCGGCCACGTGCCTTTGGCAATGGCGTCGGCGATCTCGTCCCGGGTCAGTATGCCGCTGTTATCGAGATCGAAAGGCTTCAAATACTCGGGCAAGGGACGCGACTCCGGTGTTTGTGGGGGGCGCGGTGGTCGGGGGGGCTTTGGGGGCTTGGGTGGCCGCGGGCGTTCTCCACGACCCAGGCAATTGAGAAATTCATCCTTGCTGATTTTGCCATCATCATCCGCATCGCAGTGGTCGAAAAGACGCTGTGCGGTTTCGGAGGAAACGTTTCTGGGCAATGTTTTGAGGAATTCCTCGGAAGAAAGAAACTCGTCCTGATCGATATCCGCTTCGATGAAGCGCTTCAGGCGCTGTTCTTCGACGTGTTGGCGAATCAGGGCGCGATGGTCTTCAATTTCGGCTTCTGTGATGATGCCGTCTCCGTCTGCATCGACGGGATATGCGGGTCGATCAGGCCTGTTGGCCTCGACGTAGGCTCTCCATTCCTCTACAGAGAGCTTGCCATCACCGTCGAGATCGAAGCCCTGGAGAGCTGGGGGCAGTCCTTTCGGGGGGCGCACCGTTGTTCCAGGATCCTGCGCCTGGACGGCCGCAAGGCTGCCAATGAATGCCAGGGCGGTGAGGAGGGTGAGTCTGAGTTTCATTGCGGGTTGGATTCGAGGGTCGAAGAAGGGGACGGTCGGCTGGAAGTGCGATGGTGGGATCTTCAAGTTGTATAGACGCATGTCATGCGCCGATGGTTACACTGCTGTGTGATTTGCTGGGAAAAAGTGATTCGGCTGTCGGCGAGGGTGCCTGGGTATTACCGGGCGATGGCTGAGC
The DNA here is from genome assembly GCA_050998515.1 of Verrucomicrobiales bacterium. Classification (GTDB taxonomy): domain Bacteria; phylum Verrucomicrobiota; class Verrucomicrobiia; order Verrucomicrobiales; family V1-33; genus JBPCQC01. The sequence continues at coordinate 27,395 of JBPCQC010000113.1, forward strand.
GTCGGGAGCGGCTAGTTTCCGGATGAGGCCTCGTTTAACTGGCTTTCGATTTTTTGGACCACGCCAGCCCAGAACTCCTCGCGCTCATCTTTGTAATTGCGGTAACGCTCAATCAATTCGTGATCGTCGCCGAGTTCAGAAATCACTGGATCTGGTTCAACCGAAGCCACTTCGGTGTCTTTCGGCGTATCGGGTGAGGCCACGGCCGTGGGGATCGATGGCGCCGCTTTATCCTCGAAACCTGTCTGCGCTGAAATTGGCAGTGCACCGCCAGCCGCATTTTGGAACTGCAAGGTGGGATGGTAATAGGATGACTGTCGCGCCACCGCCGTGAATACCCGGTCCTGCTGTTCGTCTGTGAGGTCAAGCGCTTCGAGCAAGTTGTGCAACTCGTGATTCGCTTCCTGTTCCACTTTAAAAGCGCGGACCTCCAACTCCTCACGGCTCGGCAGCATCGCTTCATCAACGACGCTGATTTGGACGGAGACCAGCGCTTCCGTTGGTTGTAGCTCGGCTTGCTTACCCTCGACCAACGGCAGTTCTGAGCTTTCCTCGAGCGCAGACTTTTTTCGTCGCGACTGCATGGGGGCGACGGGGTCACTGACAAAGCGCGCAGGCTGATTGAATTTTACAACCGACCGCTCTCCGCAGCGGACAGTTTCAACTTGATAACGGCTCCACGAGAGCCACAGGCCCGCGAATGCGGTTCCGACGGCCAAAAGCAAGAACGCGGGGCGCGTTATCATGGTGGTGGAAGCTCGTCTGAAGGCTTAAGCTCCGGTGCCAGCGCCGGGTCACTTAAGAATTGAGGAAACCGCTGTTTGATGGATTGAAGCAGAGCTTTCCGGCTTCGATCAAGCCTAATCTTCTGTTTGGCGTCGATTTCTGGAGTCAAATCGTCGTGCAGCTTAAAAAGTTGTAAATATATCCGAAACATCGCCCGATCGCGCTCCTGTGCCATCTTCAAAGAGGTCTCGTTGAGACGGGCCCTAACAGGCGCAGCTTGCTGCTCCCTCAGGTCCAGATCATCGGTAAGGCGGGCGAGCATCTGCCCGCTCCATTCCTGAGAGTCGGTAGGTGCGGGCGCGGGGTTGCCGTGGCAGGAGCGGGACGCCAGCATCCAGCCCACGCCCTGGCCGCTCAAAAATATAATGATGAGGGCGAGGGCGATCCGGCCGTATTTGCGCATGAAATCGGTCATGGGGCAGTCACTGAACCTGCCAATCGATCGTCGGTGGCGCCAACAAGAGGTCGTCTGGCTGAGCGTCGTCCCGCTGCCCGAGAAAAACAACGCCGCAGAGCAGGGCTGAGGCAATAGCGCTTCGCCCGGCCAGCCGCTGCCACAAGACAAGACGTCGCTCAACCTGTTGCAATTCGCGAAATCCCGCCACCACGCGCGTCGCGAATCCAAATGGCGCCAGGTCGTCGTTGGCAGCGCCCGCGCCGGTTCGAGATCCCCAGCCGGCGGCTGTCGCATGACGCGCACGCTGGATGAGCCGGTCCCAGATGTCATTCGGTGCTTTCATTGACAGATCCGCGGGAAAGTGACTTAAAGCCGGGGTGTGGTTTCGAGACGCTGGAAGGTATCGGCAAGCTTTTTGCGGGCTCGGAAGGCGGTGACTTTGACGCGCGAGGCGCCCCAGCCGGTAAGGCCGCAGATTTCCTGCACCGATTTCTCTTCGAGATCAAGCAGGCGCAGGATCATTTGTTCCGCGGGTTTGAGGGTGGCCAGCAGTATGTCGAGCACTTCGAGCGAATAGCCATTCGCCGCGGCTGAATTGTCCTCGTGCTCCCGACCCGCCATGAGATCGGCCAAAAATTCCGCCTCTTCGGAAGGAAAGTCGGCATAACTCATGACACGACGGGCTTTTTGCTGTCGCAAGCGGTCGTAGCAGGTGTTTAGCGTGATGCGCGCCACCCAATGGTCGAAGGGCTGCGTGCCGCGGAATTGCTCGAGCTTGGTAAACATTTTCATGAACACATCCTGCGCGATGTCCTGTTCGTCGACCGTGACGGGCAAATGGTTGCGAATGATTCGGATGATTTTGGGGTAGAGAGCCTCGACCAGGCGGCGGGCGGCGTTTTGATCTCCTTGTTTGACCAGTGCGAGTTCATCGTCCCATCGAGGTGGCTGTTCATCCATGAGTGATCGGCCTGGCGCAACGACAGACTACATCAAGGATAAGAGACGGGGAAGCGGTCTCAACGGTTACGGAAAAATTTGTGGCCGGGACGCCTGACCGCAGGCGTCCGCCAAAGGAAAGCGCGATGAGTCATCGCGCCCTACTCAAGGTAGGGACGCCTGACCTCAGGCGTCCGCCCTATATTGGCGACGCGATGGGTCATCACGCCCTACCCAGGTACGGTCGTCGCGCCTTGCCCATGCGAGTTGAGCCTCGCTGATTTCTCTGGCAGGATTGGCCGGATGTCCGACCAAACTCCGGGCGAGAACCCGATCCTCTGGCTGAACGGCCGGCTTCTTGCCGCAGCCGACGCGCACATTTCGCCTTTCGATAGGGGATTCACTGTAGGCCAGGGCGCTTTTGAGACGCTGGTTACTTACCAACGTCGTGCATTTGCGGTCGGTCGGCATTGGCGGCGCCTGCGCCGTTCCTGCGAGGGGATCGGCCTCCCGGTTCCTGAGGAGGCCATTGTGCGACGAGCGATGGAGGAAGTCGTCAGGGCCAATGGGTTTCCAGAGGCGCGCTTGCGCATTACCGTGACCGTCGGAGAAGATTCACGCGTGGCGCGGAATGAGCCTCATCAAGGGACTCTCTTAGTGACTTGTACGCCGAGATCCAGGTGGCCGCCCACCGCTTGCCTTGTCACTGTCCCCTGGCCGCGCAATGAAAAGGGCGCGCTCGCGGGATTAAAGACCACGAGTTACGCCGAGAATGTGGCCGCCCTGAGCCACGCTAAATCGCAGGGTGCGGATGAGGCGCTCTTCCTCAACACACAAGGGTTCCTCTGCGAAGGCACTGGCTCGAACATTTTCCTCGTCAAAGGTGAGTCTCTTTACACGCCGCCGTTGTCCTCCGGCTGCCTCGCCGGCGTCACGCGCGAACTGGTGCTCGAACTGGCGCAGCAAGCCGGCCTCCGCTCATACGAAAACGATCTCGATCATTCCGCGATAATGAATTCCGACGAAGCTTTCCTGACTTCGACCACGAGGGAAATTCATCCCGTCGCCGCCATCGATGGACAGCTTTTGCCCCAACCGCCTGGTGAGATCACTCGCGGAATTCGGGAGGCTTGGCGCCGATTAGTTGAGAGCGACAACGGTGATGGGATTTTATGACTCGGAAACTTGCGCGTCATGTCAATAGTCACGCCGCGCAAACAGCCAGCAGGCCAGCGCGAGCACTGCCGCCTCGAATGCGAGAGATGTGCCCACGATGTAAAGGCCGGATTTTTCGAGCGTCTGCAGGGAATCAAAATCTTTCTCCGCCTGGGCGAGGGCATCGGTGTCGCTCATCCGCGGTTTGCCCTGCGAAAACATGCTCTCTACTTGCAGCCGGCTCTCGACCATTTTTTGAATCTCCTGTTCTCGATCTACGGCTTTGTCGCCCTCACGCATCGCACTGCGCCGGATGAGTTCGGTGGTTTCGCGGGTTTTTGGCAACAGGGCCATGACGACCTGGGCCGCCTGGTGTGCTTTCACAAAGGCATTGGTCGGTGGAGGCCCAATGCGGTTTTTCTGCTGGGCGGCGAGCGATATCGTTTCGGATGCCGAGGTTCGGCTCAACTCCGCGGTCATACGCTCGATTAAATGAATGATTCCCACCCCCGCCCATGCCAGCAGCGTCAGCAGCACCGAGGCCAGGACCGAACGCGTCCACACTCCAATCAGCACATTGATGGCATAAAGATAACTGTACAACAGCACGACCAGCGGCACGCTCCAGAACACCGCCTCATGCCAGAATCCGAGCCGCCACCTTATGGCCAAAAACACAATAACTGCGAGGAGACCAGCCTGAACCGCCGCAAAGAGCAAACCGCTGAGGAACTTGAATAGAAACAATCTCGGCCGGCTGATCGGCTTCGAGAGCATTGCATCGATGGCCCCCGAGGCCATGAATTCGGGAAAGATCGAGGCGCAGGAAACCAGCGCCAGGATTACTCCAAAGAGGGTGGTCCACCATTTTACGATCTGATAAAAAAGACCGATGTAGAGTTCCTCCGCCTGCGGCGTGCCGCGTTTGATAAACGGACTGTCAAACGAGAAGCTGCCAAGGAAAAAACCTTTGTCGTGAAACCCAACAGAGGCGTAGCCAATACCGATGAGGGCCGTGAGCACGAGCGCGAACCAGAAAAGCCGCCGCGCACAAAGCAGGCGCCAGGTGTCGACTAAAATCGCCCAGAGTTGCATGTGGTTAGGCTCAGGGGTTTGAAGTGGGCGCATCCCCCGGAGAGCGCGGAGCATGGCGGGTGATCGCGTCCGCGGTGGGGACAATGGCATGGGGCAGTACCGCCTGCCCCGATCCGACCACGCCGATAAAATAATCTTCCAGCGACTGCCGCAAGGGAAGGATCGCTCCAATGGTGATGCCGAAACGTCTCAGTTCATCGACTACTGGCTGCATCAACTGCGGCCGTGTCGTAGGCAGGCTGATCACCGTGGCGCCTTTGCCGGCGTCGAAAACGATGGTGCCGTCGAGTGCATCGACCAACTCGCGGACGCTGGGGAGTTCGGGCAGGGCGCCTTCCGCATGTACCTCATAGCTGCGTCCCTCCCGAGTCAATTCCTCGACCGTGCCCTGCCGCACAATCTCGCCACGCGACAAAATCGCCACTCGGTCGCACAATCGTTCGGCTTCGCCCAGAAGGTGACTGTTCAAGAAAACGGTGGTCCCACGGCGCCGAAGTTCGCGCAGGACGTCGGCCACTTCGCGCCTCCCCACTGGATCAAGTCCGTCGGTCGGCTCGTCCAGAAAAACCAGAGAAGGCTTGCTGATCAGCGCCTGGGCAAGGCCAAGTCGCTGCTTCATGCCTTTGCTGAAGGTTCTGAGCGGCTTGCGTTCCCAGCCTTTTAGCCCAACCATTTCGAGCAATTGCAAACCGCGTTGCTTTCGTTTGGGGCCTGGCACCCGGCCGAGACCCCCTATCAAATCCAGGACCTGGAGAGCGGTGAGATACTCGGGAAAGCGCGCCTGCTCAGGAAGATACCCGACTTTTTGCAGTGTCTCGCGATGTCCAATCGGGCGATCGAGCAGTCTCCCGGCGCAACGTGTCGGACGCACGATGGTGAGGAGGATTTTTACGAGCGTGCTTTTGCCAGCGCCATTCGGTCCCAGAAGGCCAAAAATTTCGCCGGCCTGCACCTGCATGACCACATCACGCAACGCTTCCACCCCCCCAGGATAAATTTTCGAGATTCCCTGAAGATCGATCGCCAGTTGACTCACGGGCGGGATGATGGCCGCCGATGCCCATCAGCGTCAAGTGAGCGGTTTGTTACCGGTCGGCGGTTAAGCAGTTATTTTCGAACGCTGACGATGCGAAAGCCGATGTGGTCATGCCGGCGGTGGGGCTCGAACCGAAGGCGAAAGGCCGACCGGCACGGCCATCCTTCGTCAGCCCAGCAACCGCCCCTGCGGACTCGCGAGACGTCCCCATGTTCGCTTTTCGAAGCCGATTCTTGGGCAGAATACAAATCGGGATCTGTTCCGCCTGGGAGCTTCGCGTGGTACCAATCCCGGCACCACTCGAAGACATTCCCGTGAACGTCATGCAAGCCCCAGGGATTGGCTGGGTAGCTTCCCACCCTGGCTGCGCGCTGCAGTGAGGGGCCCTCTTCGCCTCCGTTATACGGCTTCCCCTGAAAGTTGGCCTGCTTGCTGCTCAGCTTGTTCCCAAATGAAGTTGCGGTCGTGGTTCCGGCTCGACAGGCGAACTCCCATTGCGCTTCTGTGGGGAGCCGGAACTCCCATTCCATCGGCAGTTCGCCGGAGAGATGGGCCTTGTCGGTCAGTTTCCGACAGAACCCCTCCGCTTCAGCGAAGTTGACGGTATAAACGGGAAAATCCTCTCCCTCGCCCGCGGTGAATTTGCCCGGAAACTCGCCCAGCACCCGCTTCCATTGACCCTGTGTTATTTCGAACTTACCCGCCCAGAACCCGTTGCTGAGCGTCACGGCGACCTGACTTTCGCCGGGTCGTCGCTCTGGTTCGGTGGACGGGCTCCCCATGATGAACCTGCCGGGCGGGCACCAGCAGACCTGAATCCCGGCGATTTGGCGCTCGTCCCCGGCCGCTAAGCCGGTAAACGAGGCCGGAGGAGCCGCTTTAATCCGATCGCCTTTGACCGCCACTTCAGCCGGCTCACAGCCCAATAGCGCTGTCGCGAGCGGCATTAATAGAGGAATGACAAATCGCCTCGCGGGTGTATGGCTCTGCATTAAACAAACAAATCACCCTCAATTTATGTTCTCTCGCAAGTCACTCTTCACTTGGGCCACCGTCCTCATCGCCGCGAATGCATTTGCCGCCGGCTCGCCTTCGCTGGCAGACCTGCAAGGCAAATGGTTCGGCAAAAGAACCTCGAGCAACGGCCAGGAGGTGACTCAATCAATCGAAATCAAGGGTGACCAGTTGGTTTTTCAGATTATCAACGCGGACAAGGAAGTCCGGCTGTTCGCGAAGGGAACCGTGAAAGCAGAGATGCTCCGTCCATTTAGCGTGCTTAGGATCACCGGTCTCGAAGCGGGAAAATCCCCGACAGAACTCGAGCCCGTTGCTGATGAACTGAACAGTGTTTACGTGCTCCGCACCGGCACCCTGATCGTCGCTTCGAACTTCGACAAAGACCGCGACAATCGGCAGCCGAGCCTCGATAAATACGAGCGTGGCGACGGCGCCCAGGAGACCGCCAATTCGAAAAACCTCGCCGGCAATTGGAAACTGACAGCCAAAATGGGCGAGGACGATCGCGACTACGAATTGAAGCTTGTGGATGCGGCCGGCCAGCTCTCAGGAACCCTGGTCAGTCCGAGAAGCGGCGAACATAAGTTCAATTCTGTGACCTTCACCGAGGGTAAGCTGACAATGGAACTGCCGCGTGAATTCGAAGGCAACCAACTCACTTTGCTCTACACCGGTACATTGAAAGACGGCGAACTTTCAGGCGATTTCGTGGTCACGGGGCATGAAGATCAATTTAAAGGGACTTGGAAAGCGACAAAATAAAGTTCCTGAGTGATTAGTCCTGGCGGCGGCCATGAAGAGTGTCTGGCTGTGCCAATCGGCCAGCTTCGGAAGTCCGCGCCGGGGCGGTAAAACTGCACTATGTCCCCAGATGCGCTGCGCTCGACTTTGGCGTATCTGGGAGTGCGGCCGCGCCGCTCGATGGGCCAGAATTTTTTGCGTGACGACGGGCTGGCGCGCGAACTGGCTGACTTCGTCGAGGCACAGCCGGATGACACCGTCATCGAAGTTGGCCCGGGCACCGGCGCGGTGACCCAGCATCTTGCGGGCCGCGGCAAGAGGCTGATGCTCATCGAAAAGGACGCGCGCCTGGCCGCGCACCACGGTGAAGTTTTTGCCGGGAACCAACGCGTCCAGGTCATCGCGGCCGACGCACTCGCCATCGATCTGCGGCCGTTTTTTAAATTCGCTCCTGTTAAACTGTTAGGTAATTTGCCCTACTCTGTGGGAACCGCGATCCTCACCCGATGGCTGCAAAATCCCTCTCCGGTTTCTCGCGCTGTTTTCATGTTGCAGAAGGAAGTGTGCGAGCGGCTCGCCGCAGAGCCTGCGACCAAGGCTTATGGGCAGTTGAGCCTTCACGTTCAGGCGCGCTGGAATGTGCAATCGTTGCGTGCCGTGCCCCCAGATGCTTTTCATCCGAGGCCCAAAGTGGACTCCGCAGTAGTGGCGCTCACTCCGCGCGAAAGGTCGACCCTCCCTGTCTTTGACGAGTTGGTTTTTGCCCGGCTGGTGCGCCAGGGTTTCTCGCAGCGTCGCAAGCAGTTGAAGAATCTACTGCCCACAACCCCCCGCGATTGGCAGGATGTTTGCGCTGCTCTAAACGTTCCGGAAACGGCTCGCGCGGAAGAGCTTTCCCTGGCTCAGTGGGTGGATCTGGCGCGCCTTTTCGATCCGCGTCCGCAGCGGGACGACGCCCAAAATCTGAACGAAATTTTTGATGTAGTGGATGAGGAGAATCGGGTCATCGGCACCGCAATGCGCGGCGACGTTCATCGCCAGGCGCTGAGACACCGAGCGGTGCATGTCCTGGTGTTCAATCGCCACGGTGAGCTGCTCCTGCAAAAGCGATCGCACCTGAAGGACACTTTTCCCGAAAAATGGGACTCGAGTTGCTCCGGGCACCTCGACGCGGGCGAAGATTATCTTTCCTGCGCCACTCGTGAACTCAACGAAGAACTTGGAATCAGCCGGCTCGCTGACGGCCCGCGCCGGGTGGCGATGCTGCCGGCGTCCGAAGATACGGGATGGGAATTCATTGAGATCTTCACGGCGCAACACGATGGCCCGGTGAACTTTCCCGCCGCGGAAATTGAATGTGTCTGCCCTTTTCCCTTGGCGGAAGTGAGAGCGTGGGCCGCGGCCCGCCCGCACGATTTTGCCTCAGGATTTTTGAAATGCTTCAGCGTCCTTCCGGACTCCTACCACACCCGATAAGGCTCCTGAGCTGTCGCCCTGACAAACCCCTCGATGCCGCCGGCGAGGTCGTCGAAGAAAGCGGCTTGCGTTTCATGGCAGCGCACGGCTTCGATGCGGCGGTCCGCGAATTTATCGGCGTGGACGACGAGATGTGCCGTGTCGTCGTGGTTCAGGCATCGGGCGAGCGGATGGCTGGGATCCCATGCATTGATGGTGACAAGCCGAGGCGGCTGCTGGTGCGTTCTCCGCATGGTCCGCAAGGCCTTGAGGACGTGGTGATGCAAAAGCACGTGCGCGGGATCCCATCCCTCTCCCGAACTCCCATGCGTGATCAGTACGTCCGCACTAAAACGCCGGAACTGCTCTCGCAGATCCTCACCTAGTTTTTTGGACAGATGTTCCGGCGGACGAACCCGCCCCGCCTTCGGTGGGAGATCGATGTAGCCCAGAAAATGGACCCTCGAAATTCCGAGCACTTCGGCAGAGGCACGCAGTTCGCGCTCGCGGAGGCTGCCCAGCCGATCTCGCGGATGTTTTCCAGCGGGTCCGGCTTCACCGCGGGTCAGGCACACCAGTGCCAGCTCGACCTCGTTCTCCAAAAGCGAAAGCGCCAGACCAGAGCACCAAAGGATGTCTTCGGGATGCGCGAGAACAAATTGCGCGCGCCCTCCGGAGCGCCGGACGACCTGAGAAATGACCATCGGCATCTGGCGCCGCCGCCGCCACTCCGACCACGCACGCCTAAAAGGACGAAGTCCAGTGCGCACAATTTGCCTGGCCACATATGGATGAATCGCCACCGCGCGAGTTAAACCCCCTGCGTTCTGTGTCAATGGGATTGAGATTGCGGTGTGGACACCGCCCGCCTGGAGACCGCCCGCCCTCGGGCTGCCACGCCATGAATGCGGAGCGAGGGCGCACCGTCTCCAACGCGTGCTTTCCGCTTTCCTCCGGCACGAAGTCCGGTCACTGTGTGTCTCGACCTGCTCCCATGGACGAGAATCTGCTCAACGAAGCCATCGCCAATCCAAAGAACGTCGGTGAAATGTCAGACGCGGATGCCGTCGGCACAGTCGGCTCGCCTGATTGTGGCGACATGCTCCGGCTGTGGCTTAAGTTTTCGGAGAAGGATGGACGGAAAATTATCGATCGGGCCAGCTTTCAGAGCTTTGGCTGCCAGACCGCGCTCGCCGTCGCGAGTCTCGCCACCGAATTGCTGAAAGGCAAAACCATCGAGGAAGCGAAAGACCTGTCAGCCGCCGAGCTCAGCTCACCGCTTGGTCCCTTGCCCCCAATGAAGATTCATTGCGGACAGATGGTCGAAGGTGCGTTGCGGGCGGCACTGGAGGCCGAACAGGGTGGGGGACGCGACGCGCCGACCGAAACTGCGGCCGCACCGAGCGGCCATCTCGCTGAATCGCTCGTAGCCGCCAGCAAAGGCAAACTGAAAGTCGTGTTAAAGGCACGAGGCTGATTATGCATGCGCTTCATAATGCTGGACCTGGGGTTCATGATCTGGTTACACAAGCTAAATCCACTGCCGCAGCGTTGGGGCGAATCGCTGCTCAAAAAGTCAGCCCAAATTGGATTCAAACCTGCCACTATTCTTACGGAAGATTTCTTTGGCTGAGAAGCGCGAGGTAGGGCGCGATGTCCCATCGCGCCGCCCTATTTGGACAGCCGCCTGCGATCAGGCGTCCTGCTCAGGCGTCCCTGGCGCTTGGGGACCTTCATAAATAATCTCCTCGAACACTCCGCCGCCCAAGAGGACCTCGCCATCGTAAAACGCGCAGATTTGACCCGGTGTCAGCGCGCGTTGCGGCGCGTCGAAAGTGACTTCCACGTGCTCCGCATCCACTGGCCGGATAGCGGCCTGGGCCGCGTCCTGCCGGTAGCGGGCCTGGGCTTGAAGTGTCCTAGGTTTTTCCCAAAATGGTTCCCTCGTGGCATGCAGCTTTCCGATGTGGGCACGCCGCGCAAAGAGAAACGGCGCATCCGGCCGATCAAGTGCCACGACGAGGCGGTTGGGGGAGGCCTCTTTGGCGACGACCACGTAGGCCTCCTTGTAGACTGGGGAGGCCACTCCGAGTCCCTGGCGCTGCCCCAGCGTATACAGATGGAGACCGCGGTGTTCTCCCAACACGCGGCCCGAACAATCAACGATTTCTCCAGGCGAGTCCGGCAGAAATGCCTCAAGAAAGTCGGACATCTTCACGTCGCCGATGAAACAGATGCCCTGACTGTCCTTCTTTTCCGCGGTAGCAAGCCCGAAGCCGCGCGCTAATTCACGCACCTTCGCCTTTCTCAAATCGCCGATGGGAAAAACCGCGTTCCGGATTTGCTGTTGAGAGAGCAGGGCCAGAAAATAACTTTGGTCTTTCTGTGGATCGGCGCCGCGAAGCAAATCGACCGACCCATCATCATTAGGCTGGACGCGGGCATAGTGGCCGGTCGCGATGGCGTCGAAGCCTTGAGCCAGCGCATAATCCAGGAAGACTCCGAATTTCATTTCGCGATTGCACATCACGTCGGGATTGGGGGTGACGCCACCGCGGTAACCTTCGAGCAGGTATTTCACCACGCGCTCGCGGTAGTCGTCCATCAGGTTGAGAACACGGAACTCGATATCGAGTTTTTCGGCCACCGCCTGGGCGTCATCGATGTCCTGTTGCCACGGGCACTCGCCGGCGATGCCTTCCTCATTGATCCAATTGCGCATGTAGGCGCCGACCACCGTGTGTCCCTGATCGAGGAGAAGCGCCGTGGCCACACTCGAATCGACTCCGCCGGACATCGCTGAAAGAACTCGCATCGCAGAGGTATTCTAAGCCAGGGTTCAAGTCATGGAGCACCCAAAAGATTTGCCAGAGCAGCAGCTCGTCCTAACAACCTCAACTCTCGGACGATGTCCCTTTCGCGGGGTAGATGAAACTGGATTATCCCGAGAACAATCAATGGATAAGCCCATTGCAGTGTAGCGGTGGCGCTTGTTGAGGTTCTGGGGAGCGTACGCGCCCTCGCGTGCTGTAGTCGGCGCCCTCGCCGACTAGAATTTGAAATTGGATCGGCGAAGGCGCCGATTCGGACACACGATGGCGCGGGGCTCCCCAATTCACCAGATTGCAGATTAGAAACTGAATTCTGTTTTGCAAAATGGTTCGCCGTCTTCCTTGAAGATAAGCCCACGGTGAACTCGCCAAATCGAACGGAACTGGAGCATGACGCAGCCTGACGCATTGAAGAGCAATGATCCACTGACGTGGTCTCCCGGGAGGGGCACTGATGTCTGGGAGATGTTCTGTGCGTGCATTGAAGTAGACTTGAAGACCATCGAGCGGCTGGTCAGCAGAGATTCCTCGCTGATCCGCTGCCACTATTCCTACCGCAAACCGCTCTATTTCGCCGTGCGGGAGAACCAGCTCGAAATCGCCGCCTTCCTGCTCGATCGCGATCCCGATCCGACGGGTCTGGCGGTCAATGACAGCCTTCTCGACATCGCCTGTGACCGCGGATACGTCGAAATGGAGAAGCTGCTGGAGACCAAGCTTGCCAGCCGACACGGCGCTTCATCCCGAGGCGAAGCCATCGCGGCGGCGATTCGCTCGCGCGACCTGTTGCAAGTGCGAGCTCTCCTCAATGCCGCACCCGAACTGTTGCACGCCGGCGATGCGCGCGGTAATCAACCGATTCATTGGGCGGTCATGACGCGGCAGATCGACATCATCGACGAACTGCTTGCCCGCGGCGCCGACATCAATGCGAAGCGCACCGACGGCGCAAGGCCCATCCAACTTACAAACGGCGATTATCACCATCGAGGCTGGCGCGATGTGCCCAGGGACCACCCGACCACGCCGCGTGCCGTGCTGGACCATCTCCGTGCCCGGGGCGCGTTTTGCGACATCTGCACGGCGGCACACATTGGCGACCTAACTCGCGTAAGGGAGTTGCTCGATCAAGATCCTTCGCTCGGCCACCGTCCTTCGGCCTACGTCACGTACTACGCGTGTTCCGGAACGCCCATCCGTAACGCCGCCGCTGCCGGCCACCTCGAAATCGTGAAGCTGCTCCTGGAGCGCGGCGCCGATCCCAACTTGCCCGAGGAGGGCATCGCGCCGCGCGGTCACGCACTGTATTCCGCCGCGACCAATGGGCATTACGAAGTCGCGAAGCTGTTGCTGGAACACGGCGCCCATCCCAATGCGGAAGTGGAAAGTTCCGCCGACACGCTGAGCCGTGTCATCTCCAACGGCGATCAGAAGATGCTCGAGCTGCTCTGTTTGTATGGCGCGGCCCGTGCCGTCCACCTGCTCGCTCACCACAACGACCTGCAGACCGCGGCCGCGGTCTTTGCGGCCAACCCGGCATTGGCGGATGATCCCGACGCGCTCGCCAACGCGGCGGGCGAAGGTCACGAGGCGTTCGTCCGCTTGATGCTTCTCTATCGACCCGATTTGCCCCGGCGCGTCACGTTTCCCGGCTGGTCGGTGGGTGCGAAGACTCGCGAAATCAATGAACTGCTGTTCGCACACGGCATGAATGCAAGCGCGCCGGATTGGCTCGGGATCACTCCGCTGCACGAGTTTGCGCGAAAAGGAGACATGGAGAAGGCGGCGATTTTCCTCGCCCACGGTGCGGACTTGCACGCGCGCGACGAGGACATCTGTTCCACACCTCTGGGTTGGGCGACGAAGTTTGGCCAGACCCGGATGGTCGAGTTCCTTTTGCAACACGGCGCCAAGCCAAACCTGCGCGACGTTCCACCGTGGGCAACACCACTGGCTTGGGCCACCCGACGCGGGCACCATGAGATTGTTGGGTTACTGAAACAGCACGAAGCGAGATGACGCCGATCGTCGCGAGTCTGTCGGCACATCGGTACAACAAAGGTCGATCCGATGAAGGCGCTCGAAATGAATGATCTCGAATTCGCCCTCCGCCAACATGCCGTGACTTGCGTGGGTGTGAACCGCCGTCGGTTTCTTCAAGCGACCAGTTTTGTTGCCCTTTTCTCTTCTACCTGGGCCGCCGATACAGTCAGATCGCCTAAGCGGCACAGACTTGCGACCCGGAGGCCGTCACTCACGAACGCAGAATCGGCACTTCGAGCTGCCGGCAGATGGCACGTGCAGTAAACTCCTTAATCTCTCGATGTCGCGGTACGCTCGCCGTCTTGCGAGTCACCCGATTCCACCAGATCGAGTGCTTGCTTCCTTCGCGATAAAGTTCACAGCCTCGGCTGCGCAGGTGGCGTTCGAGATCCGCCAGCTTCACAGCGCCGTCAATTCCATTGTCTCCCGGCGGCTCCCGGCGGGCGCCTGGTCGCGCGCCAGTTCGCGATTGGACTCCAGAATCATCCGCAAGGCATCAGCCAGATTCTCTCGCGCTTCGTCGATTGTCTCACCTTCGGAAATTGCGCCCGGAATCTCTTCCACCAACGCGGTGAAGCCGCCTTCAGCGGCAGGGATAAAGACGGCTGTGAACTTCATACACGTAGCGTAGCACACATATCGAGAACCCGGCAAAGGCGACTTTCATATTAGGAACAAGGCAGCTGGAGTTGGCGAGATCGATGATTGACCACGGATTGGACGATTCCACGAATATTCTGGCGGTCCTTTTTCATCCGGGCCATCCGCGCAATCAAGAAATTCTTGTGCCGCCTGACGGACCCAGTTAAATTAAGCGCGCGCGCGGAGCATGCCGATAGACGCCGAAAGTCCGATATGTTCTCGTTGGCATACATGAGTTCAACGCCGTTCGGCACGCCGGCCTGCATTAAAGCGGGAGCGGGCACCGCAAACCATTCTTAAACTTATGAATAAGTTAGGTCGCAGAGCTTTTCTCGAGCGTTCGATGCTGGCGGTCACCGCAGCATCATTTCCCGCAAATTCCTTTTCGAGCAGGGCAGGGGCACCACCGGCCAGTCCCAGCGAACGCGTTGGAATTGCGCTCGTTGGCGCCGGGGGGCGTGGGCGCGGGCATCTGCCGAGCCTGCTGGCCCTGAGCGATGTTGATGTCACCGCCGTGTGCGATGTCGATGAATCGGCGGCCGGCGAGGCGATGAAGGCTGTCGAGCGCAAGACCGGCCGAAAGCCTCAATACTATCGGGATTATCGGAAGTTGTTGGAAGATAAGTCGGTTGACGCCGTCTCGATCGCGACACCAAACCACTGGCATACCTTGCAAGCGCTGTGGGCGATCCAGGCGGGCAAAGATGCCTATGTCGAAAAACCGATCAGTCACAACGTTTTCGAAGGCCGGAAGCTGATTGAAGCCGCGCGGAAATATAATCGCGTGGTGACTCAGGGGTCGCAACGGCGCTCATGGCCGAGCCACATTGAGGCGATCGAGTTTTTGCATTCCGGGAGGCTGGGAAAACTGAAACGGGTGCACGGGATCTGTTACAAAGGTCGCGGCAGCATCGGGAAAAAACCTGACGAGCCGGTGCCGCCAGGCGTTGATTATGATTTGTGGCTCGGTCCGGCTCCGGTGCGGCCTTTTAATCCGAACCGCTTCCACTACAACTGGCACTGGCATTGGGATTATGGAAACGGCGATCTCGGCAACACAGGCGTCCACGACATGGATGTGATTGTGTGGGGGATTCAAAAGAGTGAGCTCCCAAACAAAATCCTAAGTTTCGGCGGCCGCTTTGGATACGAGGATGATGGCGAGACTCCCAACACGCAAATAGTGGCAATGGACTACGGCGAACTCGACATCATTTACGAGGTGCGCGGACTAAAAACCGAGCCTTTCCACAACTCCCGCATGGCTGCGATCTTTCACTGTACTGACGGCTATCTTGTCGCTGCGAACGGTCCGGTGGCTGCTTTCGATGCCAAAGGAGAAAAGATCAAAGACTTTGGAGCGCAAGCCGAGGACGAGCCGCACTTCCGGAACTTCGTCGACGCGGTGAAAAACCGGTCGCCCGGGAGCGTCCGAGTCAGCGTCCTCGACGCCCATCTCGGCAGCGCGTTCTGCCACCTCCCCAACATTTCCTACCGATTGGGAAAGTTGAAGCCGCTGAGCATCAAGAATCCGCTGGGTGAATTTGATGGAGGCAATGAGTGTTACGATCGCATGTGCAAACACTTCGAAGAAAACGGCCTCGATCTTCAGACAACGCAGGTTCGCATCGGCAGGTCCTTAAAGTTTGATTCGAAGACGGAGACTTTCGTCGGGGACGCTGAGGCCGATCAGTTGCTTCGCCGCGAATATCGCAAACCGTTCATCGTGCCGGAAGAGGTTTGAGACTGCACACGAGATCGGACGTTCGGGCAATCCTTCCCCAGACGATGAACGACTGCTGGTTTCTCTCTGCCAGGCTTGCACGGAGCGCGATTTTATGGGCAGCCGCAACGTCATTGCACGCGGCGACGCAGGTCGTTTTGGTCACTCCCCGCGAAAGGTCGGTCGACGTTGATGTCCATGCGCCGATCAGATACATTTTTCCGATGGCTTGCAACTGGTGACCAATCACCGCCGCCTCCGTCCGCCTGCTCGATTCCGCTGGTGCGCCCGTTCTGGTCCAATTGAGTTCCGACATCGAGGGTGATGTGGTCAACATTACCCATGGAAGCGCTGACGCCGCGGGCTGCCTACAGCATTGAAGTAAATAGCGGGCTTCTCGATAAAACCGGAGCCCCCGTCGCCACCTTTCGTTCATCATTTGTCACCGGCGGCGCCAGCCGCGCCAACATCCAGGCCGGCGGCTTTCGCTTCACCAAGACCCAAATCGACGAGGAACCGGAACCGACCGCGGATTACACCTGGCACTACGAATTCACTGGCGGTCAGACCATCTACACCAACGCCTTTCGCTATCTTGATGGGAAGTGGCCGGGCAACCCGGCCTACGACAAGTATGATTCGCTGGCACACTTTGCCGTGGCCAAGAATGTCCGGACCGTGGGTGCGGCCACCATCAGCGGGTCGCGCTGGACCTCGCCCGCCAGCGTCACCATCGCTTCGTATTCGAGCCGTGGGCCGACCGACGATGGCCGCATCAAGCCCGACGTGGTGGCCAGCGGCCTTATCCAGAATACTCCCGGAGCCGCGTCGGACAGCGCCACCTCGGGACTTGGCGGCACCAGTTCCGCTACACCGGAGGTGGCGGGGGCGCTCACCCTCGTGGCCCAGGCGTGGAAAACGCTCCATCCCGAGCGCCCGGAAATCCGCGCGGAGACGCTCAAGGCGCTGGCCATCCACACCGCCAGCGAATGCGGCCCAGCCCCCGGCCCCGACTACACATATGGCTGGGGTTTGGTCAATGCCGAAGCCGCGGCCATTGCCATTGCGCAGGACGCTGCCTCTGCCTGCCATGCGCTGATCAAGGAGACCACTTTGCCCAACGGCAGCTCCGTCACTTTTCCCGTCACTGCCAGCGGCCAGCAGCCGCTCAAAGTCTCCCTCTGCTGGCTCGATCCCGCCCACTCGATCCTTCCCGCCGCCGACAACCCCGCCACCCCGCACCTGGTCAATGACCTCGACCTCACGGTGACGCGCACCGGCCAGCCGCCGCACTACCCCTTTCGCCTCACCCGCGCCACTCCCACCGCGCCTCCTCTGACTGATGGGCCCAACCATCGCGATACCGTCGAGCAAGTGCTGGTCAACTCGCCGGTCCCCGGCGCGACCTATCAAGTCACCGTCACCCCTACCGGCGCGTTGGTAAATCAAAACAGCGTGAGCGCCTCACAGAAGCTCACCCTGGTTATCACGGGCATCGTGATCGTGCCTGGACCCGAGTTCCGCGTCACCGTCTTCACTCAGACGGACACCTTTACTTATACCATGGGCTGGCCAGCCACCGTCGGCTGCGTCTATCGCATCCAGACATCCACGGACTTCCAGTCTTGGGCGGACCTGTCGGGCGACCTCCCAGCCAATCAGACGTTCATGGCTACGGATATTGACGTTGATCCCTCCGAACCCCAGCGGTTCTATCGAGTCAAGCTTGTTGAGTAGTCTTTACATTCCACCATGAAGACCCGTTCCCTACTCTTTGTTGGTTTTCTCGGCCTGCTGCCTGCTGTGTCCACAGCGAGGGCTGTTGTCATAGCGCGCCAGGTTGATTATTACTTCCACCATCTGGCCGATCCTGAACTCCAAACTATGTCATTGGATCTTGATGGAGACGCCATTAACGACCTTACTTTCCTAGCCACGGAAGCATTCTTTATTGTCGCGATAAGCGCGCCCGTTGGAAATCGGATCACATCCGATCCCCCCGGGAATGCTAATTCCGGGGCCCGCGTGGCGGCGGTGCCCCCCGGCGCGCTGGTTGGACTTCAGTTGTTGGAGCCCTTGACTTGGTGGAGCGCTGCGGAGTATAACGCTAGCCTTTCCGGTTGCGGAGGATTGGTGGAGCCCATATGCCAGGGGGAATTTGGGCCGATATACATCGGAGTAGAGTTCGATATTGCCGGCGGCCTCCATTACGGTTGGGTCTTCCTCGACTCCTATTTCGGGGGCGGCCATATCACCCAACTGGCGTATGAGTCCAACCCAGGCGAACCGATTCTGGTGCCCATTCCTGAGCCGGGGACTATTTCCTTGGCCAGCCTGGCGGCCGTGGCCTTGTTTCGGCGTCGCCGGCCTCACAGAAGCTCACCCTGGTTATCACGGGCATCGTGATCGAGCCTGGACCCGAGTTCCGCGTCACCGTCTTCACTCAGACGGACCCCTTTACTTATACCATGGGTTGGCCAGCCACCGTCGGCTGCGTCTATCGCATCCAGACATCCACTGACTTCCAGTCTTGGGCGGCCCTGTCGGGCGACCTCCCAGCCAATCAGACGTTCATGGCTACGGATATTGACCTTGATCCCTCCGAACCTCAAAGGTTCTACCGGGTCAAGCTTGTTGAATAGTCCTTTTCATCATTATGAAGACTCGTTCTCTACTCTGTCTTTGTTTGCTCTGCCCAGTGCCTGCTTTGTCCCCAGAGAGGGCTGCTGTCATAGTGCAACAGGTTGATTATTATTTCCACGGTCGAGCCGACCCTCCATTCTTTGGCGATAGATCGCTGGATTTAAATGGTGACGACATTAACGACATTACTTTCCTAACGCCCACCGGCTCTTCTGTGGCGATACAAGCGCCCTTGGGAAACCGGATCACCTCCGATCCCCCGCGTCGTAACGCGCCAGGACACCGGCACGGGTTCGGCCGCCAATGATGATCTTGCCGTCTGGTTGAATCACCACGTCACCAGCACCGTCGCCCGTCCCGAAATTGCCGAAGTCACTGGTGAGTTTCCCGTCGCCATCGAAGGTTGTATCGAGATCGCCGTCAGCGGCGAACGCAGTGGAACCAAGGCCGACAATGCCTGCCGAAAGCAGAGCAATCGTTCTGCCCCAAAAGGTGAAATGTCTGACCGACGCCATAGGAGCGCAATTTCAATCACAAAACTCCGTCGCTGTCGAGAAGAGGTGAGACGATCGAGCAAAAACCGCAGATGGCGAATCCTGTTTCGGTCGGCGCCTGGCGCCAGCTCGCAACGCCATGATTGCGCGCTCGCGTCCGGTCGCGAGCTGTTCTTAAATGCGGACGAGAAACATCTTCGTTTCTCTGTTTTTTTTTGTGCCGGTCATTGCCAAATCATACGGAGCGGTTCTGTTGGACGGGGGCCGATTGCATCATGAGCCAGCGCGCCAAAGTTGTTGTCACTGATTTCATCGACGAACCGCTCGATCACGAACGACACATTCTCAGTGAGCTGGCTGAGGTGGTGGCGTTTAATGCCTTTTCGGAAGATGACCTCGTGGGCAAAATCGAGGATGCCGACGCGGTCATGCTCTATCATTTCATCAGCCTGACAGCGCGAACCATCGAGCGCCTGACGCGTTGCAAGCTGATCGTCCGTTGCGGCGTGGGCTTCGACAACGTCGATATCCGGACGGCGCGCGAACGAGGCATTGCGGTGGCGAACGTTCCCGATTACGGCACCGAGGACGTGGCAGATTCCGCGATTGGAATGATGCTCGCGTTGACGCGTGGCGTTCACTATTTGAACAGCCGATTGCAACACGGAAAGGGATTTTGGATTTACACCCAGGCGCAATCATTGCATCGGCTGCGCGGACGGGTTTTTGGTGTGATCGGTATCGGACGCATTGGGACCGCCACCGCACTCCGGGCCAAGGCGTTTGGCATGGACGTCGTCTTTTATGATCCATATGTGCCGCAAGGCCGCGACAAATCACTCGGCATCCGCTGCGCCGAGACGTTGGAGGAACTGCTTGGCCAGGCTTACGTCATCAGCGCCCATTGTCCGCTCACTCGAGAGACGAACCATCTGCTCAACCGCGAGACCATCGCGAAGATGCCGCCCGGATCATTCGTGATAAACACGGCGCGCGGCGGTGTCGTGGACGCGCTCGCTGTCCTGGATGCGATCACCTCCGGGCACTTGCGCGGCGCGGCCATCGACGTTCTCGAACCCGAGCCGCCGCCGGACGATCATCCGTTGATCCAGGCCTGGCGCGATCCGAACCATCCGGCGCATGATCGCCTAATTCTAAATCCACACTCGGCGTTTTACTCGGAGGAAGGTTTGTTGGACATGCGCATCAAAGGAAGCCAGAATTGCCGGCGGGTCCTGCTGGGACAAAATCCATACAACGTCGTGAATTGAAGCCGTTTAGAACCAGACCGACTGATGAGCACACCGAACTACTGCGGCCCACCCGGGCCCGCCACTGGCTAATCGTCTTCGCCATCGCCCTCGCGATCGTTCAATACATCGACCGCGTTTGCATCTCGCAGGCGATGCCCGATATCGCGCGCGACTTGCGACTCTCCGACACGCAAAAGGGCGCCATCTTCGCAGCGTTCGGTTTGGCTTACGCACTGTTTGAAATTCCGACGGGTTGGATGGGAGACAAGATTGGCGCAAAAAAAGTGCTGATCCGGGTTGTTCTCTGGTGGTCCTTCTTCACCGCGGCCACAGGATGGGTTTGGAATTATCTGTCCCTCTGGATCACGCGTTTTCTCTTCGGCGCGGGTGAAGCGGGCTGTTTTCCAAACCTCACCAAAGCATTCAGTACCTGGCTGCCGAGTATCGAACGCACTCGGGCTCAAGCGATGATGTGGATGGGAGCGCGATGGGGTGGAGCTTTCACGCCTCTGCTGGTCGTAGCGGTGATGTCGTTCGTGAGCTGGCGCCAGGCGTTTCTCGTATTCGGCCTGCTGGGCGTCGTGTGGGTCGTGATTTTTTACCTGTGGTTCCGGGATAATCCGCGGGACCACAAAGGCTTCAACGCCGCTGAGCTGGAATTACTCAAGGAGAATGAACAGAACGTCAAAGGCCACGGCGATGTGCCCTGGCGTCAGCTCGTCACCCGACCGACGATGTGGCTGCTCTGGGCGCAGTACTTTTGCCTGAGTTACGGCTGGTATTTCTACATCACGTGGCTGCCCACCTATCTCAAGGAAGGCCAGGGAATGGAACTCAAGTCCAACGCCTTCATGACGTGGCTGGCCGGAGTCCTCGAGGGAACGATGACTCCTGCGACAACTGACACCGTGCTGAAGGCGGCGCTGGCTGGCATCCCGCTGCTCTTCGGCGGTTTTGGATCGCTGACGGCGGGCGCGATCTCGAATCGATTGCTCCGGCGCGGCGCCAACGTGGTGAAGGTTCGCCGCTCTTTTGCCTTCCTTGGTTTCACCGGCGCGGCCGTCTTGCTAATGACGTCCTTTTATCTCAAAGACCCGCTGCTGGCGATGCTGGCGATGGGCCTGGCGAGTTTTTGCAATGACCTCACGATGCCGGGCAGTTGGAGCACGTGCATGGACGTGGGTGGCAAGTACGCAGGGACCGTCTCCGGCAGCATGAACATGATGGGAAACTTCGGTGGCATGGCAGGGCCGCTGGTGGTCGGTCTGGTGCTGCAGTACACCAATCGCGACTGGCATCTGGCGTTTCTCATCTCCTCCATCATTTATTTCCTGGGCGGCATCTGTTGGGTGCGGATTGATCCGGTGACACCCTTGGACCAAGGCGAAGGGAAAAATGCGCGCGCAGCGTAAGAGGCGTCAGGCGGCTTTTTGATTCGGTCATTCCAGCAAAATGGATGTCCGCGCCCCATTTCGTCCCGGAACGGCTGGTATTGGATGGTCACCGTCATCGCGTAACCGACCATCGGACCCATTTGCGGCATGAAGTCTCGGACTTCTTCGAGGTTGATGGCGTCACGGGTGCGGTCATGCTTCGTGATTTGTTCCCAGCCGTTGTAAATTGTAGGCGTGTTCCAGCATTTAAGCTGGAGAAAATCGCCGTGCGAGAGGGGCGTGTTTGCCTGAGACATGAGGGGAGTGCGTGGGAACCGGCTGGCGGAGGCAACGGATTGCTGAAAATGGGAAACGGGCAACTTGCCCGCTGCAGTGAATTTTGCAAAAGTACGGCGAGCGCGCGCCCTCCCGTACTGTGGTCGGCGCCCTCGCCGACCAAGAGTTCGAGAATGCGTGTCTGCTGTAGCCGGGCTCTGCGAGCCCGGAGCTGCTGTAGCCGGGGCTCTGCGAGCCCGGCCCGGCCTCACAGAGGCCGGCTACAACGCCCGGCCCGGCCTCACAGAGGCCGGCTACAACTTACGGCCCGGTGTCACAAACGCCGGGTACAACGGCTCGACGTGAAGATGAATCCTCATTGCGACCACACCACGCGCACTCTCAGATGACACTGCGTCGTTCTCCGAAGTCCGGTGCCCACCAGTTATCCCGGGGTTTCAGGGGATGCCTCACCAGCGGCGAAATTTCATGTGCGGATTTAGAGCCTGTCATTAACTTTTGGGAAATAGATTTTGCAACATAAGGCAAACAAATGCCAGCCAATGCAGTCCGCTGAGAGTTATTGCCAATCGCTCGTAGTCTCGAGCCAGGCGTCGAAAGCGCGCCGCCCACGCGAAGGAGCGCTCAACCACCCAACGCTTTGGCAGAGGAGGCCGTTGCGGCCGTCACTCATGGGGAGGCTGGACCAACCACATGAGGGCCGTGCTAAATGGCTTCGCAGATTGTAAAAAATCATACCACGAAAAGGTGCTGGGCCACTTCCACCTCAGAATTGTTCAAAATGAGAGTGGTGAAGGTTCCGCTCATCATTTTGCCCGGCTCGAAGCGGCTCCGGTCACCTTGGTTTTGACGCGGCAGAGGTACATATCCGCGGTTAGGTAAAGGGTGGTCCCGTCGGGGCCGCCGAAGGCGCAGTTGCTGGTGGCTTCGCCGGTATCGAGTCTGCCTAACAGGGTTCCATCGGGGGCCATGACGTGGACGCCACCCGGTCCGGTGGCCCAGAGGTTGCCGTTTTTATCGACTTTCAATCCATCGGGCAGGCCTTTGACCTTTTTGTCGCGGACCATGGCGGTGACGTCCTTGAAAATCTTGCCGTCGCCGAGGGTTCCGTCATCTTTGACCGGAAATGCCATCCAGATGGCGTTGCCGGGGTCGCTTTGCGCGACATAAAGAATCTTTTCGTCCGGTGAGAATGCAATGCCATTGGGTCGGGCCAGCACGTCAGTGAGGAGCGCAGTTTTGCGGGTGCGGGTGTCGAATTTATAGACGCCGCAGATATCGAGCTCGCGGAGTTTATCATTTTCGCGTTCCGGCAGGCCGTAAATAGGATCTGTGAAATAGATATCGCCATTGGATTTAACGCAGAGGTCATTGGGGCTGTTGAAGCGGCGGCCTTCGAAATTATCGGTCAGCGTCTGCTTGCCACCACCGGTGGTGAGAACCGACACGCGGCGGTCCCCGTGTTCGCAGGAAAGGAGGCGGCCCTGGCTGTCGAGAGTCAGGCCGTTCGATCCCGGCTCTGCGCTGTATTGGCCTGGCCCGGTATAGCCCGAGCATTTAAGGAAAACCGAAAGACCTTTTCCCTCGTCCCAACGGCGGACAGTATTTGACGGTATTTCGGAGAAGAGCAGATAGCCTCCTGCCTTGTGGCCGGTGTCAGGGATCCAAACCGGCCCTTCGCACCATTCGAACCCAGAGCCGATGACTTCGATGCTGGCATCAGAGCCGAGGAGAGCATCGAGCCGTGGATCCAGGCGCAAGATTTTTCCAAGGACCGGGAAATTGGTGGTGTCCTGGGCGGCGGCAGAGCAGGCGCCCGCAAGTATAACTGGGAGAAGAGGGCGAAGCATGAACGCGAAGTGTCTCGAAGCACAGCGAACGTGCAATCCGAAAAAAAGCTTCGTCGAGGGCAAACGGTGGCCATGAGATCTCGAAAGCGGGCTGTCGATGGTCGGGATGGAGTCGAGGACTTGCGGCATCGAGGGATCCAGCCTGTCGGACTTTGACGCCAGTGACGCAGGCATCTTGCTGCGTACGCCGGCCCTCCTGGCCGGCCGCCGTCGAGCGGCATGCTCTCAGGCAAGTTGCCCGAGGTACGCGCAGGCGGGACGCCGGGCGGGACGCCTCGTCACTTTAAATTCGACCAATGCGTAAGTCCGACAGGCTGGGATCGCCGATGGGCTCTCACGAATGTGTTGTTCGTACTATTTCCAAGGGCGGGCCACCCTGGGAACTCATCGGCCAGGGGCCCATGCCACGCGGGCGGCCGCGTGCGGCGTGGCTGGAAACAGGTACGCAGACTTATAGTCTGCCGTGGCGCAGCCCTGCGGTCTGCAGGTCAGGCGACCGGAGGGTCCAATTGCCAATCTTGGGATAAATAACGCAAGTTCGGCAGGCCGGTGCAGGTTGCACGGGCGCAACCTGCACTTCCACTCTTTTATGGAGCCAATTCAGGGGGTCGCGAGCACCCGGTAATAGGCGCGCTGATCAGTCGCCGGCTCGTTGACGGTGACGGTTCGTGCCGCGGCTTCGGGACCCACGATCGAGATGTTTTGCCACGAGCCTGGAGCCAGATCGGTGCTTCGCTGGACCACGTAGACTCGGGCAGGCCTCAATTCGAAGGTGAACGTCTGGACGTTGGCAGCCAGGCTCTGGCTGGTGAAGACAAAGCGGCTGTGCGGATTTTGGGGATCCGTGTCTGCCGCGTATTCCTGCCGGTTGGTTTGACCATCGCGGTCGGCATCCTGTGCGCCATCGGCGCCATTATTGGGGTCCAATCCATGGGCGGACTCCCACGAATTTGGAATGCCGTCGCCGTCAGTATCTGTCTCCCCGGCAAGCCCGACCTCAAATACGATGTTGTCCAGGTAGATGTATTCGCTGCTGGAGTCGGCGCCTCCCTGGATACCCAGCCGGATTGAATTTGCGTTGCTGGGGATAGTGACCAGTCCATTGCTCGAGACCGTCGTATAGGTGCCGTCGTCATGACGATAGGTGGTGAGTATGGCGTCACCCATGATG
>JBPCQC010000144.1:0-44411 GCA_050998515.1 Verrucomicrobiales bacterium
TCTCTGCCAGATTACCGCTTATGACCCGCGTTTTCCTGAGAGTGGCCGGCATGGTGGCGCTGACCTGTTCGCTTTGCGGTTGTGCCCGGAGAAACAAGGCGCAGATGACCATCGGTGTCTCGTTCGAAACCTTGCAGACCGAATTCTGGGTGGCCGGCTTTGAGGCCATCAAGTCCGAATGCGCCAGGGGAAAGATCAACTTCATCGAGGCCGTCGCTGACGGCGATGCAAACCGCCAGCTTGAACAGGTGCGCAGTTTTATCACCCGCCGCGTGGATGGCATCATCCTCGTGCCCAAAGATGCCCACACGTGTGTGCCGATGATCAAGGCGGCCAACGAGGCAAAAATTCCCATCGTCCTGTTCAACCGGCCGTCCGCTGAAGGGACCGGCGCAAAATCAGTGGCTGTCGTGGCAGACAACTTTTCCCTTACCAGGGAGACGGTGGACTATATGATTGCTCAGGCGAAACAGAGTGGCCGGCTGCACAAGGCCATGGTCATTCTCGGGGACCTCGGCGACATCAATGCGATTGGCCGCCGTGACGGCTTCGAGGCGGCCGTGAAGGATAATGGCGCCGGCGTCGTCGATGTCGTTGCCCGCGTGCCCAGTGAGTGGAATCAGGAAAAAGCACAGGCCGGCGTCGCGAATGCGCTTCAGGCCCATCCGGATATAAGTTTCATCTTCACCTCTTCAGATTTTTTGCTCCCCAGCATCGTTTCCGCTTTGAAGGCTGCCGGCCGCTACACAAAAACCGGCCAGCCCGGCCACGTTTTCCTCGGAGGTTTCGATGGCGACGCCACCGCCTTTGCAATGCTCGAAGAAGGCTACCTCGATGCGACCGGAGTCCAGGACGTTTATTTTGAAGCACGAAAATGCGTTGAAGCCATAGTCGATCTCAAGGCTGGCAAGGTGCTGCCCGCCCTCATTCGTGACCCTGGGTTTGTCATTCATCAGGACAACCTCAAGGAAAAGGCGGCACAGATGTGGGGCGCGAATGTGAAAAAAAAATGACCAGACCGGAAGCGTTGTAATTCTCCCTATCAAACAAACCCGGCCCCACCCGGGCCTCAGCTCCGGCAACGACATGATGGGATACCGCAAGAGCGCTGACTCTGCAAAAAAGCTTGCCTTTGCACCTGCCAATAGTGAAATGCATTTATGAGCAGGCTCTGGACTGTCACTGTTGCACTGATGGCGGCGGCATGGGTGCTGGTTTTGGAATCCGACGTGAGCAAAAATGAAGGACGATGTGCGGTCTTCTCGCCGCCAGCCGATCCTTTGGCTGCCGCCTCTGAATTCTGGCAGAATAGCGGGAATGATGTGGGTTGGCCCTCGTTTGGCGAGCGCACTGCCACTTCACTCGGCTCAGCGGATAACCCCCGGTGGCGTGAAATGACGGCGGCGGATGCCGTCAATGCGAGGCCGGATCGTGACGGCGCGCGTCACGGCGGAATGGCTCCTCTCTTTCCAGCAGCAGGAAGCCCGTTTAAGAACGGGATCGCTTCCGGAACAAGGGGGCTTTTCGCGACCAGGCCGGCGGGTTTCCAACTCGCGGCGGCCGGTGAGATCACCCAGGGGCAGATTGACCAGATCGAGGCTGGCTTTGAACAATGGCTGACACAACTCCAGGCAAATGTGGTTGCGCAGGTGTTCGGCGAATCGCTCCCGTTGCTCGGAAACGCACTCTCCACTGCGGCAACTCAGGGCGCGCCAGCATTGCACCATATCACTGCATTAAAAGACGCTCTGAAAGGTTGCCTTGGCTGCGCTGAATGGCTCGCCAACTTACGCTGAGGCACAGGTGGAGAATGCCCTCACGCAGGCGGTTTACGCCGCCGGCGTCAACAGCACGACCGTCAACCTCGACACCAGCAACCCGCAGGACGTAAAGCTCTGGATTTCCACCGCCGACTTTTTGCCTCCGCTAATGTCGCCGTTGGATTCCGGGCTTGGGTTGCCAGGCCTCGGTTTCCAGACTAGCGGCAACCTGCAAACGGAACTGACCTATCGCACCGACATCGCCTATGGACTCGATGGTCAGGGTTTTTACATCGACACAGCCAATAACGCGTCGAGGGTCGAGATCAGTTTCAATGTCACTACGCCAGGGCTGGATGTTAGCGCCACCCTGGCACGTCTCCGCTTCCGGATGCGCGACATGGCAGAAGGCGGACGAACCAGTTTCGGTGGCAACTTTGGCGCGGCCCTCATTGATCCCGGAGCTGACAACCGTCTCCGTGCTGATGAACTCGGCGGCGATATCATCAATGCCCTCCTCTCCGGCCGGGCCTTTATCAACCTGCGGCTCGACAGCGATCTCGGAACCGCCAAGCTCCCCGCCATCGGCGCCGATTTTCGCATCGACTGGAGCTTCTCGAACAGTCCAACGATCCCCGGCGACGCGAATGCCACTTTGGGATTTCAGCCGGCAGTGAGCTTCTCGCGCGTGAGCCTGGACCTCGGAACGTTTTTTACTGAGTTCGCGCGCCCGGCGCTCGATCTTGTGCGCGACATCAGCGCGCCGATCGAGCCGGTGCTGGATGCCCTGAAGAACGAAATTCCGCTGCTCCAGACGCTCGAGCAGGAGAGCGGGCAGGACGTTCCGACAAGTCTGCTCGAATATCTGCAGGCGCGCGGGGTGATCAGCCAGGAGGATGTCGACCGGGTCAACCTTCTCGATGCGCTGATAAATCTCGCCAACTCCGTGCCCACCGACGGTGGCGGAGCGAAAATCGACCTCGGGGACTTTGACCTCGGGCCGGGCGCCGATCCTCGGACTGCGGCCTTTCGTCTCGCTGAAGTGACTGAGCGCGTCTGGCGGACCCCAGCCACGGCGATTCTGCAGAGTCCGCTCTTCCGCGAGTTCATGGAAGATGTGGATGCGCTGCCTGGCCGTGGCATGGAGTTCCCCATTATTGAGAATCCGCGCACCGCGTTCGGGCTTTTGTTAGGCAAGGATGTCGAGTTTTTCACCTACGACGCACCCGACCTGCGTCTTGAACCTCCGCCGGAATTCAATGAATTCTTCCGGCTCGCCGGCCCGATTGGCATTCGGCTCAAGGGACTGTTCGATGTGGTGGCGAAGCTTGACTTTGGTTATGACTCGCGCGGGCTGATCGATTTCGCCACTGGCGGGTTCACAGACGCCTCGAAGGTTTTGCACGGGTTCTATGTCGTCGATCAGGAGGGGCCGGAGGCACTCCTGGATACGTCGATCGAAGCCTTTCTCGCGGTGAATGTCGTACTGGCCGAGGCGGGCGCGGGTGGAGGTCTCAAGGGTCATGCGGAGGCGGAACTCGAGGACCCAACACCGGGAGACGCCAAGGTCCGCGCCAACGAGGTGCTGGCTGGACTCACTTCCGGCTGTCTTTTCATGCTGTCGGGGAACGTGACGGCGTCGCTCAGCGCCTATGTCACGGTTGGTTGGGAGCCGTTTTCGCACACCTTCACCTTCGACGGGCCGAGTTCCGAGCTGGTGAGTCTCGATGGTCTCTCGTGCGAAGACGACGACGGGACAACGCCGCCAACCCTCGCGCGGAGGTCAGGAGATGACCTGGCGCTGAACGTTGGCAGCGATGCGTTTCTGCGTGCGAAGGCCCCTGCGACCGACGTGGCGGAAAATTTCCGCGTGGCGCACGGCGGCATCGGTCCCGGTACGGAAAACGTTCAGGTGAGCGCGTTCGGCGTTGGGCCACAATCCTACACCGCGTCGCTCGGCGGTCGCATCACCGCAAACGGCGGTCAGTTCGACGATGTGCTGCTCCTCGATGCCAATGTTATCGCTCCAGCGTCGCTCAGTGGTGGCCTCGGAAATGATCACCTCGGTGGCGGACAAAACCACGACACACTTGCCGGCGACGCCGGCGCAGATGTGCTGACCGGTAATGGCGGAAACGATCAACTCAACGGCGGTGCGGATTTTGACCTTCTCGACGGCGGCGCGGACAACGACATTCTCGCCGGTGGCGACTTTGCAGACATTCTCATCGGCGGACCCGGCGGGGACCAACTCGACGGCGGCACCGGCAACGACTCCGCAAGTTACATTACCAGCGGCGCTCCGATTCTGCTCGACCTCGCCAGCCTCGCCGCCTCGACCGGCGACGCGGCCGGCGACACGTTTGTTTCGATCGAACGGTTTTTTGGTTCGGACTTCAACGACACGATGCTCGGGACGGGGGGCCGGGACTATCTCGCTGGCGACAAGGGCGACGACGTCCTGCGCGGACGTGGCGAAAGCGATCTGCTCGTCGGTGGCGCCGGCGGCGACACGCTCGATGGAGGCGATGGCGTCGATTTCGCGAGTTATCTCGACGCCAAAGCGGGCGTGGCCCTGAGTCTGCTGACCGGCGGCACGGGAGGCGACGCCGCCGGCGATTCGTTTGTGAGTGTTGAGAATGTGGAAGGTTCGGACGAGTTCGCCGACACGATCGAGGGCGACCATTTTGCAAACTGGCTGCGCGGCCACGGTGGAGACAACATCCTGCGCGGTCTCGGCGGCGCCGACACTCTCGATGGTGCGAAAGGCAATGATCGACTCGAGGGCGGCGACGGTGACGACCTGCTGCGCGCAGACATCGATGGACAAGCGACGGTCGTCTCGAGCACCGGCGTGCAAATCGTCCCCGGTCAGCCGCTGGGCGGTAATGACACGCTGCTCGGCGGCGCCGGTAATGACACCCTCGACGCCGGAGAGGGCAACGACTCTCTCGACGGAGGAGCCGATAATGATCAGCTCCTCGGCGGCCCCGGCCAGGACCAGCTCTTCGGCGGCACGGGCACCGATACCCTCGATGGCGGCAACGAGAACGACACCCTCGATGGCGGCGATGACGCCGACGCCGTAAATGGCGGTCCCGGAAGCGATTCCGCAACTGGCGGAGCGGGCAATGACGTTGTGCGCGGCGACGCGGACGATGACACGGTCGCCGGCGGCTTCGGCTCCGATCGTGTCGAAGGCGGCGAGGGAAACGATCACCTGGCGGTGGGCGATCTGCGCGGGCCGGTTCAGGACCCCGACCGGCTCGATCACCTCTTCGGCGGCACTGGATTCGACTCGATCAGCGCGGACTTTTCCAACCAGACTGTGCCGATCCTTATCACCGCCGGTCCGACGCAATCGCTCGTCTTCGCCGACGGCACGGAAGCGCGCGACTTCGAAACCGTCCATGACCTCGCCACCGGAAGCGCGAGCGATGTGTTGCGACTGGACAGCGCAGCCGATGACGGATTTGGAAATTTTCTCCGCACCAACGGCGGCGCGGATACTGTTTATTCCGGGCTTGGCAACGACGACGTCGATGCGGGCGAGGGCGATGACTACGTCAACGGCGGACAGGATGCGGTGACGCTCTTCTACAACGTCTTTGCTGTCACGGGAGCCAGCAATCCAGGCGACAAACTTGAAGGTGGTCCCGGCAACGACACCGTGGCCTTTGATCAGCTCCGGCACACCATTGCGCCAGAATTTGGCGGGATCACTCTCGGCGTCATCGTCGATCTTGCGAGTAACGATACCGGCAACGCCGCCGAAGGGATCGTGATCAGCGGCTTCGAAAACGTCGTCGGCACCGATTTTGGAGATCAAATCAAGGGCGACGATGGTCCCAACATCATCAACCCTCTTCGCGGGGGCGGTCCCGAGTCCATTTCCGTCAGCGGCCCGGATCGCGTGGATGGCCGCGGCGGCGAAGACACGCTGGTCATCGACTTTTCGCGCGAGGACTTGCCGACTTCGTCTGGAGTTTTCATGCACGGGGCACCGGCCAGTCCTCGCAACCCATACGGTTCTTACACGCGGCTGACCCCGGACGCTGCTTACCGCGATGACGATACAGTCGCGTTCGAAAACATGGAGCACGCTCACATCACCGGCGCCAGCAAGGGCGACGACATCTGCGGCGTAAATTACAACTACTCCGACACGCTGATCGGTCTGGGGGGAAACGACACGCTCTTCGGCCTCGGCGGCAGCGACACCTTAATCGGTGGCGAGGGAGACGACCGACTCTTTGGCCACGACCCGAATTTTACTCGCGGCAACCCTGATCCCGCTCCCGACACCGACGGAAGTGATTTCTTCGATGCCGGGCCCGGTAACGACTATGTCGAGGACATAACTCTGCTTTGGGCGCCATCGGCACAAACTGAGCCCCCGCTCGCCGCTGGCACGCATTTGCGCCTCGAGGGTGGGCCCGGCTTTGACATCCTTTCGGCGGACTTTGGGAACCAATCTGCCCCGCTCGTCTGGAACAGTCAGAGTGCAGGCGATATCGTTTTTCCCGACGGCGCCTATGCCCGCAACTTCGAGCAGCTTCGTTATTTTCGCAGCGGCTCCGGGCAGGATGTGATCACGCAGCGCGGACGGATAGACAATTTCCTTTTTACCGGACCCGGCGACGGCATCGTCAAACCCGGTCTCGGGCGCGATCAGGTCAATGGCGGCGCCGGCAACGATTTGATCGTCCTCGATTACTCCGAAGGGGACGATCCGAGTTACACCGGCCTGTTGGGGTATGGCGGAGGCGGCCTCTCGATTCGGCGCGATCAGCCTGGACCCCAGCTCACCATCATCGACGAACTCTTCACTTACCAGATCGAACGCATGCACCTCACCGCAACTCCGCGAAGTGATGAGGTTGCCGATTTATCTGGTGATGACATCATTTTCGGCGGCGACGGCAACGACACACTCCATGGCGTCTGGGGCGGCAACAACCGCCTTTACGGCGAGGGTGGAAATGACCGACTGCGAGGCGGCCCCGGCAATGAACTCCTCGATGGCGGCGCGGGTTCAGACAACATCACCGGCGGGCTTGGCACTGATGTGCTCGACGGGGGCGGCGCCGCAGGCGAAATTGACCGCCTGGAAGGCGAGGCGGACGCGGACATTTTCGTCCTTGGTGATGGTGCGGGGCGATTTTACGACGACAACTCGCCCACCGAGCCGGGCCATGCCGATTACGCGCACATCGTATTTTTCCGGCCATCGGAAAATGACCGCCTCCGGCTGCACGGACCGCAAAGTGAATACCACCTCGCCAACTCACCGCTCGCCGACGTCTCAGGCATGGCGCTCTACCACGATTCGAATGGCAACGGCGCGCTCGATTCAGCCACTGACGAGCTTATCGCCATCCTTTACTCAGATCAAACCCTCACCGCAGCCAATACAATCGCCACCGCAGCAGCGCCGCAAAGCGCGAGCCTGTCGCTGGCCGGGATCGACTCGCTGGATGTCGTGTTCGGCGCGGACGGCATCCCGACAATCGCCTTCTCAACCTTCCAGTCACTTCCTATAGGTGTGCTGGTCGAAATCCAGGCCTCGATCGACCTCGGCGCCACCAACCCATGGCGGACCGTCGCCAGTAGACTGGGAAATGGCGCCTGGAATGGCTCCGCCACTGTCGAGGTCGGCACAATTGCGCAAGGTAAAGTTCCAGTCACCGCCCGCGCGCCGCAGCCCGTGGCTTCCCGCCGCAGTGAGTTCTTCCGGGTGGTGGTCGCCGTTCTGTAGCTTTCAGATTAAGGGACCACGAGTACGAGCTCCTACGAGCAAGAATCATGGCAGGCACTTCGAAGCGGCTATACGCCCCGAGCCTTTTTCCATCTGTAGTAAAAGTAAATGGGCGTTCCCCCAAAAACCAGTGCGAGGCCGAGTGCGGAGTTGAGCAAGGCGGGCTGCCCGGCCGCGAGGGCTTTGCGGTAGGCGGCGACGTCGTTGCACAATGTGAGCACGAGATAGACCAGTCCGAAACAGACGAACACGATGGGAACGAACGGATAAAACGGCACTCTGAACGGCCGTGGCGCGGTCGGTTCCCGACGACGCAGCACGATGACCGCCCAGGCATTGGCGACGTAGAAAAACCAGCTCACGAAGATCAGCGTGTCCGTCAGCGTATCGAATGTTCCGCTGAAAAGCAGCACGATGCTCCAACCCGCCTGGAGCGCGAGCGAGGTGGCGGGCGTGTGGAATCGCGGATGCGCCTGGCCAAGCAACGCGGGGAACATTCCATCGCGGCCCATCGAGAAGTAAACTCGGGCGCTGGTCAGGATGACGGCATTGGCGGCGCCAAAGGTCGAGAGCATGACAGCCACGGCGATCCAGCGGCCGCCCCCAGCAAAGCAGCGCTCCGCTACATCTGCTGCGACCAGTTTTGAGCGCGCCATCTCGTCGATGGGCAGGACATACGCATACACCGCGCTCATCAGCAGATAGAGACCGGTGACCAGCAGGATTCCGAGGATAAGGCTGCGGGGCAGATCGCGCTGGGGCGATTTCAATTCACCACCGATGTACGTGATTTTGTGCCAGCCGTCATAGGCCCAAAACGCGCCTTGCAGCGCACCAGCTACTGCTGCCCACCACGCGAGACCGATCGGGTGAATCACGTTGCTGTCCGCGATGAGGTTTGTGACGTTTCCAACTCCCGGTGTCACGGCGACCGTTACAGCCAGTCCGACCATTGCGCCCATCTTGGCGATGGAGAAAACATTCTGCACCGCGCCGCCGAAGCGCACGCCGAGATAGTTCACAATCGTCAGGAGGAGAATAACCGCGGTCGCCAGCCCCTTCTCGCCGAGTTCCTTGAACGGGGCTACGGCACCAATGAGCGGCAGGTGGAACGCGAACGCGGCCAGCGATGCCGGCGCTTCGGGCAGAGCCACGAGCCGCGTGGTGTATTCCGCGAAAACGTAGGACAGTGCCGCGATGGATCCGGACTGAATGACAGCGAACAACGCCCAGCCGTAGAGAAACGCCACGAACCGGCCGTAGGTCCGCTCAAGAAACACATATTGTCCGCCAGTGCGCGGCATCATCGAGGCCAGCTCCGCGTTGCTCAACGTGCCGAGCAACGAGACGACCCCCGCCAGCAGCCACACACCTAACAGAACGTCGGGTGATCCCACCTGCGCCGCCATCACCCCTGGCTTGCGAAAAATTCCGGACCCAATCACCCCGCCCGCCACAAGCATCGTCGCGCTGAAAATCCCCAGCGCCGGGATCAGTCTCGGCTGGTCGCCGCTCAAATGATCTGGACGTGCCACTTCGCTCATCGGGTGCGGATGCCGCAGAGCCTGAAGGGCGTTCCACGGGAATAAAGCAACAAAAGAGTCAACCTTCTCAACGGTCGAGCATTCAACCTGAGACCGCAAGCGCACGGACCAGGCTCCTGCTTGCCCTTTCCCCATTCTTAACGCAAGTTGGGGGCCCCCATTTCAACGCTCAATCCCATGAAAACTGACGGCCAAAGGCTTCGGAGGGCCGTGGCGCCGGCGATGCTGGTTATCGATCTGCTCTGTGGAAACGTTTTGGCGCAAACTGCCGTCGTGAGCATCGCGGCGACTCAGCCTGCCACATCCGAGCCGCGACCGGATGCGCGCGTGGTTCCCGGTGAGTTTACCATCTCCCGCAACACGACCGGCGCGCAGCCGCTTGTGGTTTATCTGCGATATGACGGCTCAGCGCTTTCCGGTGCGGACTATTCGGCGCTGCCGCCACAAGTCACCATCCCGGCAGGCGAGCTTTCGGCTGCGTTCAATGTCATAGCGCTCTCTGATCCGAATGCGGATGAAGGAGAGGAAAACGTCGTGGCCTTCCTCCAGTCGCCTCCGGCCGGCACGGTGCCCTCCTACACCCTTGATCCGCAGAACTGGAGTCAAGTGGTCATTCATGACGGACCGTCGGTGCCGCCGCCGTCACTCATCACGATTACAAGCACCACCGTGACGCCGGAACACTGCAATGATACCATGCTCTGTGCCGGCATCAACTTTCAGCTGACGCGTGGTGACACCGGCATCGAGGCGCCGTTGACGGTGCTCCTCCACTATGAAGGCACAGCGACGGCCGGCGTCGACTATCAGGCGCTGCCGGCGTCCGTGACGTTCGCGGCAGGCGCGAACACCGCTTCGCTGTTCTCTAATCCCATCGACGACACTCTGGTCGAAGGCGATGAGACCATCATCGCCGTGATCGACGACCCCCCGCCGGTCACGCCGCCGGACCAGCCTGCGTATCGCCACTTCAACACGTCGGATCGCGCGACTGTCACCATCCGTGACAATGACGGCCCCCCGCCAGTCCCAGTGGTTACGATTCATGCGGAGGGCTTTCCGCCAAAGACCGCCGAGCCCTGTCCCGTTTGCTTCGTTGCGCCCGTTAGAGTCACTCTCGCGCGCAGTGGTCCGCTGGACCATCCGCTGAGCGTCGGTCTGCAAACTGGCGGCACGGCGACCTCTGGCGTGGATTATGCCGCAGTGCCCGATCCATTTGTCATTCCTGCCGGCGCGGCTTCTGCCTCGTTTTTTCTGAACCCCCTCGATGACGCCTTGCCCGAGGGGCCCGAAGTCGTCGAGATCACCGTCCGGTCCTCGGCAAATTACAGCCTCGGCGAGCCAGCGAGTGTGATGGCGGTGATGGCCGATGATGATCCCGATGCGCCCTCGGAACGGCTGGACTTTGTTGATCCGGCCCATGGCGCGGCGTTCCCGGCGGGCGTGCCGTCCATTTACGTCCGGGCGCTCGCCGTTTCCACTCGCGGCGAAATCGACCACCCCACGCAATTTTATGCGAATGGCGTGCTCATCGGCGAGTCGAATCCGCCGCAGTACGGACGCCCCTCGATTCCCTGGCTCCCGCGAGAGCATGACATGGTTTGGAATGCCCCTGCTGACGGGCAATACACTCTCACGGCGCGCGTACAGGTTTCACTCAACCAATGGCTCGAAGCTCCGCCAATCAACATCACTGTTGGATCGGTGCCGGAGCGCCCGGTCGTCTCGATCGTGGCCACGCAACGTATTGCGGAGGAGTCATCGGAGCCAACGATGCGGGCGATTGTGTTCCGAGGGGTTTTCACCATTTCCCGCACGGGAGACGTGGCCAATCCGCTTCCGGTCTATTTGCATGTTTCGGGCACCGCCGTCTCCGGCCAGGACTACAAGCCGCTCCCGTTCATGGTAACCATTCCGGCCGGCTTCGCATCGGCTACCGTCCAGGTGGAAGCCATCCCTGACGGTATCCGGGAACCGCTTGAGACCGTCCTCGCCGAAGTCTCCAACTGTCCGCCGGATCGTTTGCTGCCTCCGTGCTATGATTTCGAAATCGATGCCGCGCACGAGCGCGATACTGTGTTCATCCGCGACGACGGCATCACGCGGGCGACGCTCGAGATCACGGCACCGCCAAACGAAGCGCACTTCACAGTCGGCCAGGATATCACCATCGATTGCACGGCTATCGACATCGACGATGCCATCACAGCCATCGACTTCTTTGCCGGCAGTCAGAAGATTGGCTCGTCGCAAATTTTCTTCATCGTCCAGCCGGAACCGGGCACGCCGATGATGCACAGCTTTATATGGACGGGCGCGCCTGCCGGCACGCACCAGCTCACGACGCGGGCGACGGCGTCGAGCGGAGCACAAATCACTTCCGCTCCCGTGAACATCACCGTGGGCGACAACCAGGCGCCCCGTGTAAGCCTCACCAGCCTCGTGGACGGCGCGCAGTTTCCGGTGGGCAGCGCGGTGGAAATCGCCGCTGCCGCCACCGATCCTGACGGCTACGTGAATTACGCGGAGTTTTTCGCCAATGGCCACAAGCTCGGTGATATGCGCCTCGACTTCCTCGTGCCGCCCCCGCCTGGAGAAACCCAGACGTTTTCCTTCACATGGCGCGATGCCCCGCCCGGCAGCCACATGTTGAGTGTCCGCGTGCGCGCTGATAGCGGCACTCAGGCGGTCTCCGCACCGGTCACAATCATCGTAACAGTGTCCGACGGCTTGCCGGTCGTGGTCGTGCTGCCGTCCGATCCCTTCGGTGTGGAGCCTTCCGCCGGACTCCCCGCCAACACGGCCTCCTTCCGTCTGCGCCGTTACGGCGCGATCTCCGCTGGACTCGCGGTTAATTTCTCACTAAACGGCTCGGCGACGAACGGCACCGATTATACGACACTCACTTTTGCCGCTTTCTTCGCTGACGGTGAATCTTCGGTGCCTGTCGTCATCGAGCCGCTGGCGGACAGCCTGGACGAGGACCGTGAGACCGTCATCCTGCAGGTGGAACCGCAGTTCGACGACGGCCCGCTGCGTTATCATGTCGGCTACCGCCGCCGCGCCATCGCGGTGATCGCCGACCAGGGGCAGCATTCCGCCAGTTACGACTGCACCCCGCTCGGCGGCGGCCTCTTCCATCTCTGCTTCCCGGCAGCGGAGGCCATACCCGGTTTCCGAGTTGAAGCCACAGCCGACTTTCTGTGCTGGGAAACGGTCCACGAAAGCACCGCTACTAATGACGCCGTCCACTTCATCGATCCTGAGTCGCCAGACCGACTGCGTCGGTTCTACCGGCTGGCACCGGACCCTGAGGCCGCAAATCCGTGAGGTCCTGACGCCGTCCATATCACTATATCTCTAACCCCGCCAGAGCTGTAGTATCGAGAGGGACACCGGCGGCGAAAGTAATACCGCACGGTAAGACTCGTCAATAGTCCTTCGTAAATGGACTCCTGGCGGCCATGGTTCCCTCATGGCTCCCGATACCCGGCCGCACGCAACTGAAGTTGGCCACGGTGCGGGTCGCCTTGAAAAAGCAGGCCGCCGCGGCGCTCCGAACG
This sequence comes from Verrucomicrobiales bacterium, assembly GCA_050998515.1. GTDB lineage: Bacteria > Verrucomicrobiota > Verrucomicrobiia > Verrucomicrobiales > V1-33 > JBPCQC01. The sequence goes on from JBPCQC010000144.1 coordinate 12,626, forward strand.
CGGAGGAACAAATTCCAGGACGACCTCCGATTTTTCTGTGGAATCTGTACTCGAAAGCGTGCCTTCGATTAAAACTTCCGCGGCGGTCTGGCCGCCTTCATTGGCAGCCCGAAAACTAACCAGGTAACCGTTGCGACGCATAGAAATAGTTTCCACCTCGACGGTGAGGTCAGGCGGTGAGCGGTCGCCGGCCACAGCATCATAAATCATAAAACCGATGGTCGAAGCGACGATCAGGAGACCGATCCCGCCAATGACCCATTCGAGCAGCGGAATATCCGAAGTGCGCCACTTCGCGCGCGCTTCTTTTGCTTGGTCGCCTTTTGGCATAGAATGCTAGATAACGAGGCGGGCGGCGGCCGCGCCGACTGCCGCAGGAAAGCCGAGCACGACGGTGATCCCAATGACGGTGTGGATGTCTGTGCCATCGATCCGGCCAAAGGTCCAATGAAGGTAAAGACTAATGAGCAGCGCAATCGCGTAACCGGGGAGGGTGAAGCGCAGAAAGAGGCTCCAAGCTGGGGTATTGGGCGGAACCAGGGCCTGGCCGGAAAAATCGACCGCATACACGAACGCATGCATGATCAAGAGCGAGAGTACTGCGAGTCCGATCTTGTGCCATGGGCTCATCATGTGCCCGATCAACTCCATCTCATCGGTTGGGGCGACATTGAGCGCCAGGAAGATGGCGCCCACCGCCATAAGAAAAAGTTCTCCTTCGTACCGGGTGAAACGCCGCTTTTTCTTCTCTTCGTCCTCCTCGGAACCAAATTGACTGGCGGCCAGAGACGCGCCGATGCCCGCGGGCAGAGCAAGGAGCGCGATCTCGGCAAATATCTCATCGATCGCCATGCCGGACTCGATGACTCCCAGGACCGAAACAAGCACTCCGCTGGCAACAAACCCAACGGCGTACGCGACAAACGAATTCACCAGATCATCCTGCCACCCAAAGGTTTCCTCGAAGCCGGCATAATGCGAAAGCCCTACCAGCAACGGGATGCTGATAAAAAGCAATAGAGCGAGGCGGGCGCGCTCGATGTAAAAACCGAGCCACCACATTTCCATCGTCATCAGCAAGGGCAAACCGAAAACAATCGCTCCGCCGCTCGCTCGCGCCACTCCGATGAGGAATTTTCGATTCGAACCTCTGGTGGGGCTGCGATTGCGATCGGCGGGTGCGGCGCTCATACATCGTGTTATACGCCGCTGGGCGCACTGCGGTCCCGAGTATCGGAATCAAGTCTGGGGCTTGCTCGGCGTTGCTCTGTTCTCATTTCCGCTTGCCCACTGGCTGTCTAAGGCCTTGAATCAACATTCACCGTTCCTGCATCTCGGACAGAAGGTTGCGGAGAACGCCGATGTCGATGGGCTTGATGAGATGATGTGAAAATCCCGCGGCGGTGCTTTGCGCAAGATCGGACTCCATTCCGAAGCCACTGAGCGCGATGCCCCGCAGGCCGTACGTCGTGGAAAGCTCGCGCATCAGGTCGAGTCCGCTGCCGTCAGGCAGGCCGAGATCGCTCATCACGAGGTCGAGGCCCGCGCCATTCATTTCCTTGGTGGCCGCCTCCCGCGCGGCGCCAATCGTGCCCGCATGGACCACCTCGTGACCCATGCGCCGCAACAGGCGCGAGAGGATGGCCGCAGTATCCAGGTGATCCTCGACAAGCAGGAGGCGCAAGGGACGGGGAGCAAAGCCAGGGCGCCGGGGAACTTCCGCGGCCGGACCGAGCAAGCCGCCCGGAACGGAGGCATGTTCCTTTAATTCGTCGCGTCCCTCCAAAGGCAGGGCCAGCGTAAAGGTGCTCCCGCGTCCGGTGCCTTCACTAGCCACCGTGAGCGAACCGCCATGCGATTCCGCGATGGCTGAGCTGATTGCGAGCCCGAGGCCCAGTCCGCCGAATTGCCGGGTGATTTTGCGGTCTCCCTGTTCGAACGCCTCAAACACTCTGCCCAATTGAGTCGGCTCGATCCCGATCCCGGTATCTTGAATCTCAATCATCACGTGTTGAGCGCCTGGGCCAGGAGTGATGCGCGAACGGATGGTGATAGTGCCCGCTTCCGGTGTAAACTTGATCGAGTTCTTGAGCAGATTCCAGAGGATCTGAGTAATGCGCGCCCCGTCCGCAAGGATCGTTGGGTGCGGCTCTTCAAAGTCCCGAACGAGCGTAAGGTGCTTGGCTTTGAGCTCCGGCAGACAGGTATTGATCGCGTCTTCGATTATTCGGATGACCTGAACTCGCTCCGATTGCAGCTCCATTTTTCCTCGCGTTATTCGGGTAAGGTCGAGCAGATCATCGATCAGGCGGGCTTCCAACTCGATGTTTCTCCGTACGGTTTCAAGGTCGTCGGCCAGCGTCTCCGGGATGTCAGGGTCCTGGCGGAGGCTCGAAAGGATGGCTATCACGGGAGTCAGGGGGGTGCGGAGTTCGTGGCTGAGGGCGGCAAGGAAAAGGTCCTTCGCCCGGTTGGCCTCTTCGGCCGCCGCGCGAGCTTGCTGCTCGGCATGATAGAGCCGCGCCGTGTCCATCGCTGCGGCGGCTTGAGCCGCAATCCCAAGGACCATGGTTTCATCGCGTTGGGTGAAAACATCCGCCTCAGCGTGCCCAAATAAGAGACCTCCCAAAACCTCACCCGATCGTGAAATAACCGGCACTGCCAAATAGCTCGCCAGGGGCGGATCGCCTGCCCTCTCATCACCCGGTTCGTTGCCGCCAAAACGGCTGTCCTTTCGCACATCAGCGAGCCGGATGGCACCCTCGCCTCGAAACGTGGGTCCAAAAAGGTCTCTCGCCCGCGTCCTCAATTGCTCAAAAGCTTCCCGCGACACTCCGGAGAGACTATAGGGATTGGCCGATGTCGCTTTTCCGTCGAGAAGATTGTGGAAAAAGGCTCCGAACTGGGCACGTGTAACTCTCGTCCCGGCATCGGTGATGATTTGTACAACTTTGCCGAGGTCCAACTCGGTCGAGAGTGCCTTGGCCACTTCGTGCAAGCGCTCGGTGATGGCGGATTCTTCGCGCAGCGCTTCGGCGGTGAGTTTTTGCTGATGAAAATCGGTGCAGGAGCCATACCAGCGGATAATGCGGCCCTCGTCGTCGCGCAGTGGCACAGCCCGACAAACAAACCAGCGGTAGTCTCCGTCGTGTTGGCGCAGTCGATACTCTACCTCACACGGCTCGCCGGCCTCAATCGAGCGCATCCATGTCTCGAGCGCCTTAGGCCCATCCTCCGGATGCGCCGCTGCCGCCCAACCCGCGGCAGTGGCCTCTTCAGATGCCTGCCCCGTATACGCGTACCAACGCTCGTTGCGATAATCGATTTCTCCGCGCACATCTGCCGTCCAGAGCAATTGCGGCACCACCTGCCCCATCAGCCGAAAGCGCTCTTCACTTTGCGCAAGTGCGGTTTCCCGTTGACGCCGCTCACTCACATCATGGAAGACCATCACGGCGCCGATGGTCTCCCCCGCGGGGTTCTTGATCGGCGCCGCACTGTCCTCGATCGGAATCTCCGAGCCGTCCCGACGAATTAGCGACGTGTGATTGGCGAGGCCAACGACGACCCCCTCGCGAAGCGCGCGGTCAATGGGCGTTGGCGCGCGCTCCCGTGTGATTTCCTGGACCAGGCGCATCACGTCGCCGATCTTCCTGCCCACAGCCTCCGATGTCTGCCAGCCCGTCAACTTTTCCGCAACCGAGTTTACAAAAGTGACCTGGCAATCGTTGTCCACCGTGATCACCGCGTCTCCGATACTGCCCAGTGTCACGCGGAACCATTCACTCTGCTGGTGCAACTCGAGCTCCGCGCGTTTGCGTTCAGTGACGTCCCGAAAACTCCAAACGCGGCCCGCGTTCCGTTCTGCGATCCGTTGAATTTTGGAAAATCGCTCGATCACCCTGCCATCTGCCGTTTCCAGCACGTCGAAGCTTTCCGGAGGAGAAGAGGCATAAATTTCCTCGATCCTGATGCGAAACTGCACCGGATTCGCGAACTGATGGCTTGTCAGGTCGAGCAGTTGGGAGTGATTCTCCGCCTCCATGCGCCCGCCGTGCAGCCGCCACATTTGGACAAACTTCTGGTTGAAGCCAGTGACCTTCCCGAGGCCGTCCGTCACCAGAATTCCGTCGGTCGTCGATTCCAAGGTGGCCTGCATCATCGAAAGTGAATGCGCAAGTTCCTCGGTCTTTCGCTCCAACGCTTCCTTCGCCAGAATAAGGTCCTGCTCCGCACGCTGCCGCGCGAGAAGAATGCTTTGAGCATTCTGCAGGGCAACCGAGCGCAGAAGGTTCTCTTCGTCGTCCTCCCGCGCCATTACCGACCTCCAATGATCTCTGATGCGAGTGCAGTTCCGACCACGCGCGCCCGGATCTTCTGGAAGGCAGTTTCCCGGCTGGTGGAAATGTCATCACAGAAAGGTGAAAATCCGCAATCGTCAGTGGTGCCCAGTTGTTCGATGGGAATGTAGTTGGCCGCTTCGAGGACCCGGTCGCGAATTTCTTCCGGGGTTTCGATGCGGGGATCGATCGTTGCGACCACGCCAACGAAAACCCGCTGGTCCGCCTTCATATAATCACGGATAATCTTCAGAACTCGAACCCGATCTTTTTCGCCAGCCAGCGCGATAAAAAAATTTCCCGCTTTCAGTGCGAACAAACTGGGCAGCAACTCGGCATAATCGACATCAGCGCTATGCGTCGAGTCGCGGTCACCACCGGGACAGGTGTGCACACCAATGCGCGCGCGGTCTTCCGCTGAAAATCGCGACAAGGCCAGGTTGTTGAGATCGATGAAGCTGTTCAGGAGATTGCCCGAGGGATCGAGCTTTATGGCCAGCCGTCCTTCCGTGAAGTCGATCTGCACACTGTGCGCGCCCTTTGCCAGACAGCCCCGGACTTCCGTTTCATGCTCCCGCAGGAGATCGTCGATAAACTCCTCGCGCGGATATCCCGGAATCCCTTCTGCCGGGTACATCAGACTCAAGGCTGATGGCGAGATAACTGCCTGTTTCACCGGCACTCGAGCGTAACGCAACGCGACATCGAGATAGTTGTCGGCATGCCTATTGTAGCGAAAGGGCCCGGCGGTGAGCCGGTGCATCCGACGCGTATGACCAGCCGCAAAAGGAATCTTGAAGCCATCCGACGCGATGTTTGGAAGCCCGTGGACGCTATAGGTCCAAAAGTTGTGGTACTTTCTTTGCTCACCGTCGGTGATCACCGGCGAGCCAGTCTCCTCGAAACATTTGATGGTGTCTCGAATCGCCTCATCATACAGAGGATCTAACTTTGGATCAGCGTCATCTCCCAACGCGGTGACCGCCTCGATCAACTTCAAGGGTCTTGGGATGCTCCCAATGGGTTCGGTGGGGATCGTCATGAGGACACTTTTAAGGGAATCTGACGGGACGGAGAATATCGCCGCTTGGCGGCTGAGCAACCGGCTTTACGCACGAGGAACCGAACAGAATTTCATCGCAAGGCGAGCGTCCGAGCCGGACGGTGGCGCGAGACTCAGTGGAGGCGCAACGGCCGCCATTTCGCCAACACCGGGGGCGTCAGTCTGCAGCAGCGTGCCTGGGCGAACTTTTCCTTCCAATGCTGCGCTCGTGAACCGGTGGACAGAGCGGTTACGGCGACCGGACTACGCGATAGAAGCGCCGCGAGTTGTCACTCATGCTGTCACTGAAAGTGAGGGTGTTGCCAGTGGCGGTGATGGGGGCGCCGCGGTTGGTCCACGCGAGCTCGCTGAGATTTTCTTTTGTCTGGAGTTGGTAGTCGAAGCCGGGCGTGGTGTTGACGATGATGGTCACGTCGCCGAGGGTGGTGCTGGTGATTGTGGCGATGGGCGCGGCGATTACGGCGCTATTCGCGGTGCCTTCACTCGGGGCCGCAAGGAAGTCGACGGTCAAGCTGCCATCGGGTGCGCGGCCCTGGCTGACATCGTTGACCTGCTGTCCGAAAGTCACAGTGTCCACCACCGTGCCATCGGGCGCGGTAAGGGTAAGCGTTTCGCCGCTGGCGGAGAGCCTGAAGGGCAGGTGCACGGAATTCGGAGCGGCGCTCTGTATCGTCTCGTCATCGCACCACGCAATGAGGCGTCCGCCCGCAGCGATGCTATAGCCGGCGGGGAAGATGAACTCCGCGGGGGTCGGTGTCGAGTCACTGAGACGCCAGCCGGTGAGGTTCACGGCGTCCGCCGTGGGGTTGAAGAGCTCGATCCAGTCGTCGGAATCGCCGTCGCTGGGATCGAGTACGCTGCCGCCGTTGGAGGCCATCCATTCATTCAGGCGCAGTGGGGGCCAGGCGTTGGTGCCGGTGAAGGTGACGGTCACCGTTCCCGTGCCGATCTGAGTGCCGTTGTAATCGAGCGCGCGAACCACGTAGGTATTCGTGCCCGCCGCCGGAACAAACGTGATGCGCCAGGACGTGACCGAACTCCAGACTACTGGCAGTTCGACCTCGTTGACGGTGAGTCTCTCCACACTCACCGGCGCGGTGCCGGTAATCGTCACGCTCGGCGAGGCGACGGTCACGTTCGATGGACTGGTGATCGCAAAGTTCGCGGCGACACCGTTGAGCTGGGTTTGGATAAAGGCGCGGCGCTGATCGATCCACTGCGGGATGCTGAGGCCATACGCGCCGCTGGCGACGAACGGCGAGACAATCCCGGGAACATTCGCGGCGAGCGCCTCGTATTTTCGCTGAAGTTGCTCGGTGACTCCGGCGCCGCTGAAAAACGTCGCGAACGCCTCGTGGATGGTGCGCCAGTAGATGCGTCGGAACGGCGCGAACGCCTGGAGCGCATCGAGCCTCGGATCGGCGGTGGGCGGGAAGAGCGCGGCGTTGGTCGGGTCGTTGAAGACACCGAGGCCGACGTCCATGTCCCACGTGAATTGCGTCCAATGTCCGGCGAGCGGCTTGTAGAGATAGGTGTTCTTGGTGTTCGGGTTGCCTAAGGCGTCCCAGTAAGAGCAGAGATCGTGGAAGGCGAAGGTGCGCATCCAGTTTTCCACATCGACGACGGACTCGATCGCGGCCTGGTAGTTCGCTGCCGTAGTCGGCACGTTCACGGCGTCGATGAGTGTGAAGATGTCGCCGAATTCATTGGCTGAGCGGGAGGCGCGCGGACGCCAGTTCCAACGATAGCGGGCGAGCTTGTGCTGCCCGGCGGTGTCGTAGTGCCGGAGGATGTTGCTGACGCCGGCGGAAGTGGCATTCCCGTTGTCTGCGCCTTCATTCCAGTTATTGGACTTGTAGAGATGGCCGTCGCTGTCCCCGGGAAAAAACTCATCGAGCACGGTCTGGTCGGGCTGCTGGATGTCGTCGTAGATGACGCCGCGTCGCAAGCCATTGACAAAGAGATGGACGTAGCGCCGGTGAAGATTCGGCAATCGGAGCTGCTCAGCCATCCAGAACATGAGCGCCTCGCGCTGGTCGGTGGTGTCGCGTATCGGCAAATCGAGCGTGAAGTGATCCTCGTCGAGGACGCGGTCGTGGTCAGGAAGGGTTATGTTATAGCCGGGGAGCAAACCGCCAGAAACCGGCGAAGTATACTGGGGCGTGCTGGCCTCGCTGCCCGCATACCAGGCGCCGCCGCCATAAACGGCACGCACGCCCCCATAAACGAAGGTCACGTCAAGGGGCTCATTGCTGAACTTCGCGCGATTCGTCCACGTCCCAACGTTCACTGCCGTAAGCCACACGCGATAGGCGTCGAAGCCGCCGCCCTGCGCGGGTTCGCCGACGCGTACGAGGCATTCGTGGGCGGGGGCATCAGGTGGAAAAACCGCGCCGGCCGCCGAGAGTGCGGCGTCGGTCGATTCGATGCGGAAAACGACGAGCGTGCCCGCGTTCTGCGCCGGAATGGTGCCGGTAAAGAGGCCGTCGGCGGGGAAGAGATCGCCGCCGAGTCCATCGTCGCGCATCGCGGCGTTGGTGAAGGTGGCGGTCGTTTCGACGCGCCAGCGCAGCGTAGCCGTATTGATGCCGTCGGGATCGCTCACGCGCGCGGAGACGCGGATCGGCGTGCCGGCGGGCGGCAGCAGCGGACGGTGCGACACGTCGCGGATGGCCGGGCCGGCGTTCGCGACCGCGCGGCTGTTCGGCGCACCGGGAGTACCGAGATTCGCGGGAACAATGAGGGCACCGAACGCTTCGAGGTAGCCGCCCTTGAGCCGCAGGATCAGCTCGGGATGGCCGCGCAGCCAGCGCGCTTTCGCGGAGATCGTGCCCGTCGTGTTCGGCGCGAGCGTGCTGGTGAGCGCGCGATAAACACGGTTGCCATCGGGATCTCCGTCGTCGCTGGCGCGGAGTTGGAGAGCCGTGCCCCCGCCGAAGCCCGCGCCGCTCGCGACCGATGAGCGGGATTGATTCCCCTGCACGGTCCAGCCCGAGATGCCGCTCTCGAACCCACCGTTGGTCACCACGTTTCCTACGTTGCCCGGCGCCACCGTTACGTCATCCACCAGCGTTTCGCCCGCGCCCATGAGGAAAAATTGCACGCGATCCGCGCCGGCCAGCGCGGTGTGGCCGTGGTCGAGGGGGCCGGTCACGCTCACTGTTGTCCACGGCGCTTTGGCGCTCTCGTCACTGTCAGCCCAGGTGCCTGCGAGCGTGCGGTCGGCGCGAAGATCGGTCACTTCGAGGCTTGATCCCCCGCCCGCCGCCCAGCGGCTCCAGCGCCCCGCCTTGCGATAGGTGACGGTATCCACTTCGACTCCGATGTTCAGCGTGCCGACGGTCTCGGGGCGCACAATCGTGAGGTGGTCGCCCCCGTTGCTGAGCGCCCCGCTGTAATCGCCGACGACGAGCGCAGGGTCCAGCGCCGGGTGATTCGCCCGCGTGCGCGCCGCATCTTTGGCCACGACCAGCCGAGCGCCCGCCTGGATGCTTGTTCCGGCGGGGATGGTGAAGCTCACGCCGTCGGTAAACTTCCATCCACTCACATCAACGCTCGAGGCCCCGGGGTTGTAAAGCTCGATCCATTCGTCCTGGTCGTCCCCGCTGATTGGGTCGAAAAAAATCTCGCTGATGAGCACGTCCGGCGTCCAGGGTCCCGAGTTCGCCCCGCCGGGAGTCGATATCGCCAGTGGTTGGAATGGTCCCTCACGATCGTTGGCTCGACCGAGGCTCACATTCGCGGCGGAGCCACCGAAGCGGACGGAATCGAGCACTCTCGTGACGGCAGGGTTGGTGAAGTAAAGTGACTCACCCTCGGCGCTGAGCGCGAAACCGAGCTGTGTTTCGGTGAAAGAGAGGCTCGCGCCCGCCGCGAGAGCGGTGCCGGCGGGGATCACGAATTTCCCGAGGGCCGCGGGATCGTCGCTCAACTTGCAACCCGAGAGATCCACGGCGTCCGGCGCAACGTTGCGCAACTCGACAAAATCGACGAGCGGTGCGTCCGAGCGCGCCAGCACTTCATTGATGGTGACATGATCCAGCGCGCTCGATGGCGGCGTGTCGCCCGCGCCCGGCGAGCCACCGATGCTCGCGCTCGCATCCCATGCCTGCGCGGAGGCCTCGCCATAGCTGGCCCGCACGAGCACCAGCGAGTGGCCGGTGCCGTCCGGTGCGATCGGCCACGGCGCGTGATCATTCCAGGAAACCTCGAGCACGATCGCGCCGCTGGGCTTGCGCAGCCGCAGCGTGCTGCCTTCATTCGAGAGATTCTGCACGAAGCCGCCGAGCACGCCCGAAAGGCCATACACCGCCTGCACATCGGCGGGCACTTTTGCCACCACGAGGTAACCTTTCCCCGCGATCTGCGCGCCGGTCGGAAAGGCAAAATCAACGTCGCCAGTCAGCCGGTATCCCTCGAGGTTTTCCGTCCACGGGTTCGAGTTGTAGAGTTCGATAAATTCGAGGTTGCGGCCATCAACCCGCGCGGGCGGATGGTAGTGAATTTCCGAGATGGCCAGCCCCGTGCGGCGCGAGGATGCCCCGGCTGCTTCCCACGTGAGTTGCGCCCGCGTCGGCGCCACCACATTTACGGTCGCCGCGGCGCTCGTCGTCGAACCGCTCGAGTTCGTCGCCACGACCGTATAGACGCCGCCCGCGCCAGTCGCATCGGTGAGCGTGTAAGTCGCCCCCGTCGCGCCAGGAATGGCGACCCCATCGCGATACCACTGATAGGTGAACGCGGGGAAACCAAACGCCCCCGCTGTCAGCGTGAAGGCATCGCCGCGCCACACCGTCTGCGATTGCGGCTGCGCGAAGAACGTCGGAGGTGCGGGTGTCGCATTGATCCGTGCGATTACGAGGTTGTCGATGCCCCCGATTTGGCTGCTCTGAAAATCGATGTAATTCTGCGCGTAGCCGCCGGTCTTTGTGAAGGTGTAGCGCAGGACGCCGTCCGCATAGACCTCGATGCGCGCCTCGCCGGCGCCGTCGAAGGGATTGCCGTCGCCCGCGTCAGTGATGAGCAACTCGATGTGATGCAGTTGGTTCGTCACCGCCGTGCTGCTCCACACCGGCTCGGGAGACGGCGAGACGACCGTGCTCCCATCGTAGGCCTGCAAACGACCGCTGCCACGAAAGAGAACGCCGAAGTGCTGGTGCGTACCATTGACTGCGCCAAGCTTGTCCGCCGCCGCCTGGCCGAGATTGATCGCGCACCACGCGGTGGCACCCGATGCGCCGACGTCCGGCGCCAGGTCGAAGCTGATCGCGAGTCCGCCCACACCATCGGCGCCGTTGAAATTGTGATCGAGCGCCGCCATTGCCGTGGTGCCCGCCAGGCGCAGATAGTGGCCGCTGTTGATGCTGCCGGCGGGATTTCCCACCTGCGCGTCACCTGCCGATACCCACGGGATCGTCCCGAGCGGTCCGCCCTGCCGCGCGGCAAGATTGAAGTTCAGGTCTGACGTATTCGGATTGCTCGGCGCATAGAAATTGTCGGTGAGCAGCGCCTTGAAGCCGGTCTGCTGGTTGCTGAAGGCGAACATGTAAAACGTGTTCGCGGGAACGTCGGGCGTGAGCGTAAACGTCATCGTGTTGCTCGTGGCGATGAACGCATACTTCAGCAGACTGCCCGGCTGGCCGTTTTGATCGAAATGGATGGTGTCCCCGCCCGTCGCCGTGATCGTCTGGAAGCGGCTTCCGGGAGTGCCGTTGGCCGCGTTGTAAAACGTCGTCTCGTATTGCTGACCGATGCGGAGGTTTTTCAATGTCAAGGTCTCGGGGTTGCCGCTATAGACGGAGTTAGTGAACAACCCGACCACTGCTCCAGTGAGTCCGTCAACGGCGGCGGCATTGAAACCGGCGAGACCAGCAGTCAGCCCCGTCGTGCTGTAATTATTGGTGAACGGGTTTGCGCCCCCGGGCGAGCCGGTGAAAACCGCGCCGTTCACAGTCAAATTTGGCGTGTCATTGACATTGATCGCGTGCGAGAAGGCCGCGTCCGCCGCGATCCCCGAATCCGCGTCGCCGGTGAGGGTGACCACCGAAAACGTGCCGGCTTCCGCCAGCGGGATTGTTGGGAGAACGGCGAGCAGGAGCCGCGTCAATGAGGAGCGGATGAACCAAAGGGGGGACTTCATGGGGGCGTGGAATTCTCGCTCATTTCGGCGAAATTGAAAGCCCCTTGCGCACACATCCGGCTTCCAAATGCGGCTCGCGGAGGTATCGATGTGTAGATCCATGGCTGTTCATGAGACCAAACAGAAAGGTGCTTTGAGGCTCGGGGGGCTCAGAATATTTGATCTGCAGGGGGGCATGGCAACCATCGGAGCTGGTCTCTGGGCGATCTTTTTGCTTGGCGGTTGTGATAAGGGGCCAGACGTGAAGAGTCCAGCCGACAGTGCGGCGGCGTCGGCCCCACCTTCCCCCGCATGGTTCGAAGACGCCACGTCAGGCTCGGGTCTCCACTTTACCCATGACGCGGGTCCCCTCGATGGTCGCTACTTCTTTCCGCAGATTATTGGATCCGGCTGCGCCCTGCTCGACTTCGATGGCGACGGCCGGTTGGATGTGTATTTCGTCCAGAATGCCGGGCCCCAGTCCGCATCTACCAACCGTCTGTTTCGCCAGGTCTCCGATGGACAATTTACCGACGTGAGCGCCGGCAGCGGCGTCGATGTGGCCGGCCACGGGATGGGCGCCGCAGCCGGCGACGTCAACAACGACGGGCGACCCGATTTGCTCCTGACCGAACACCGGTCGATTCGGCTGTTCCTGAATGAAAGCGACGGCCGCTTCGCCGACGTGACCCGCGAAGCCGGCCTCGAGAACCGGCTGTGGGGTACGTCGGCGGCATTCTTCGACTATGACCGCGACGGCTGGCTGGATCTCGTGGTTGCCAACTATGTCACTTATGACCCTGATCGCGATTGCACCAACGCCCTGGGCCGGCACGACTACTGCAGCCCTAAGACGTTCGAGGGCTCCGCGTCGCGGCTGTTCCATAACCTCGGTCGGTCGCCGGGGCGGGAAGCGATGGGAGAGGTTCGGTTTCGCGACGTGACGCTCGAGTCGGGAATCGGCACCGTGCCTGGCCCCGGCCTGGGCGTAACGTGCCTGGACTTCGACGGCGACTGCTGGCCTGACGTTTTCATCGCTAACGACGGCAAACCGAATCACCTCTGGATGAACCAGCACGACGGCACGTTCAAAGAGGAAGCGATGCTGCGCGGCGTGGCCTGCAACGCCGTCGGCGGGGCCGAGGCGAATATGGGCATCGCAGCGGGCGACGTCGACGGCGATGGCAGTTTTGACCTGTTCGTTACCCATCTGATCGATGAAACCCATGGGCTTTGGGCTGGAGGGGCGGGCGGAGTTTTTCGCGACAAGACTGTCGCCACCGGGCTGGCCAGCCCGCGATGGCGGGCCACCGGCTTTGGCACGGTACTCGCCGACTTCACCCACGACGGCGCGCTGCACCTCGCCATTGTCAACGGCGGCGTGACGCGCGGTCCTCGAGCGCAGGGTGCCGACTTGAACGATTTCTTCTGGGCCGACTACGCCCAGCGAAACCAACTCTTTGTCAACGACGGAACTGGGCGGTTTCGTGATGTCTCCGAAGCCAATGCCGGCTTCTGCAGCCTGTCGGCCGTCTCCCGCGGACTAGCCTCCGGCGACCTCGATAACGACGGCGACCTGGATCTACTGGTGACGGCGGTCGCAGGACCAGCACGACTCTACCGCAACGTTGCTATCAAAAAAGGACACTGGGTGGCCGTGCGTACGGTCGATCCCACTTTGGGCGGGCGTGACGCCTATGGCGCCCTCGTGCGCGTCTTTGTAAAAAACCGCCTCTTCACGCGCTGGGTCAATCCCGGCTCCAGCTATCTGGTTAGCAACGACCCTCGCATTCATTTCGGCTTGGGCTCGGCTGCGCAGGTCGATCGAATGCAGGTGGTATGGCCCGACGGAAATGAAGAGGAGTTTCCTGGGGGCCCGGCCGGCCAGTACGTGACCGTCCGAAAGGGCGAGGGATCAGTATTGCCGCCCGGCAAATCGAACAAACATTATCGACAGTGAAAGCGAAGAAGAAACAAGTTCGGGACGAGAGACCGAAACAGCGATTGGCTCCAGCAGCAGACCTCCCATCACCGGCGCGCCGTCGCCTGAGCGGGGTGGCCCTATGGGGAGCGGCCATCATTCTGCTCGCAGTGGTCGTATGGGGCGCGTGGGCCCGGCGACAGCCCGCACGGACGGCGAACGCAGTCGCGGACCTCCCGGTCCTTACCCAACCGCCGCCGCTGGACCTCGGTGGCGTGGTCGAGCGGGACCCGCTCGTCATCCAGGCGATCGAGTCGGCACGTCAGCAAGTGATTCGCTTGCCCGGCTCGGCCGAGGCCTGGGGGCGGCTGGGAATTGTACTTCGCGCTCACGGAGCGAATGGCGAGGCGTCGAACGTCTGCTTCCAGCAGGCGGAACACCGCAACCCCAAAGAGCCGCGATGGCCATACCTCCACGGCACGGCCCTCCTCGCCATTAACCAGGACGCGGCCATTTCCAAACTCGAGCGAGCCGCCGACCTATGCGGGGCGGCCCCAGGGGCCATCGACGCCCCGCGCATTAAACTCGCCGAATCGCTGACGGCTCGCGGTCGACTTTATGAAGCCGAACCGCACTACCAAAGCCTTCTGAGCACCCGCCCCGGTCACCCCCGCGCGCACTTGGGACTGGGGCGGCTGAACCACCTACGGGGCGACGAGAACGAGGCCAGCGAGCACCTGACGCGGGCGGCCGCCGACCCGCACACGCGAAAATCCGCCGCCCTGCTCCTGGCGGAAGTCCGACATCGCCAAGGCGCGCGAGAGCAGGCAGGAAAACAACTCGCGGCGGCCCGCTCCCTGCCAGACGACCCACCGTGGCCGGATCCATTCGAACAGGAGGTCGAGCGCGCACAAGTCGGGCGCAAACGAAGCCTTTCAGTCGCCATGGCTTTGATGCGGGGCGGCCGGATGAAGGAAGCCATCGCCCTGCTGGAACAGACCCTCGCTCATTACCCCGATTCCGAACGGGCGCTGCTTTTGCTGGGATTAGCTCACACCAAGGAGGGCAATTACCCGGCTGCGGAAAAACTGTTGCGACAAGCGGCCGCCAAGTCCCCCGACGCACCCCGGGTGCAGTTTAACCTCGGGCTCTCCCTCGCCGGCCAGGGCCGCTCGCGCGAGGCGGCCGAATGCTTCCAAAAGGCCACCCAGCTCATGCCTGACGACGCTGAGTCTCACTACGAACTCGGCGTCTGCAGGATGCGCGTCGGCGACACCTTGGGTGCCGAAAAAGCCTTCCGAGACGCTATTCACTGCCGGCCAATTTACGCCAACGCCCACCGCCAACTTGGCGATCTGCTGATCAAAGGAGGCCGGCGCGACGAAGCTGTGATCCACCTCCGCCAGGCCGTGCAACTAAACCCACGCGACGAGCTAGCTCGAAGCCTTCTCACCGAAGCCGAGGCAGCGCCAAGCGCGCCTTCGGTTCAGTGATAACAGTTTCGAGCATCGATCCCGGCAACGAGAGGCACGGCAAAACTGCACATGCCAAGGTGGCCGCAGCGACCGGACGCAGCCCGACTAAGACGTCAGCCGCGGCGCCGACGCGCCACCAGCCCAATGGCGCCCATCGCTAAAAGTCCCAAGCCCATCGGTTCCGGCACGACCTCGTTGGTGAAGGCGTAGTGATGAAAGCCGTCGGCGTCATTCACGGCGTCGAAGGTGAAGACGACGTCCGTGTCCCCCGGATCAAGCATATAGCTGTAACTAATCATCTTGGGATTACCAGGTTCGCCGCGGTCAGTGGTTAGCGTCGTAAAACCGGGGTCGTCGGCCGACAAAATCTGCTGTGCCCCGTTCCAGCCCTGGCTGAGGTAGGTCGTCATGATGTAGGGAGTACCGCCCGTCAAGCCAGACAGGGTGAGTGTCTGGATGGGTGATTGTTGGCCTGTGAAGAGGAAGTCGTCGTTCAGATCGAACATACCCGAGGCCGAATCGAAGGTGTTCGACGGGTTGTTCTGAAACACGAAATTAGTGCCGGTCAGTGTGTAGTTGGAGCCGACAGCACTTCCTTCCCCAAGTGTCACGCCGTTGACGACCGCTCCACCGTCGTCGGTGGCCCAATCAACGGCATGGGTGTATATCTTCGAGGCGCTGATCCCTGAGCTGGCGTCGGCCGCGGCGGCAGGCGATGCCACCAACGGCGCCTCACTCCAAACCCCCGCCCGAACTGGAATGGCCACGCACCCGATCAGGCCCACCAAGGCGACAAGTTTTCTGCCGCCCATGAAGAGGGAGAATGGCCCGAGCTGCGAAGAACGATTACCAAGCGAAGGCGATTTGACACTCATAGGAGATATTCGGGGAGGAACTGCATTGTGGACGAGCCAAGAGCTGGTCAGAACCGGAGTGCCAGTCTTTATGAAAGTTCCGCAACCAAGTAAAGTCTTATTTTCACCTATTCGAAGGGGCCGGAATGCCAAAGGCACGGTTTCGCTGTCCCGAGGCGCCCATTGAGCTCCCCGCGCAACGACAGAGCCTCCGATTATCGATCCTTTGGCCTGACTTCTGTTTTAATACAGGCCGAGGACCTTGAGGACGATGACAATAACGACAATGACTCCGATGATGTAAAAGATATTTCTGTTCATGGCTGCAAGGATGTTTGACTGTCGCGAGGTTTGATTTCGAGGGATGATTTCATGGTGACGGCGGCTAAGGGTGGAGGGGATTCAGTGCGGTGCGTGCGAATGCCGAGCCGCAGCGCAGATGGTCAGCGCGCTCATTGTGGTGGGAGAGCGATCAGGCCGGAGCGGTATCTTTCTGTCGATGTCCAGCGGGGCCCGCCGCCGCTTGCCAGGGGATTGAAGGGACTTTGCTCAAGATTATTGAAGGAGTCGAGGCGACGCGTCGAGTGCGCCTCGAATACATCCCCGCGAAATCCGGGAAAAACGTGATAGCCAGTGTGTGCCACTCCAACAAAGAAAGGTTGCCTGCGGAATTCGGCCGGCACGCGCGTGCCAAAGCCAGCCAGCAGAGTCTTGTCGTCCACGCGATTGTAGTAGTAGGTGCCCCTTCTCGTGACCGTCAGATATCTGTAAGCGTGCCAGCCCTTGCTTTTCCAGTTCCTTTCTTCTGCGTCCCACCTCTCGAAGACCCCGACGTCAAAGGCAATGCCGAAATTGTGGTTGGAATATCCACCGCGTGCGTTCGTCACGATCCTTCCCGGCCTCGAGCGTCCCTGAGCGTAGAGATTGTTCTGCTCTTCATAGGAGCGCAATCCGCTGATGACCTTGATCGTGATCCCGACACCTGCAGCTTTGAGAACGAGCGCGCGTGCAAATGGGCGGACTTCCGGCTGAAGTGTAGCGATGGTCCTTTCGCTGCGCTCATCAACCTGCTGAGTGAACGCGGGAGCCGGCCTGGATGGCGGTGACCCGGATCCGGCGCTGCCCGCACCGACGCGGTCGTAAATCGCCTTCCATGTCTGTGGACCGGCCCTGCCGTCCACATGGACTCCGAGTTTCCTTTGAACTGCGCGGATGATTGCTTCAATATTCATAGCAGTGATGTTTCATACGCTCTCCCGTAGTGTGCAGAGGGTTCCCGGTCTACGTCAATGGAGAATCGCCAGGAAGTTTGATTTCCCGGGGCTGGGAGCAAGGGAGGTTGCGAGAAGGGCGGCATAATGGCGATAATAACCGCGATGAGAGTTCGGAAGTGCGGCGGACGCTCTGCCAAAAAAGCAGAAGGCAATTCCTCGCTGGTGGGCGTGAAGCTAAAATAACTTTTTGATTCCCCCCTTGATTCCAGCGGGGATTTGGGTAGCGGATAACATCCCCCCATCCCCCTATCCCCCCGAAAAATGCATGCCTCCTCCCGGCGCGATGCCACCGCGTATTTATTGTGCTCCGTTTTGACCTTGTTCATGGTGGCCCGCATGGGCGCGGAGTCTGTCACCGTGCAACCCGGCGACGACTTCCAGGCGTTGATCGACGCCAATCCTCCGGGCACAACGTTTATTGTCAGCCCCGGGATATACCGCGGCGTCTCCATTTATCCCAAGACCGGCAGTATCATTGAGGGGCAGCCTGGTGCCATTTTGAGCGGTGCCCAACGTGTGACGGCCTGGCGCCACGAACCCCCCTACTGGGTAAGCGATCAACCGCTGCCGGCGGTTGAACCGGAGTTCTACGACGCCTACTTCTGCCGCGTCCCCACATGCGCTTTTCCGCAGGACCTTTATCGCGACGGCGACTTTGTGGACCGCGTGCTGGACCTTTCGATGCTGAGTACTACGACCCAATGGTTCATGGATCAGGCCACGCGGCGCGCCTATGTGCGGTTTGATCCAAGCGCACACGAGATGGAAATCAGTGGACCTAAATTGGGGGCGGTGCTGGCCGCGCTGACAGAACCAGGTTACGGACACAACATCACCCTGCGGGGACTCATAATCGAGAGATATCCATCTCCTCCATTGAATGGAACCGTGGGTGGGGGAGACGGCTGGCTGATCGAGAACTGCGAAGTACGATACAACCATGCCTATGGTATAGTCATCAATTCGGGTGGCACGGTTCGCGGATGCTACGCCCACCACAATGGCCAGGTGGGAATCGGCGGCAGTGGCATTAACATTGTTGTCGAGCACAACGAAATGGCGTTTAACACCCGGCTCGAATTCTTCAATGCATGGGGCTCGGGCGGCGCGAAATTCGCCTTCTGCCACGGTCTTCGGTTCCGGGACAATTACTCCCACGGTAACAGCGGACCGGGGATTTGGCTGGATATCGATTCTTCCGACAGCATTTTTGAGCGCAATATCGTCGAGGACAATGACTGGGAGGGGCTTTTACTCGAGATCAGTTGTGGTGGCGAAGCTCGAAACAATGTGTGTCGTCGGAATGGCCTGGTTTCGAGACATCACCTGTGGGGCGCCCAGATCTGTCTACAAAATGCGAAGGAGTTCGTTGTGCACCACAATTTCCTCGAGGCGCCTTTCAGCCCGTGGCCAGCGGTGAGCAACGGCCTGATAATGATCAATCAGCAGCGCGACACTGGACCCTGTGGAGCGCGCGTGCTCGACCATAACAGCGCCTCCGATAACCTCGTCATTCTTGCTTATCCCGGGAATAACGGGGTTAGCTACGGTACCTATGGTTGGTCGACCTTCGAAGATTTCGTCGCTTCGGAGATCTACTGGGCCCGGAACCGTTATGTCGTGGGCTATCCGCTGAATGCCACCTTCAATTACTGGACGCCGGAGACGCTCCCCACCATAATCCATTCTGAACCAATGGGCTGGGAAAGGTGGCAGGAGTTGAGGCAGGACGTCGAGGGCACTTACGAAACGCGAAGCCTCGAGTTTTTCAACCCCAACGGCCCCTTCGTTGAGCCTCTGATCGCCCCCGTGGTAGGTTTCGATTACGCGATGGCCAAGGCGTCTTTCGCGCGCGAGCCAACCGACCCGGCCCTCGATACCGATTCTGATTCCTTGCCTGACTGGTGGGAACGCAAACATAGATTGGACTGGCACACAGGCGATTCGGTCGCGGATTCTGATTCGGACGGGTTAAGCAATGCCAACGAATTCGCCTTGCTGACGGATCCCAGAAAGGTGGACACCGACGATGATGGCGTGCCTGATCGGTGGGAGGTTGAGCATTCATTATTGCCACGCAAAGCTGATGGACACTTGGATCCTGACAACGACGGGCGGCCAAACTTCGAGGAATATGAGGAGGACACCGATCCTTTCAGCGCTGAACCACTCAACGTGAGGATACCTGAGGAGGCGCTTTCAGTCTGGTTACGGGCAGGAATGGGCGCAGAGGCGGACGGGATGGGTCAAGTCGTGACGTGGGCCGATCACAGTCGGCATCGACGGATCATCTTTCCAGGCGGCGCGACTCTCGTTGACGGTCGATTCCCGGTGCCTGGCAGAAAGTTGATTTCGCCAGGACCATTTGGCACAGTGGCAAGGGCCTCATCCGATTTCTTTTCCAATGGCCGTGATGAAGGATTCACCGTCTTCCTGGTGGTTGAACCGGGGCTGGTCGACCGCACCAAGGATTGGCGGTCCGTCGCGACGAACGAAAGTTATGGCGAAAATGGGTTTCGACTGCTCACTCAGTCGGGATATTTTCGCTGGCAGTCACTGCAGGATTTAGGGACGCTCGATCTTTATGGGCCGAGCCGAATGGTCGAGGGGACCCCCACGATCCTTTGCTGTTCATACGGTGGTCGCAGCGGCGCGGGCGCAAGCCGAATCTACAGGGACGGCCGGCAGGAACGTTCGGGTACCGGACGAATCAAGATCGCTCCCGCCGGGTTGGCGCTAGGCTACACCGGCGGGCTAGTACAACAGCCCATCGGCTTTGCTGAAGTGATCGTTTTCAATCGCCAGTTAACCCATCGGCAGCGGCGAACGGTTGAACGGCTGCTGAATGAATACTACTTCAGCCCGGCACCGCCTCGCGATGATACCGATTTCGATGGCCTCAGTAATCTCGCTGAACTCACGGCGCGGACCAACCCACTGATACCTGACGCGCTGGATGACCCGGACAAGGATGGTTATACCAACGAGGAAGAGGTCAAAAATGGCACCGACCCCCACGCCGTCGACCTCGGTGCTGACGGAGATAAGGATCTCGTAACCGACGCCGAAGAACTCGAGGATGACACCGACCCTCGTGTCCCGAACGCATTTTTTACCTCATTGCCGTTCCACAAGCTTTCGTTGTGGCTGAAAGCCGATCTCGGAACCGAGGTCGGGACAGAGGGTGCCATCAATCGGTGGGACGACCAAAGCGGGCAACTCCGCCATGCCGTAACCGAAGGCGCGCCCGGTCTGGCTGCCACTGCCTGGTTGGAGAATGGTCCAGCGGCCGTCTCATTGCTGACCGGCCAGCTTCACGCTTCGCGCGGGGCTGCTGATGTACTCGATTCGGAGCGGGGCTTCGAGATGCTGGCAGTCTGGAGACTGAAAGGTACACCTACCGGTCCGGCGATCGCCTACTCGAGCGGGCTGCCAGAGGATGGATTCAGCATCGGATTTCAATCGAATGCCCTGGTGGTTCGGAACGCGACGGCTGAGTTTGCGGGTCCTTCTGTAGTCGAAAACCAACGCTTGCTGCTGGGGTTTCGCCATGAGCGTCCTGCCGCGCGCGCGCGCATTTACGTTGACGGCATCTTGCGCGCGGGATACCCAGCTACCTCGTTATCCGCGGGCACGGGCGGCCTGTGGCTGGGCGCCCGCCCGGGTCAGAATCCGGCCAACATCGACCTGGCCGAACTTTTATTCTTCCGAGAGCCGCTTTCCAACCGCGAGCGGAAGCTTGTCGAAAGCTACCTGACAGCCAAGTGGCTGGCGAGCGGCCCCGCCTTGGTCGACCATGATCAAGATGGGTTGCCTACCTGGTGGGAACTGCAGTTCGCAGGGGCTCCGTTTGTTCCGGATGGCTCCGGCGACCTCGATTTGGATGGGGTGACAAATGTCGCGGAATTTCAACAACGGACGGCCGGATTCGAGTTCGTTGATGCCGACGGCGATGGGATGCCCGACGCATGGGAAGTCGCTTGGGGGCTGGATGCAGCCATTGATGATGCCCAGTTGGATCCGGACGGCGACGGCATCATCAATTTCATCGAATTCACACTCGGCTCAGATCCGAAAGCCATGGCATCGGTGGATATTGGCCGAATTGCGGTTGCTCGTGAAGGGGCTGCTTTCGCCTTCTCGGTGAACCGGCAGGCCTGGCAATCCTCCGTGCGCATCCAATGGAGTTCCGACCTTGCTCCGCCATCCTGGCAGGACGGAGGGAGCGGGGCGCCGGATATCGAACAACTCGATCCCTTCCGCGACAGGTTGACCTTCCAAATTCCCGGATCCGTTCCACGAGGATTCTTTCGCCTGAAAATCGGCCGCCAACCTTGAAGGCTGACGCAAGCAGCCGGCTGCGACCACGGAGCGTCAAGAGTGGGATCGACAACACGGGGTGGCGTCAAATTCACCGCCGTCCAACCTCTTCGGCGACGTTGATTAAAGCTGTTTACCCGTATCCCGCCACGATGAAACGGATCGCTGTCACGGACGGCGCTGCGGGTGCGCAGGAAGCGTTCAAAACGCGAGCTGGCGCAAAATCAACTTGCCCAAGGGCGCGTAAAACATAGTATTACTCGATGACCAAAACGATTTCCAAAGTCGGCAATTCCCACGGAATCATCTTCGATGCGGCATTGATGGACCTCGCGCGAGTGAAGGTGGGCGATCAACTCACCGTGACCGTGCATGAGGGAGGTACGATCATTCTCACTCCGGTCCGGCCTGCGCTCGATCCCGTCAAGGCCGCCGCCACGGCGAAACGGCTGATCCGCAAGAACTCCGCGCTATTTAAACGCCTGTCGTGAGCACGCCGCTCACTCACCTCACGGCCAGCGCTGTGAAGGCCATCCACGCCGAGGTAGTCTCGGCGCACGGCGGCTCTCCGGGAATTCGCGACGAGGCGCTACTCGAGTCGGCGGTCGCCGCGCCACAGGCAACCATGATGGGGCAACCGCTCATCAGCGATCCAATCGAGATTGCCGCAGCGTATCTTTTCTACGTTTGCAGCAACCACTCCTTTATCGACGGCAACAAGCGCACAGCACTCGCGGCGTGCCTCGTTTTTCTCGAAACGAACGGGCTTCTGCCAAATGAAAAACTGCCGATCGACGACTGGGAGGCGCTGGTGCTCGAAGTCGCTGCGGGCCGCATTGATCGCGACCAGACGACGGTGCGCCTGGAGGAACTATGGAAGCAACTTTCCCGAAAGAAAAATTGAGAAGCGCAGCCGCCGTTCAACCGGGCGTCGCCGATACCGAAGGGCTTTTGCGGGGACGTGCGGGGTGAAGCTCGATGGTGATGATCTGAAAGTCCATTACCGCCACACGCTGGAACAACTCGGCAAAAGGCTGGGGCTGATCGGCGTCAACTTTCGCAAGGCGCAGAAGATCGAGGACCCGGCCAAGCTGCGCGAAAAATCGAGCGCACTCAGCCCCCTCGAGATGTCCTGGGCACGCTGTCGTTTGCACAGCTGCCGGGTTCTCTGCGATACTTCAAACATGAGTGCTCAACTCGAAAAAGTTCGCCGAGAAACTCGCCAACTGCCGCTCGACGAGCAGCAGCGTCTCGCTGTCGAATTGATTGATTCGGCCTGGGGCGAATATGAGCCTGAGGAACAGGCGAAGGCAGGGTGGGATGCAGAGATCGCAAAGCGCGCCGAAGATGTTCGGACTGGGAAGATCCAAACGATCCGTTGGGAGGCCATCCACGGAGACCTCACCAAAGAATTCGGATGGGACAAGTAACCGCCCATCCAGATGCCGTCGCCGAACTACGAGGGGCCGTCCGGTACTACGAAGACAAGTCCGCGGGACTGGCCCGGCGATTTTTCCGCGAGGTGCACGGCGATGCCGGACACCACTTCGACAATGTGAAAGTGGAATTCATCCGCGATCACGTCGAGTTCTTGCTTATGGTCAAGCCGGTGCCGCCCCTGTAGTGGTGGTGAGGACCGGTTGCGATTCGCGCCTTGCAAGTTTAGGTCGCTGCCCGGACGGTTCGGCGGATTCGAAGGAACTACTCATGCGTTCTCGACTCGGAAATGGAATCATTATCGGACTCGCCGGCGTTCGGGTGGCCATGGCCGCGCCGTCTCAAGTCGCCGCCCCTGCCCCTTCCGATCCCGTTGCCGGCAGAAGTCACTGGGCGTTCCAGCCGTTGCAGGCAAAGCACCTCCCAGTGGCCGTGGGTGGAGACTGGTCCAGATCGCGGATCGATGACTTCCTATTCGCACGACTCCGCACCAGCGGTTTGCAGCCGGCCGCCGATGCAGACGCACAAACGCTGATGCGCCGCCTCTATTTTCAACTGATCGGCTTGCCGCCGACTCCGGAGCAGTCGCGATCGTTTTTTGAAGATCAGCGCCCCGGCGCGTTCGAGCGCGTCGTGGACCGGTTGCTGAACTCGCGCCAGTTCGGGGAACGCTGGGGCCGGCATTGGCTCGACCTGGCGCGCTACGCCGATTCCAACGGCCTGGATGAAAACTTCCTCTTCCGCGAAGCGTGGCGTTACCGGAACTGGGTCATTGACGCCGTGAATGCGGACATGCCTTTCGACCGCTTCGTGCTCGAACAGGTCGCCGGCGATGTGCTGCCGTCCGAAGGCACCGAGCAACGCGACCGTCAACGAACTGCCGCTGGATTCCTGGTGATCGGCCCCAAGGTTTTGCTTGGCAACGACGCGAAAAAACAACGGATGGAAGTGGCCGATGAACAGATCGACACCATCGGACGCACCTTCCTCGGTCTGACCCTCGGCTGTGCCCGATGCCACGATCACAAGTTCGAACCCGTTCCCACGGCGGACTACTACTCCCTGGCCGGCATCCTGACATCAACACAGGTGATGGAGAAACGCTATATGCTCGGCGAGCAGCGCGTGATGGAACGATTGGTCGGCCTCGGCCCTGACGGCGATGCCGCGGATGCCAGCTACGAGAAGTATTGGATCGAGCTTCCCAAGCTCAAGGAGCGGTCCACACACGCCAAAGCTGCCCTGGAACTTATCGGGAAAGGGGACGCCGACGGGTTAAAGGCGCTAGCCGGGAAACATCCCGACGCAGTGGCGGCGCTCGCACTGGATCCGGCGCTGCCCGTCGAGAAACGTGTTGAGTTCCAGAAGTCGCTGGTAACCGAACTGGGCGCGGCCATTGACGCTCCTCCCAGGATCCCGCCGCGCGCCATGATCCCGACAGACGCGGACGCCCCGGCAGATGAGGCGATCCGCCTGGCGGGGCAGTTCGATCGCCCGGGCAAACAAGTACCGCGCGGTTTTCTGCAGGTCGTCAGCCACGGCGCCGGAAGGAGGATACCGGAAGGGAAAAGCGGGCGGCTCGAGCTTGGCCAGTGGCTGACCGATGTGGACAACGGGCCTGGCCACCTCACCGCGCGCGTCCTGGTCAATCGCATCTGGCATCATTTGATGGGCCGGGGTATCGTTGCGACGGTCGACAACTTCGGGCGCACCGGCGAGCTGCCCAGCCATGCGGAGTTGCTCGACCACCTGGCCCATGAGTTGATCAATTCCGGGTGGTCGGTCAAGGCGATGGTCCGAAAGATCGTGCTGAGCCGGGCCTTCGCGATGAGCAGCCAGCATAACGACCAGGCTCACGCCATCGATCCTGACAATCGTCTCCTCTGGCGCGCTCACCGACGACGTCTCGACCCCGAGTCACTGCGCGACGCGATATTGTGCGCGGCCGGGACACTGGATCTGTCGCCGATGAATTCCACTGTCGGGTACCTGGGCGACCAGGCGACCGCCGTCGGCAAGAATGAAGTGCGGCGGCGAACCGACTTTCCGTGCCGCAGTGTTTACCTCCCGGTGATTCGAAATGATCTGCCGGAACTGTTCGAGGTGTTCGACTTTGCCGATCCGCACGCGACTACTGGTGCGCGCCCGCAGACCACCGCCGCAACCCAGGCGCTTTTCATGTTGAACGATCAGATGATTATGAACGCGGCCGATGCCATGGCGCGACGGATCCTGGCTGACGCCGCTGACGATCCGGCTGCCACCCGGATCGATCGAATGTTTGAGCTGGTTCTCAACGTGGCGCCGACCGACGTCGAGCGAGAGACGTTTCTTGCCTTTGTCGAGAACTCTGAAAAGCGCCTGACCGAGTCAGGCACCACCGAACCCGCCATTCGTGCTTGGTCGATGGCCTGCCAGGCGCTATTCTCCCTCAGCCGGTTCCAGTTCCTGGATTAAGATCATGCGCTGCCACCATTTCGCTCCTGCCATCACGCGGCGGGCCATGCTGCGATCGAGCGCTGGTGGCTTCGGTCACCTGGTCTTGTCGGCGCTCGCCGCCCGCACAGGGCTGGCGGCTGCCAGCCCGACGCCAAACGAGTCGCCATTGGCGGCCCGATCCCCGCAGTTCCTTCCCCGCGCCAAACGCATCCTTTTTCTTTTCATGTGGGGCGGGCCCAGTCATGTGGATCTGTTCGACCCCAAGCCGCGGCTCAACAAACTCGCCGGGAAACCGCTGGCGGGGAAGGATGTCGGGAGCAAGCGCGATTCCCTCGGGCAAATTCTCGGGTCGCCGTTCCGCTTCGCGCAACACGGTCAGAGCGGCATCTGGATCAGCGAGCTGTTTCCTCACCTGGCGAGGCAGGCGGACAAGCTCTGTGTCGTTCGCTCCGTGCATACTGAGGGCAGCGCTCACGGCGAGGCGTTGTTGCGATTGCACACCGGCGAGGCCAACCTCGTGCGCCCCAGCGTCGGCGCCTGGGTCAGCTACGGCTTGGGATCGGAAAGCGACAATCTGCCGGCGTTCATCACCATTTCCCCGCCGCGCGGGCACGGCGGCGCCCAGAATTACGGGAATGCCTTCCTGCCCGCCATGCATCAAGCCACTGCCATCGGATCAGCCGAGATCCCAATCGCAAAAGCCGTCATTCCCAACCTCGCCAGCTCACGGCTTGGTCCGAGTCTGCAGCGGAGCCAGCTCGATCTCGTCCAGTCGCTCAACCGAAAACACCTGGTGGAAGTCGCAGGCGACCAAGCCATCGAGGGATTAATCGGCAGTTATGAACTCGCGTTCCGCATGCAATCGACGATGCCCCAGATCATGAGCCTGGATGACGAATCACAGACAACGCTCGACCTCTACGGCGTCGGATCCGAACCAACCGACAATTTTGCCCGGCAATGTCTCCTGGCTCGGAAGTTCGCCGAACGCGGCGTCCGTTACATCCAGGTCTCGACCGATTACACCTGGGATCACCACACCAAAGTCGAAAAGGGCCACATCGGTGAATCGGCAAAAGTCGACCGTCCGATTGCGGGCCTGCTCCAGGATCTCGACCAACGCGGCCTGCTCGAGGATACCCTGGTCCTTTGGGGCGGTGAGTTCGGTCGCACCCCGATGGCGGAAAACGGCGACGGCCGCAACCATCATCCGCAAGTCTTCACCGTGTGGATGGCCGGTGGCGGCGTGCGGCCCGGGCTCACCTTCGGCAGCAGCGATGACTTTGGTTATCATCCGGTCGAGAACCCGGTGCACATGCACGATCTCCATGCCACCTTGCTTCACGCGTTGGGATTGGATCACGAGCGCCTGACCTATCGCCACGCCGGCCGCGATTTCCGCCTGACCGACGTCTACGGCAACGTCGTGCATGGGCTGCTGGCGTAGGGTTGTTCGGAAATACCTGTCGGATACTGTGAATCGATGAACGGAACATTTACCGCGGCGAATGCTGAGGGGCGCGCGGCGTCGTTTGCGTTGCCGCACGCGTTTCGGCACTTAGCCGCACTGAATACCGACTCAAATCTCGCTTCGCCGCCACACCCATGCAAAGCTGATCGGCACATCCCGATAGGCCGCCCAGCTTGGCTTCGCCTGCACCCAGCCATCGTCGATGACCTGCTCACGCAATTCGGCGAGGTGCCAGCCCGCCGCGAGCGCCGCTTTCGCGTGGTCGGACAATAGATGCACGTGGGTCTCGATTGCCAGGGTCTCGCCATCGGCTGCTTTGAAGTGCGTAGGCATTCCTGTCGCCATTATGAAGAATGGGTGAAAGCCCACAACGACATACGCCGCTGCACGCCGGGCAAGCCGCGCTGCTTCTGCGTACAACGGTGCAAGCTCGGCGAGATGTTCGTCAACGAGGCAGGTCGTGACCAGGTCGTACGCCGACGCTGTCAGTCCAGTCGCGCAAACATCCGCCAAATGGAGCGACGCATACACATTTCGCTTGCGAGCGCGATCGAGCATCTCGGGTGTGGCATCAACGCCGTCGATCATCCGGACGCCCTTGCTCGCCAGCCATGCGGCAGTGCGCCCCGTCCCGCAGCCAAGATCCGCACAACGTCCGACGGCACTCCACCTGACGCATTGGATCTCGCCGAGCAACCACAGATCCATGTTACGCTTTATGGTGTCCTCGTAGGTCGCGGCCCATTGAGCGTAACCTTCACGTGCGGGCACGGTGCGGTAGTTGCGTTGATCAAACGAAGCGAAACGTGGCATAGGGAAGGCGCTCTAACGTGCTCTCGGCGGCTAACGAAAACAAGCTCAGCGACGGCGAGCGCGGAGGCAACGACCTCATCTTTGACATTTACCAGGTCCGAGAAAATCAGGGGTCGATCCAAAATGGCACTAAGATAAGGCGGTTTTGGGATGTTTTTGGGCGGTTTGAACAAGCCGGAGGCTTGGGAGAAATTAGCCGGCGGTGCAGCGCGGCGGAACCGCCGGAGAAGCGCGGGAAAATGGAATGCGCCCCGAAGGAGGCGCAAGAATGATTCGCACGTCTCTCGCGCCTCCTTCGGGGCGCGTCGCTGGTGATGCAGGAGACCGATGGTTGCGCTCGTTCCTCGCTTCACCACCGGATAATCTCTTTCATCCCTTCAGGATTCGTCACGAGCAATTCAGCCCACCATGCTCTGGCTTATCTTAGCGCCATTGATAGCGCCGGTGAAAGCCGGCGGGAAGAAGTGAATGAAAGAGTCACACAGTGAAGACCTAGCCAGTCACGCTGGCCCCGAGTCATGTGAGGGCGTCCGCGAGGGCGCACTTGAAGCGTTGACAGGGGAAACTGCAGGCGGGGCTATTGAGCCGCGAAAACAAGATAAACTCCGGGGGGCCGACGCACTAATGGCCGACGGAAGGCAACACAGGATGGATCGTCAGAGGCAAGAGCCATCCTGCCCCCGCGCGGTCGCAGAACCAAGGCATGCAGGGACACTTCCCGCACGGAAACCGGGAGATCCCGTGTCTGACCCTGTGCACTTACAGGGTCCGCACCGTGAACCCCATGGGGGCAAGGCGGTGATGTCCGGACACGGGAAGTCGGACCGATCCATAGTACCGGAGAACTCGACGAACAAAGCGGGCGAGAGGAAGTCCGCCGCGGAGTCGAGGGAGGGAAGGGGTCGGGCCGAGGGGAATCCAGCAAACCAGACGCCGGACGCAGTGCCGGGAAAGGCTGCAACATGCGCTTGAGAGGATACGGAACGCAGTGAAAAGAGACAGGAAAATGCATCCCTATCCTGAACACCGCCTGGCCGTCACCACCTGAGGCAGGAGCCCGGTGCGCTAATCCCGCCCGCCGGGATCTGTGCGGGGGCCGCCGGGCAACCGGCGGTCCTACCGCGACCCACACTGACCCCCATTTCCCCCACGCGGTTGCGCGCGCCAAGCAATCCCTCTGGCGCGAAGCGTTGGCGGACTGTAATCGAGCCCTGGAGATCGATTCGACGCACGCAGCGGCCTATCACACGCGGGGGCTCGCGAATGAAGGATTGAAGCGCTATAAGGAAGCGATAGCCGACTTCACGCAAGCGCTCACCCTTGATCCAGGGTTTGCCCAAGCCTGGTTAAAGCGCGGACGCATGCACACGCGCGCCAGCCGGTTTCCCGAAGCCATCGACGACTTCTCCAAGGTGATCGCGATCGATCCACAGAACGCGCTAGCCTTTCCCAATCGTGGCGTTTGTTATCACCAGCTCGGGCGCCGTCCGGAGGCCGAAGCGGATGTGAAACGCGCTCAGGAGCTGGAAACGGCTGGGTCCCGCTAGTTCCGTGGCTCCTTAGTCCTGGCGGTGGCTGCAAGGCTCCTACAAGCTACATCTCCAGCAGGTTCAGCATTGTCGATGAGTCATCGAAAAAGAAAGTGCTCATGTAGACTCCGAACATGAACTTCAATTTCACGCGAGTATCGCCACCGAGGCAGTGGACTACCGAAGCCTTTCGGTAGCTCGTATAGTTCGGCTCGAGGTAGAGTGGGAACTGCACCGCTCCAGGTTCGAAGGGCTGCGCGCGCCATTTGGCTGTTCCGGGGTAAAGGCCGGCGGCCGTATGATCAAGCAGCAGGCGATTCCAGCTCCCCTGATCACTGCATAATCGCACTTGGGGTGGCTCCGTGCCGTCGATCCGTTCCCACTCTCGCATCACCTCGTTGAAAATCGTCCCCTTCACCGCTACAGTGCCACTATTTACACCGGGCCGCTTCAGTGTCGCTCGTTCCTCATCGCTCAGAAAACAACTGAACTGCGGGAGATCGATATTCGCACCCGCTTCCGGCTGATAAGCGATGTCCCAGTCACCTTCGAGGAGTTGATCGATGTTTTGCAGCACTAAGCAATCGGCATCGAGGAAGAGAACTTTGTCGTAGAGAGAAGCATCGATCCGATCCCGCACCTTGTATTTCCAGCACCACGAGTATTCCGCACCTTTGATCCCTGTCACTTCCGGAGTTGGGATATAATACTCCTCCAACCCAACTCGCTAAACTCTGAAGAGCGGATCAGGGGAGTTGCGAAAAACGATCACATCGCCATCGAAGTAAGTGCGGAGCAAGGTCGACGCGAGCATCTTTGCCATCATCCGATGTCCCGGCGAGCCGGGCGCGTCGAAAGCCACCGTGTAAGCCAGGTGGCGGCCGGTGTGGGATTCGGGCAACAGTTGGGACATCGGAAAAGAAAAGAAAAGAGTCGCTGTAAATTTTGCTTGACATTGGAAGGCGAGCAGCGAATCCTCGGCCTTCTATATGAAAACTTCGCACTCTTCGCACGTGGGGGGGGGGGGGCTGTCAAGATTTAGCTTCACCGTCGCCTGACCCTGAGCTCTGGAACAACCGGTTTACCCGAAGGGAGTTTCTTCGAAAGACGGGCACGGCCTCTGCCGCGGTAGCCCTCATGGGGGTGGGAACGCTGGAGGTGCTAGCAAATGCCTCAATAACTACAGCCCTCCGCATCAGGACCCGAACCACGCAGATTACTATGGGGGGTGTGACCCTTCCTGCACCGAGTAGTAGCCCGATTACCGGGAGCGGGCGTAATGAATACGAAGCCCGCTATGACGCGATGAGACAATTGCAAGACTTGGTTACCCAAGCGGCTGCTCAGAACCCTCCAGCTGGAACTATATCCACATCGCAAACTGACCAGGGTTACCCGACAACTTACCGTTGCACAAATGCCACAATCAGTGAGCAACCTTCCAATCCCCAGATACCGATGTTACAGTGGGGACCACGGGTTGACGTCAGCCCCGGCCAAGTAACCATCACGCTGCGAGCGAGTTTTGATACTGGCACGATTACCATTACGGAGGAATATACATGGGGGCCGTAAGGGACCCGGGGCGTCATCATCCCTCGCGTGCGATCTTTGAAAATTTCTTCACAATCTGATGCCATTGATTCAGGCAGCGGAGGTGCTTTCGGCCTTAAACTGCTCGGCGTCTCCGTCGTGTTGCTCCTCTTTGGAGGTTGGGCGGCGTCTATCATTAACTGGGGAGTTCCATTGGAAGCAGCTTCCCGGGTTCAGCCAACGACTCCCTCTGCCGCAGAGAAGTCACGGTCGAAGTTCCTGGAAGTAGAAACTCTCTCTGACGCTGTTCCTCCTTCCCGGTTGAAAACCAAGTCCGTGATCCATCAAGCTCGGGTGCTCGAGCAAACACTCTACACCACCCTCGCAGCGGAGGAGAAGTTACGGATAGTCTGCAGGGCAGACTGGCGTAGAACACACGAGGGGGGTGGCGGTGACTTGCTTCGCACCGTGGTGACGAGCGCGCCCCATGACCCTCCAGTCAAAGTCATCGATGCCGCCTTGACCGCGGATTGGCTTTCTGAACCGCTGAAGGCTGAGATTCGGTCGCGCTTAGTCGAGCGATTCGGCGGGCATCGCTCGAACTTCCGCATCTACCGGTTTCATTCGGAGGTGACCTACGCCGATGGCACGGCGGGGTTTGACTCGCTGACTATTGAAGACACGAATGCCGTCGTGGAAGTGTCGGATGAGGCGGCAGTGCAAACCTATATGGGTGGTCGATTCTCCTCTGTTTCTGGCGTCGAGGACGTGGACAGGATTAAAGCAGAGTTTGGCTTTCTCTTCGAGTAAGCATCTCACACCTCACCCGCGGCCGGTGGGTCGCATGTTTCTACCTAGGGTACAAAGCGAATAGGGTCAAGCTAAAATGGTTCCTCCGCAGGATTTGTGGGTGAACTCAGTTGTGATTCGGGTCAAGCTAAAATTCATGACAGAGTTTTGCGCCACTTTTGATATTGGCGACGGATTTCAGCATGTGATTCGGGTCAAGCATGTGATTCGGGTCAAGCTAAAATTCATGACAGAGTTTTGCGCCACTTTTGATATTGGCGAAGGATTTCAGCATGAGTTTCGAGACGCTGGGGCAATCGGCGAACCTGCTGACTGAGGTTGGCGGCGCTGCTCAGACCAACGCGGGCTGCCAGCCAGGCCAGGGGAACTGTCGTCCGCTCCTTAACCAC